>NZ_JNNN01000024.1:0-56104 GCF_000735635.1 Massilia sp. LC238 | reverse complement strand
CTCGTTGCGCTGTAGCGTCTTGACCGTGATTCCCAGCAGCTTCGCTGCGTGTCCAATCGCTAAAGTGCTTTCCATGATCATTATTCGACACTTGGGTGCACATTAAGTTCGACTAGGGTCTAGCTCCCTGTCCCCCTCGAGAAGGCCTACCGGCTGCTCACGCACGGCCCGACCGTGCTGGTGTCGAGCAGCCACGAGGGCGTGGACAACGTCATGGCGGCGGCCTGGGCCTGCGCCCTCGATTTCGCCCCGCCCAAGCTCACCGTGGTGCTCGACAAGTCGACCCGTACCCGCGCCCTGGTCGAGGGCAGCGGCAGCTTCGTGATCCAGCTGCCGACGGTGGCGCAGCTGCGCCTGACCCACGAGGTGGGGAACCGCTCGCTCGATGCCGAGCCGCACAAGCTGGCCCAGGCCGGCGTCGTGTTGAAACGCATGGAAGGCGTGGCGGCGCCGCTGGTGGAAGGTTGTTCGGCCTGGCTGGCCTGCCGGCTGGTGCCGGAACCGCACAACCAGCAGGCCTACGACCTGTTCATCGGCGAGGTGACGGCCGCCTGGGCCGATGCGCGCGTGTTCCGCGACGGCCACTGGCATTTCGAGACGGCCGATCCCTCCTGGCGCAGCATCCACCACGTCGCCGGCGGGAACTTCTATGCGATCGGCGAAGCGATGCGCGCCGCCGACTGAGGCCGCCGCCCCCTGGGGAAGCACTAGTGCGGGCCGCGGCTATCGGACTTGGCGGGCTGGGCGGCGGCGGTCTTGATCTCGGTGCCCTGGTGCAGCGAGATGCGCCAGCCTTCGGGCTGGCGCGTCCAGACCCGCACGTAGCGGCCGCGCAGCGGCTGGGCAGCGCCGAGATCGAGGCGGGCGGCGCGCCAGGTGCCGGTGACGATCGCCACGTCCTCGTTCACGACCTCGACCTCCATGTCTTCCAGCCCATAGTTGCGGATGCGGTACTCGTCGCGCGCCAGCGCCTGCAGGAACTCGGTCTTGGAACGCAGCCTGCCGTTGGTCTCGACGTGGCGATAATTGCCGCCCATGAGGCGGCGCAGCAGCTCGATGTCACGTTCGTTCAGCGCGAGGGCGCGCTGGCGCTCGGCCTCGCGCACGCCGAGTCTGGCATCGCGCGCGGCGGCGTCGGAAGCAGCGGCGTGGAAGGGCAGCAACAGGCTGGCGAGGCAAAGGAGGACGACGGGAAGAGGGCGCATGGCGGGTCTCGAATCATACTGCTACGACGATGGGACGGCTTTCCTTGGAATAATGTCACAGATTCACCAGAATGCGACACATTGTTGGTACTTGTGACACCTTAATTTTGTGTCGGAAATGCAGTATCTGTTACAGTTCCACCTGGACGGCAGCCACGCCGTTAATTGATCATACGGACGTTATGCCTGCTGCCCCACTGCCTCCCGACGAACTTGACCGGCTGTCGATGCTCGACGCCCTCCACCTGCTCGATACCCCGCCCGAACCGGTCTTCGACCGCGTCACCCGCCTGGCCAGCCGCATGCTGGACGTGCCGATGGCGCTGTTCTCGCTGGTCGATGCCGACCGCCAGTGGTTCAAGTCGCGCGTCGGGATGGAACCGGGACAGACGCCGCGCGAACACGCCTTCTGCGCCCATGCGATCGGCATGAGCACGCCGCTGGTGGTGCAGGACGCGCTGGAAGACGGGCGCTTCAGCGACAACCCGCTGGTCAACGGTCCGCCGAACATCCGTTTCTATGCCGGGGTGCCGATCCGCACCACGGCCGGCCTGGCGATCGGCACCTTGTGCGCGCTCGATACCAGACCGCGCACGCTGAGCGAGGACGAGGCCGGCCTGCTGAACGACCTGGCCGCGATCCTGACCAAGGAAGTGCAGTACCGCGAGCGCATGGCGGTAGCGCGCGAGCAGCTGGCGCGTTCCAGCGCGGTGCTGGGCGCCAGCGAGGCGCGTTTCCGCAGCGTGTTCGACATCGCCAGCGTGGGCATCGCGCTGGTGGCGCCGGATGGCGGCTGGATCAGCGTCAACAAGGCCTTGTGCGACGTGGTCGGCTACAGCGAGGAAGAGCTGTGGAGCCGCAGCTTCCGCCAGATCACTCACCCGGACGACGTCGACCTCGGCATGGATCAGATGCGCGCCATCCAGCGGGGCGAGCTCGACGGGTTCCGGCTCGAGAAACGCTACATGCGCAAGGATGGCAGGCCGGTATGGGTCGCCCTTGACGTCTCGACCAAACGCAATGCCGCGGGGCAGGTCGAATACACGGTGGCGGTCATCAAGGACATCGACGCCCAGAAGGCGGCCCAGGATGCGCTGTCCGCCCTGAATGCCGACCTGGAACGCCGGGTGCAGGCGCGCACCGCCGAGCTGCACGCGCGCGAGGCGGAAATCCGCAGCGTGGTGGAAAACGCCTACGACGCCTATATCAGCCTGGACGAGGAGGGACTGGTCACGGCCTGGAACCGCCAGGCCGAGGACACCTTCGGCTGGCCGCGCGAAGAAGCCCTGGGCCGCAGCCTGGACGAGCTGATCATCCCGGAAGATCACCGCGAGCGCCATCGCCACGGCATGCAGCGCTTCCTGGCGACCCGGCTCGCCAGCGCCGTCGACCAGCGCCTGGAACTGCCGGCGCTGCGGCGCGACGGCAGTGCGCTGACGGTCGAGGTGCGCATTCGCGCGCTCGAATCGAACGGGCGCACCATGTTCAGCGCCTTCCTGCACGACATCACCGAGCGCAAGCAGGAACAGGCCCAGCGCGAATACGAGAACCGGCACGACCTGCTTACGGGCCTGTTGAACCGGCGCGCGCTGCTGGAAGCGATTCCCGTGGCCCAGTCGCGCGCCAGCCGCAGCGGCAAGGCGGTCGGGATGCTGTTCATCGACCTGGACGGTTTCAAGGCGGTGAACGATTCGCTCGGCCACGAGGCGGGCGACATCCTGCTGCGCGAGATCGCCGGACGCCTGCGCGCCGGGGTGCGCAAGACCGACAGCGTCTACCGCCTGGCCGGCGACGAGTTCACCGTGCTGCTCGAAGACATGGCCGACACCTTCGATGATGCCCACACCGTGGCCGAAAAGCTGATCTCGAGCATTTCCGAGCCGGTGATGCTGCCGGGACGGGCGATGCGCGTGCGCGCCAGCATCGGCATCTCGCTCGACAGCGGCAAGGCCGTGCGCGCGCCGGAGGAACTCCTGAAGGAAGCCGACCACTTCATGTACCAGGCCAAGAAGGCCGGGCGTGGCCGGGTGTGCTCGGCGCGCTCTCCTTACTAAGCCTTATTCGAGTTTCAGGTGTCCAAAAAAGTTGCTTGACCTTCCCATCGTGGGAAGGAATATCCTTCGGGTATGGCATTCCACGATTGAAGGAAGCAAATGGACACGAGAACGCATCCCGAGGGCGCGACCCTCCTGAGTATCGAAGGCATGACCTGCGCGTCCTGCGTGGCCCGGGTCGAAAAGGCCTTGCAGAAGGTGCCCGGCGTAAGCGCGGCGACGGTCAACCTGGCCACCGAGAAGGCCAGCGTGCATGGCGGCGCCGCGCTCGACGCGCTGGTGGCGGCGGTGCGCGCGGCCGGCTACGAAGCCGCCGCGGCGCCGGCGCCCGGCAGCGCTCGTCCGGACAGGGGCGGGAAGACCGGCGCCGGCCTGCCGGCCTGGTGGCCGGTGGCCCTGAGCGCGCTGCTGAGCATGCCGCTGGTGGCGCCGATGCTGGTGCAGCCCTTCGGCCTGCACTGGATGCTGCCCGGCTGGCTGCAGCTCGTCCTGGCGACCCCGGTCCAGTTCTGGTTGGGCGCGCGCTTTTACCGGGCCGGCTGGAAGGCCTTGCGTGCCGGCAGCGGCAACATGGACCTGCTGGTCGCGATCGGCACCAGCGCCGCCTACGGCCTGTCGCTGTACCTGCTGCTGGCGGGCAGCCACCACGGTACGCCCCACCTGTACTTCGAATCCTCGGCGGTGGTGATCACCCTGGTCCTGCTCGGCAAGTGGCTGGAGGCCCGCGCCAAGCGCCAGGCGGTGGCGGCGATCGGGGCGCTGGAAGCCCTGCGCAGCAACGACGCCCTGGTGCGGCGCGACGGCCGCGACCAGCGCATCCCGCTGGCCGAACTGCGCGTGGGCGAGCTGATGGTGGTGCGGCCCGGGGAACGGGTGCCCGCCGACGGCAGCGTGGAAGAAGGGCGCAGCCACCTCGACGAATCCCTGCTGACCGGCGAATCCCTGCCGGTGGCGAAGGGGCCGGGCGATCGCGTGGCGGGAGGCGCCGTCAACGCCGACGGCCTGCTGCTGGTGCGCGCCACCGCGGTCGGCAGCGAGACGATGCTGTCGCAGATCATCCGCATGGTGGAAGACGCGCAGGCGGTCAAGGCGCCGATCCAGCGCCTGGTGGACCGGGTCAGTGCCGTCTTCGTGCCGGCCGTGCTGCTGGTGTCGCTCGTCACGCTGCTCGGCTGCGGCCTGGCGACGGGCGACTGGCAGGCGGCGCTGCTCAATGCGGTGGCGGTGCAGGTGATCGCCTGTCCGTGTGCGCTCGGCCTGGCCACGCCCGCCTCGATCATGGTCGGCACCGGCGCCAGCGCCCGTCATGGCATCCTGATCAAGGATGCGGAGGCGCTGGAAACCGCGCATGCGGTGGGCGTGGTCGTGTTCGACAAGACCGGCACCCTGACCGAAGGCCGGCCGCGCCTGGCCGCGCTCGAAGGGGCCGACGGCGAGCGCGTCTTGCGCCTGGCAGCGGCCGTGCAGCAGGCCAGCAGCCATCCGCTGGCGCATGCGGTGCTGGAGGCCGCGCAGGCGCGCGGCGTCGCGCTGCAGCCGGTGACGCAGGCCCGGGCGCTGCCCGGGCGCGGGGTGCAGGCGGAGCTGGATGGTACGATCGTCTTGCTCGGCAATGCGCGCCTGATGCGGGAGCAGGGCGCCGCCACCGCCGCATGGGAGGCGCAGGCCGCCGCGCGCGAGGCGCAGGGGCGCACCGTGTCCTGGCTGGCCCTGGCGCGTCCCGAAGGGGCCGAGGTGCTCGGCCTGCTGGCCTTCGGCGACAGCCTCAAGCCGGGTGCGGCCGCGGCGGTAGCGCGCCTGGCCGCCATGGGCATCGAGTCGGTCATGCTCACCGGCGACAGCGAGGGCGCCGCGCGTGCGGTTGCCGACCAGGCCGGCATCGCGCGCTTCCATGCCGGGGTGCTGCCGGGAGACAAGGCCAGCCTGGTGGCGGAGCTGAAAGCGACCGGCCGCAAGGTGGCGATGGTCGGCGACGGCATCAACGATGCGCCGGCGCTGGCGGCGGCCGACGTCGGCATCGCGATGGCCAGCGGTACCGATGTCGCCATGCAGACCGCCGGCATCACGCTGATGCGCGGCGACCCCGGCCTGGTGGCCGATGCGGTGGCGATCTCGCAGCGCACCTATGCCAAGATCCGCCAGAACCTCGGCTGGGCCTTCGTCTACAACGTGGTCGGCATCCCGCTGGCCGCCTTCGGCCTGCTCAATCCGGTGCTGGCCGGCGCCGCGATGGCGCTCAGTTCGGTCAGCGTGGTGGCCAACGCGCTGCTGCTGCGCGGCTGGCGGCCCTCAACGGCAGCCGCGCCGCACGCCGCCAGGGAAGAATTCATTCACCAAGGGCTGGAAACGCCCGTTCAACCAGGAGCACGAGAAATGTACCAACTGACCGTAGAAGACATGAGCTGTGGCCACTGCGTCGGCCGCGTGACCAAGGCCGTGCAGGGCATCGACGAGGCGGCGAAAGTCAGCATCGACCTGCCGAGCAAGCGCGTGAGCATCGACAGCGATGCCGATCTCGACCGGATCGTTGCAGCGATCGACGCTGCCGGCTACCCCGTCAGCTCGCGCAGCTAAGATATCAGATAAACAAGTGCTCAGATCCGACAAAATGAGCTATATTTTTATGTAATTGAATATAGGCAGGTAGCAGGACGCAAGGCAACTTTTGCACAGCATTCCACTGGGATGACACATGCGCTACGGTGTTTTAGCAGAACCGGCAGATCTGGCGAAACACCCTCCATCCGGTGCGCAGTTGCGCAACGTCCTCGTGGTGCTGGCGGTGCTGGCGGTCTTTTTCTCGCTGCTGGCGCCGTTTGCGCGCACGCCGCTGCCGGTGGCGCCGGAGTTCATCCCGATGTACCAGTCGGTGCTCATCGGCAGCAACCTGCTCACCGGCATCCTCCTGCTGGGCCACGTGCATACCAGCCGTTCCTGGTCGCTCGGCATCCTCACGCTGGGCTACCTGTTCACGGCGCTGATCGCGCTGGCCCACCTCCTGACCTTTCCCGGCCTGTTCTCGCCCCATGGTGTGCTGGGCGGGAACGACCAGACCACGCCCTGGCTGTTCATGATCTGGCACGCGCTGTTCCCGCTGTTCGTGCTCGGCTATGCGGCCAGCTACCGGCGCCCCTTGCCGGCGCATTTCATGCGCGCCGGCGCACTCCTGACGGCGCTGTTCGTCTCGGCGCTGGTCCTGCTGTGCACCACCGGCGCCCCCTACCTGCCGGAGCTGATGGACGGGGACCGCTTTCGTCCCGCCTACCGCTGGGTCAGCGCTTGCGTGCTGGCGCTGTCCCTGTTCGCCCTGTGGAAGACGGCCCAGAAGCGCCCGCGCGCCGTGCTCGACGTCTGGCTGACGATCGCGATGTCGGCCTGGGCCTTCGAGGTCCTGCTGTCCTGCCTGCTCAACGGCGGACGCTTCGACCTCGGCTTCTACGCCGGGCGGCTGTACGGCCTGGCGGCCTCGCTGTTCGTGCTGGGCGCTGTCGCCATCGACAACATCTCCCTGCACAGGCGCCTGCGCGACACCTTCGAAGAAATGATCGAGACCCGTTCGCGCGCGCAGTGGCAGAGCCTGCTCGGCTCGGTGCTGCGCCAGCTGCCCGACGGCGTCTTGATCGTCGACCGCGAGGGACGCTGCGTGATGGCCAACGACCTGGCCGAGCAGATGGCGGCCCGTTTCGAGCACACCGGCAAGGGCGGCATGGCCGGCCCGGCCGCGATGCTGTCCCTGATCGGCGAGCCGGTGCGGCGCGCGGTCCGCGGCGAAGCCTTCCGCGACGCCGTGCTCGAGAGCCTGACGCGCGACGGGCGGCGCGTGTATTCGGTCAGCGGAGCGCCCCTGCGCGATGCGGCGGCCGAGCTGGCGGCGGCGGTGATCGTGCTGGACGACATCACCGAACGGACCGAAGCGAACGCCGCGCTGGCGCGCGCGCTCGACCAGACGCGCTACCTCATCGAAAATACCCCGCTGGCCGTGATCGAGTGGGACCGCGACTTCGTGATCCGCCTGTGGAACCGGCGCGCCGAGGAACTGTTCGGCTGGACGGCCGAGGAAGCGGTCGGGCGGCGCATCGACGCGCTGCCGGTGATCCACGAGGAGGACGCCGGCATGGTGGCCGGCGCGATGGGGCGCCTGCTCGATTCGGCCACGCGCTACGTCGAGTCGAGCAACCGCAACCGCACGCGCGACGGCCGCACGCTCTGCTGCGAATGGTACAACTCGGTGCTGCACGACGAGGATGGACGGATCGACCGGGTGTTCTCGCTGGTGCTGGACGTCAGTGAACGCGAGGAAGCGATGGACGCTTTGCGCGAGGCCGACCGCCGCAAGGACGTCTACATCGCCACCCTGGCGCACGAGCTGCGCAACCCGCTGGCGCCGATCGCCAACGCCGCCTCGCTCCTGCGCGGCAAGGCGCTGGCCCAGGACCGCATCGAATGGATCGCCGCCATGGTCGGACGCCAGACCGGCCAGATGGCGCGCCTGCTCGACGACCTGCTCGACGTCACCCGCATCAGCCGCGGCAAGATCGAACTGCACCGCGCGCCGGTGGAGCTGGGCCGGCTGCTGCGCGACACCCTGCAGACCAGCATGCCGCTGATCGAGGCCGGGCGCCACACCGTGGCGCTCGACCTGTGCCAGGAGCCGGTCTGGGTCGATGCCGACGCGCTGCGCCTGACCCAGGTGCTGGCCAACCTGATCAACAATGCCGCCAAGTACACGCCGCCGGGCGGACGCATCGCGATCCTGCTGGAGGAAAGCGGCGGCGAGGCGCGGGTCGAGGTGAGCGACAACGGCATCGGCATCGAGCCGGACATGCTGGCGCGCGTGTTCGATGCCTTCGTCCAGGTGTCCAGCGCCAGCCACCTGGCGCAGGGCGGCCTGGGGATCGGCCTGTCGCTGGCCAAGGGCCTGGTCGAGCTGCCCGGCGGCCGGCTGGCGGCGCACAGCGAAGGGCCGGGACACGGCTCGGCCTTCACGGTGACGCTGCCGGCGATCCGGCCGGCGGCCACGCCCGACGTGGCCGAGCAGGGCGGCGCCGCGGGGCCGCGCCTGGGCAAGCACGTGCTGGTGGCCGACGACAACGTCGATGCCGCCGAGTCCCTGGCCTGGCTGCTGCGCTCGGAAGGCGCGACGGTGGACGTGGCGCACGACGGCGCGGCGGCCCTGCGCCTGTTCAACGAACACCCGGCCGACATCGCGGTGCTGGACCAGGGCATGCCCGAGATGGACGGGCTGGAAGTGGCGGCGATCCTGGCGCGGCGGGTGCCGCGCCCCTTCCTGGTGGCGGTGACCGGGCGCGGGCGGCAGGAGGACCGCGCGGCCTCGCTGGCGGCCGGCTTCGACGAGCACCTCACCAAGCCGGTGGCGCCGCAGCAGCTGATCGACCTGCTGGGAAAGGTATAGCTGTGCATGCGCGCAACAGCAGCCCGGCGAGATATTGCCGATATTGAAACGCACTGTTAGTATTTTAAGGGTATTGACTTGGAGGGTGCGATGCAGATGCTGATCCGCCTGTTCGGCCCTCGATGCAGGAAAAACCAGGAAGACATCGCCGCCCGCGCGGCCGAGGTGATCGTCCACGTCCTGTTCGACGTCGGGCTCGACCGTTTCCTGGCCGGCACCATCCTGCTCGACCGTGAATTCCGCCTGCGCTTCTATGCGATCGCGCCGCAGCCATCGCCCGCCATCCTGGCCAGCATCGCGGTGAGCGAGCTGGACGAGGCGCACCGGTTCCGCGCCCAGGTGCTCGAAGCCGGCATCGACGCCCCCCGGCTTGCCGCCCACACCCGTATCATGGCCGACAGCATCATGGGGGCGCTGCGCATCCGCTCGCCGGCCCTGCGCGCGCTGCCGGCCACCCGCCGCGAGCGGCGCGGCATGCTGCGACGCTAAGTCGACAGGCCGTGCGCGCCGCCTCGTGAAGGGGCGCTATGCTTCCTGGGCGGGGCGCAGGGGCGCCCGCGTCATCCGAGGAAAGGTCACCGCATGAGCGTTCGCAACCTCGAGCACCTGTTCGCACCGAAGTCGGTGGCGCTGGTCGGCGCTTCCGAGCGGCCGGGCAGCCTGGGCGCAACGCTGCTGCACAACCTGCTGGCGGGCGGATTCAAGGGCGAGGTCTGGCCGGTCAATCCCAAGTATGGCGAACTGGCCGGGCGGCGCTGTTATGCCAGCGTGGCCGAGCTGCCCGCGGCGCCGGCGCTGGCCGTGATCTGCACGCCGTCCGCGACGATTCCCGCGATCGTGCGCCAGCTGGGCGAGCGCGGCACCCGTGCGGCGGTGGTCCTGAGTAGCGGCATGAGCGATGGACGGACCGCGCGCGGCCGCGGCCTGCGCCAGGCCATGCTGGACGCCGCCCATCCCTACCTGCTGCGCCTGCTCGGGCCGAACAGCGCCGGCCTGCTGGCGCCCGGCCTGGGACTGAACGCCAGCGTCGCCACCAGCGGCGCGCTGCCCGGGCGGATCGCCTTCGTGTCGCAGTCGGGCGCCCTGATGGTCGGCGTGCTGGACTGGGCGCGCACCCGCGGCATCGGCTTTTCCCACTTCATCGCGCTGGGCGACGCGGCCGACGTCGACCTGGGCGACGTGCTCGATTACCTCGCCAGCGACGGCGCCACCGGCGCCATCCTGCTCTACCTGCAGGACCTGCGCTATGCGCGCAAGTTCATGTCAGCCGCGCGCGCGGCGGCGCGCAGCAAGCCGGTGCTGGTGCTGCGCGCCGGGCGCGAGGACGATCCGCTGCCTTCCGCCGCCAGCGAGAGCGGCGCCCTGGCGCGCCGCGACGACGTGTTCGACGCCGCGATCCGGCGCGCCGGCATGCTGCGCGTGACCACCACCGACCAGCTGTTCTCGGCCGCCGAGACCCTGGCCTACGCGCGCCCGCTGCACGGCGAGCGCCTCGCCATCGTCAGCAACGGCGCGGGACCAGGCGTGCTGGCGCGCGATGCGCTGGCCTATGGCGGCGGGGTCGGGGCGCAGTTTTCAAACGAATCGCAGGCGCGCCTGGATGCGCTGCTGGCGCCGGGTTGGCGGCGCGGGAACGTGGTCAACCTGCAGGGCCGGGCGGCGCCCGAACTGTACCGCGAGACCCTCGAGATCCTGCTGGCCGACCCGCAGGTCGACGCGCTGCTGCTGATCCAGTCGCCCACCGCGACGGTGGCGAGCCGCGACGTGGCGGACGCCATCGCGCCGCTGGTGCGCAGCGCGTCCAAGACCCTGCTCTCGTGCTGGCTGGGCGGCAGCGCGGTATCCGAGGCCCGTGCCATCGCCTCCGGCGCGCGCCTGCCGGCCTACCGCACGCCGGAAGACGCCGTGGCCGGCTTCCTGCAGCTGGTGCACTACCGGCGCAACCAGAACCTCCTGATGGAGGTGCCGCCCTCGATGGTGGGCTCGGTGGCCCCCGACCGCGCCGCGGCGCGCGCGCTGGTGCGCGAGGCGGTCGCGGGCGGGCGCTACCTGCTGTCCGACCCCGAGACCAAGGCCATCCTGCGCACCTACGGCATGGCGGTGGTCGAGACGCGCCAGGCCGCCAGCGTGGAGGAGGCGGTGAGCGCCGCCCAGCGCATCGGCTACCCGGTGGCGGTCAAGATCCTGACGCCGGACGTGATGCACAAGTCGGACGTCGGCGGCGTGACCCTCGACCTCGACGGCGACGAGGGCGTGCGCGCGGCTGCCACGCGCATGCGCCGGCGCCTCGCGGAACTGTTCCCGCAGGCGAAATTCGAGGGCTACTCGGTGCAGGCCATGGTCAGGCGCAGCAACGCGCACGAACTGATCGTCGGCGCGGCGCTGGACGCCGTGTTCGGGCCGGTGATCGTGTTCGGGCAGGGCGGGGTGACGGTGGAAGTGGCCGACGACCATGCGGTCGGCCTGCCGCCCCTGAACCTGGTGCTGGCGCGCGACCTGGTCGACCGTACCCGCGTGGCCCGGCTGCTGGCCGGCTACCGCAACCGACCGGCGGCCAACATGGACGCGGTGCTGGCCACGCTGGTGCAGGTCTCGCGCATGGTCGCGGACATTCCCGAGATCGTCGAGCTGGATCTGAACCCGCTGCTGGCCGACAGCCGCGGCGCCGTGGTGCTGGACGCGCGCATGCGCCTGGCGCTGGCCGACCGTTCCGGCAGCACCCTGGACCGGCTGGCGATCCGGCCCTATCCGCGCGAGCTGGAAGAGACGATCGACTGGCAGGGCGCGCCCCTGCTGCTGCGGCCGATCCGCCCGGAGGACGGTCCGGCCCATCTGGCGTTTTTCGATGCGCTCACGCCGGACGACGTGCGCTACCGGATGTTCGTGCGCGTGCGCGAACTGCAGCCCTCGCAGCTGGCGCGCTTTACCCAGATCGACTACGACCGCGAGATGGCCTTCATCGCCACCCGGCCCAATGCGCAAGGCGTGGCCGAGACCCTGGCGGTGGGGCGGGTGGTGGCCGATCCGGACAACATCACGGCGGAATTCGCGGTGACGGTGCGCTCGGACTTGAAGGGCATGGGGCTCGGCAAGCTCATGATGCAGAAGCTGATCGACTACTGCCGCGCGCGCGGCACGCGCGAGATCGTGGGGGAGGCCTTGCCGCAGAACTCGCGCATCACCGGGCTGGCCAAGCGGATGGGCTTCACGGTGAAGTCGACCGGGCTGGAAGGCATGCGTGAAATGCGGCTGGTGTTGCAATAAAATTTCAAACCGGCCGCTTATATGAAATAATATTTCACTTCCTGAAGCGTACGTCCTCGACCACGACCTTCGCATCGCCCTTCGGCTTCTTGGGCTTCTTCGGCTTCTTAACGATTTGCCCGCCCGCGATCGTCTCGGGCACGCGGTGCTCCGGTTCGAAGCCGCTTTCCTCCACGCGCCGGATGGTCTGGCGCGTCAGGGCCTCGATCGCGGCCAGGAATTCGACTTCGTCGGCCGCCACCAGCGAGACCGCCTCGCCCGAGGCCCCGGCGCGCCCGGTGCGCCCGGTGCGGTGCACGTAATCCTCGGCCACGATCGGCAGGTCGACGTTGACCACCACCGGCAGGTCGTCGATGTCGAGGCCGCGCGCGGCGACGTCGGTCGCCACCAGCACCTTCACCTCGCCCGCCTTGAAGCGCTCCAGCGCGCGCAGGCGCGCCGGCTGCGGCTTGTCGCCGTGGATCGCATCGGCCGCGATGCGCTTGGCGTCCAGCAGGCCGACCAGCTCGTCCACCCCCTTGCGGGTTTTGGCGAAGGCCAGCACCTGGGGCCAGTCGTGTTTTTTCAGCAGGTGCAGGAACAGCTCGGGTTTGCGTTTCTTGTCCACCGGGACCAGCCACTGGGTGACCTTGGCCACCGTGGTGTTGCGCGGGCTCGCCTCGATGCGCACCGGCTCGCGCAGCAGGCGGTTGGACATGGCGCGGATCTGGTCGGAGAAGGTGGCCGAGAACAGCAGGGTCTGGCGCTTTTTCGGCAGCGCCGCGAACACCTGGTCGAGTTCCTTCGAGAAGCCGAGATCGAGCATGCGGTCGGCCTCGTCCAGCACCAGGGTGATGACTTCCGTGAACTTCACCGCATTCTGGCGATGCAGGTCGAGCAGGCGGCCCGGGGTCGCCACCAGCACGTCCACCCCCTTGCGCAGGTTCATCATCTGCGGATTGATGCTGACCCCGCCGTAGGCCACCATGGTGCGCAGGTTCAGCCCGGCGCCGTAGCTGCGGAAGCTCTCGTGCACCTGCTCGGCCAGTTCGCGCGTCGGCACCAGGACCAGGGCGCGCGCGGCATTGCTGCCTACCGGCTTGTCGCGCTTGAACAGGCGCTGCAGGATCGGCAGGGCGAAGCCGGCGGTCTTGCCGGTCCCGGTCTGGGCCGCGGCCATGACGTCCTTGCCGGACAGGATGACGGGAATCGCCTGCTGCTGGACGGCGGTCGGGGTGCTGTAGTCGAGCGAAGCGAGGGTCTGGACGATCGGATCGATCAGTCCAAGCGAAGCAAAGGACATGGAAACCTTACGACGAGTAAATGTACAGGCCGTAGTTTAACTTGCCGGAGGCGGCAAGCGAAGGGCACGCCGGCTCAGGCGAGGTCAATCAGGACCGACAGGTCGACGATCGGCTTGACCGGCTCGCGCTGGTCCTTGCAGGCAGTCAGCAACAGGCAGGCAATCGCGAGCGCGGCGGCGGGGAAGAGGCGGCGCGGTGGCATGATGGCTCCTTATCAAGAAGCCCCATCATACGCCAGTCCGCGCCGAAAATGCATACGGCGCGAAATCAGAAGCTGTACGAGATGCCGGCGCGCAGTACCGGGTAGATCTTGTAGTCCGAGACTTCTTTCTGCAGGCGCAGTTCTTCGACGTTGACGTCGCTCGCCAGCTTGCTGCAGAAGGTGACGTTGGTGCTGCAGCCGTAGGCGATCAGGTTGACGCGGGCCTTGCCTTGGTGGAAGACGCCGATGTCGGCATTGAAGTTCCAGCGCTTGTTCGGGGTGAGCGCGTTGCCCCAGCCGATGCCGATGTACGGCGCAGCGCGGCGGAAGTTGACTTCGCCTTTCAGGGCGCCGAAGTCGGCGGCCAGGTAGTTGATGCCGTTGAAGTTGAAGCTGCCGTTCGCGGTCGGGACGCCAAGGGCCTTGAAACGGGTGCCGTTGTACAGGATGCCGCCGGTCAGGCGGAAGCTGCTGTGCGGGATGACATACCAGTCGAACAGCACGTCGAACGTCGCCAGTTTGCCGTCGAGCTTGTAGTCGACCAGGCCCGAGCGCTTGTCGAAGTCGTGCTTGAAGTAGTTGGCGCCGAAGCGGCCGTTCAGCTTGCTCTCCATCGGGACGAGGATGAGGGCGATGTACAACGCTTTATTTGTGCCCGCCAGGGCCGGTTTCGTCGCCACTATCCCGGCTCCGTCGCATAATGTCACCCGGCAATAGAGACCAGGACTAATCTGGCGCTGCCCTGACTACTGAAAGAACATCATGATTTCAAGCACATTCCATATTGGACGCCTGCTGGCCGCCTGGCTCGGCTGCTACCTGGTCTTCGCGATCATCGTTGCCGAGGGGACCCGGGATATCGTCGAGCGCGAGGTCGGCGGCTATTTCGCGCTGCTGGCGCTGTTCCTCGGGCTGTGGGTGCTCTCCGGCGTGTTCTCGCACATGCGCCGGGTGCGCCTGATCGCGGGTAGCCTCAACAGCAGCACCCTGTCCAACCGCCAGCGCCGCCAGATCGAGATTCCCTTCGAGGCCGGCGAGGCCTTCGACCTGATCGATGCCGCGATCCGCGAACTGCCCGGCGCGATCCTGGTCGAGAGCGCGCGCGACAGCCTGCAGGTGCGCGCCAAGGTCAAGCGCATCAATCCCTACGCCATGCACCACGACGGCCAGCCGCCCGCCGCCAGCTGGGCCTTCATTCCGTTCGGAGAGCGGCGCAACCAGATCCTGGCCACGGTGACGCCGAACGGCGATTCCGCCGGCAGCGTCACCCTGATCTGCGAACCGGAAGACCCGGCCTGGACCGACACCTTCCTGGTCGACCACGGCACCAACCTGGAAAACGCCGAAGCGATCGTGCGGGCGATTACCCGCCGGGTAGCCGAGCGGCGCCGCGGCGAACAGGCGATGGTGGCCCAGACCGCCACCGAGAAGGAGCTCACGGTGGCCAAGCTGAGCCTGCTGCACGCCCAGGTCGAGCCGCACTTCCTGTACAACACGCTGGCCAGCGCCCAGGTGCTGACCCGCACCGACCCGGCGCGCGCCGACGAGATGCTGGGCAACCTGATCCAGTACCTGCGCCACTCGCTGCCGCGCACCGAGGACGCGCCCTCGACCATCGGCGAGGAACTGGAACGCGCCCGCGCCTACCTCGACATCCTGAAGATCCGCATGGGGCCGCGCCTGCAGCTGCAGGTCGACGTGCCGGACGCGCTCCGCGCGGTGCTGTTCCCGAGCATGATGCTGCAGACCCTGGTCGAGAACGCGATCAAGCATGGCCTCGAGCCCAAGCCGGGCGGCGGCACGGTCTGGATCCTGGCGCGCCAGGTCGACAGTGCGGTGGCGGTGACGGTGGCCGACGACGGCCGCGGCTTCACCGCCGAGGGCGGGGGAACCGGGGTCGGCCTGCGCAACGTGCGCGAGCGCCTGCGCCTGGCCTACGGCAGCGCGGCCGCGTTCTCGATCGTGGCCAACTTCCCGAGCGGCGTGGCCGCCACCATCACCGTTCCCCATACCGTAGGGGCAGGAGCCCATCATGCTTGATTCCCGCATCCGCTGCGTCGTGGCGGAAGACGAAGCCCTGCTGCGCGAATCGCTGGTCCAGCTGCTCGGCCAGGTGTGGCCGGAACTCGAGATCGTGGCCAGCTGCGAGGATGGCGGCAGCGCCCTCGATGCGATCGCCGAGCACCGTCCGGACGTGGTGTTCCTGGACATCCGCATGCCCGGCCTGAGCGGGCTGGAAGTGGCGTCGAACCTGCTGGCCGCCGGCATCAAGACCGAAGTGGTGTTCGTCACCGCCTACGACCAGTACGCGATCGACGCCTTCGAGCGCGGCGCCGTCGACTACCTGCTCAAGCCGGTGGCGCGCGAGCGCCTGGCCGGCACGGTGGGGCGGGTGCAGGCGCGCCTGCAGCGCGGCGGCCAGGACAGCGGGCAACTGAGGCAGCTGCAGGCCTTGCTGCAGCAGCTGCAGGCGGTGGCGCCGCCGCAGCCGAAGGCGCCGCCGCTGGTCTGGCTGACCGCCAGCCGCGGCCAGGAAACGCGCCTGATCCTGGTGGACGACGTGTGCTACTTCCAGGCCGACTCCAAGTACACGGTGGTCATGACGATCGAGGGCGAGACCCTGCTGAGGAAGCCCATCCGCGACCTGCTCGAGGTGCTCGATCCGACCCACTTCAAGCAGGTGCACCGCTCGACCATCGTCAACCTGCGTGCAGTCAGCGGCGTGACCCGCGACGAGAGCGGGCGCGGCGTCCTGCGCCTGAAGAACCGGCCCGAGACACTGGCCGTGAGCCAGCCCTTCATGGGCCTGTTCCGCAACATGTAACCAGATGTGAAAGCCTGCACAGAGTGTATCGGGGCAATGGAATCGTGCTTGCCGATGGTAAAGTTATGCCATCAACAAGCCTGGAGGCACCCATGAAAGCCCTGATTCTCTCTGCAGCCCTGGCGGCCGCTTCGTTCCCGGCCCTGGCCCAGACCAATGTCAGCATCAGCATCGGCCAGCCCGGCTTCTACGGCCGCATCGACCTCGGCGACGGCTACCGCAGCTACGGCCCGCCGCCGGTGTACGTGGCCGAACCGATCATCATCGAGCGCCGCCACCGGGTGCGCGCCGAGCCGGTCTACCTGCGCGTCCCGCCGGGCCACCGCAAGAACTGGAGCAAGCATTGCCGCAAGTACGGCGCCTGCGGCCAGCCGGTGCTGTTCGTGCAGGACCGCTGGTACTCGGACGTGTACGCGCCGCGCTACCGCGAAGTGCATTACCGCGAGCGCTACGACGACCGTAGCGGCCGTGGGCATGACCGCCACCACGACCGTGGCCATGGCAGGGATCACGACCGCGGTCACGGTCACGGCAAGGGCCACGGCCGCGGCCACGACTGAGCCGGCGCCGGCTTCACGCCGGTAGCGGTACCCCGTCCGGCAGCAAGCCCTCGGCAATCAAGGCCTGCCAGAACGCCGCCGGAATCTTGATGTCCATCAGGTCGGCATTGCGGCGCAGGTGGCGCGTGCTGCTGGCGCCGGGAATGGTGGCCACCACCACCGGATGGGCGGCGCCGAACTGCAGGGCCGCCGCCGGCAGGTCGACGCCATGGCGCGCCGCCACGTGGCGCAGCCGTTCGCGGTGTTCGAAGTGTTTCGGCTTGGCCGGCACGTAGTCATAGTGGTCGCCGCCCGCCAGGAAACCCGAGTTGAACGGGCCGCCCAGCACGATGCCGGCGCCGCGCTCCTCGCACAGCGGGAACAGGGCCTCCAGCGGCGTGGTTTCCATCAGCGTGTAGCGTCCGGCCAGCAGGAAAATGTCCGGGTCGGAGTCGCGCAGCGCGCGCAGGCAGGGTTCGACCGTGTTCACGCCCAGGCCCCAGGCCTTGATCAGCCCTTCCTCGCGCATCCGCACCAGTTCCTCGAAAGCGCCACCGCGGCCGGCGGCGATCCGGTAATGGTGGTCGAACCCTTCGCCCAGGTGGTCGGGCGAGAGGTCGTGCACGTAGACGATGTCGGTGCTGCCGAGGGCCAGGCGCTGCAGGCTGTCCTCGACCGAGCGGCGTGCACCGGTCGCCGTGTAGTCGGTCAGGCGCCGGAAGGGCAGCGAAGACACGAAAGGCGGGGCGATGTCGCCGCTTGGGTCGGGCACCAGCACGCGCCCGACCTTGGTCGACAGCGTGTAGTCCATGCGCGGCCGGGTGCGCAGGGCCTGGCCGAAGCGGTGCTCGGACAGGCCGGTGCCGTAGTGAGGTGCGGTGTCGAAATAGCGGATGCCCGCTTCCCAGGCCGCGTCGACGGTGGTGCGGGCCGCCTCGTCGCTCGTGGTGTGGTACATGTCGCCCAGGCCGGTGCCGCCAAGGCCCAGGCGCGAGATCGGTCGGTAGCGCTGGTTCATGCTGTCCTTTCGTGTCGAATGGTCGCCCATGCTACACCGGCGCGCGGCGCGCACCGTTGAACCGGGCGGTCGGCGCCGCCGCGGACTCTTCCACACGAGCCAGGGTGCCGCAGGCTTTGCGCCGACGTAGTAAGATTGCCACATCGCCCATGTGCTGGCATTGCCGGACGGGCGCACCATGAAGGAGCTTACTTTGCGTAGCGAAATCGTGATCGTGGGTGGCGGGGCGGGCGGCCTGGAACTGGCCTGCAAACTGGGCCGCAAGCTGGGGCCATCGAAGGTAACGCTGGTGGACAGCCGGCTGTACCACATCTGGAAGCCGTCGCTGCACGAAGTCGCGGCCGGCACCCTGGACATCCACCAGGAAGGCCTGTCCTACCAGATGCTGGCGCATGACAACGGCTTCAATTTCGTATTCGGGCCGATGACCGCCCTCGACGCCGCGTCGAAGACCATCACCGTGGGCGCGATCCTGGCGGCCACCGACAACGACGAGGTCCTGCCCGAGCGCCGCATCGCCTACGGTTCGCTGGTGCTCGCGGTCGGCAGCACCTCGAACTACTTCGGCGTGCCCGGCGCCATGGAGCACACCATTTCCCTGAATGCCACCGAGGACGCCGAGCGCTTCCGCCTGCGCATGCTGCGCCTGATGCTGGCCGCCGAGCAGGATCACGAAGAAGGCAAGGGAAGCGGCCTGGACGTGGTGATCATCGGCGGCGGCGCCACCGGCGTCGAACTGGCGGCCGAACTACGCGAGGCCTCCGGCGCCTATGTCACCTACGGTTTCGACCAGCTGGACGTGAAGCGCGACGTGCGCATCACCATCCTGGAAGGCGCCTCGCGCGTGCTGGCGCCGCTGCCGGAAAAGGTGTCGAGCGCGGCCAACGACCTGCTCGCCAAGCGCGGCATCCGCGTGGTCACCGACTGCCGGGTCACGCAGATCGACCGCGACCGCGTGGTCGACAAGGACGGCAACGTGTATCCGTCCAAGCTGTGCGTCTGGGCCGCCGGCATCAAGGCGCCCGACCTGCTGGCCTCGCTCGGCCTGCCGACCGCCAGGGGCGGCCAGGTCGAGGTCGACGCCCACCTGCGCGTGAAAGGCGCGGACGACATCTATGCGCTGGGCGACTGCGCCGCCTGCGTCGACGGCAAGGGCAATGCGGTGCCGCCGCGCGCCCAGGCCGCCCACCAGCAGGCCGACTACCTGGTCACGACTTTCCTGCGCAAGTCCAAGGGCCATGCGCCCCAGGACCGGCCGTATGAATACCGCGACTACGGTTCGCTGGTGTCGGTGGGCCGCTCCACGAGCGTGGGCAGCCTGATGGGCTCATTGCGCGGCGCCAGCTGGTTCGTGCAGGGCACGATGGCACGCCTGATGTACACCAGCCTGCACCTGATGCACCACCGCGCGGTGCTCGGCACCATGCGCACCGGGGTGCTGGCGCTGGCGCGCTTCCTGGTGCGGCGCGCCACGCCGCTCGTCAAACTGCATTGAATGTAGGGTGGGCGGGTTTCCCGCCCACGCGGTGATCGCTGCGGGCTCCGCTCCCGCACCGGACGATCTTGCTGTAACTATCACTGCGTGGGCGGCTTAGCCGCCCACCCTACGCGCCCGGCGCCTGCTTCGGCAAAGTCATGCGCAACACCGCGCCGCCGGTCTCGCCGGCGCCGAGCTCCAGCGTGCCGCCCAGGAAGCGCGCGCGCTCGCGCAGCAGGCGCAGGCCGTGGCAGCTGGTCGACTCCAACACCTTGTCGTTCTTCGGCAGGCCGCTGCCGTTGTCGCGGATGGTCAGCATCACCTGCTCGCCGTCGTCGTCCAGGATCACGTCGACCTCGGTCGCGCGCGCATGCGCGGCCACGTTGCGCAGGCCTTCCTCGACGCAGCGCAGCAGCACCACGCCCTGGGTGCGGGTATAGGACCCGTCCTCGTCGGGCAGGCTGGCGCGCGCCTTGATGCCGTGGGCGGCGGCGAAGTCGGGGACCAGTTCGGCCAGCGCGGCCTTCAGGCCGAGGAACTCGAGCTTGTCGTTCCACAGCTCGAGCTGCATCTTGCGGTTGGTCTCGATGATGTTGGCGAGCAGCCCCTTCATCTGGGCGCTGCGGTCGCGCATCGACTGGTTCTCGGCCGGGATGTGCTGGCTGAGCAGGGCAAGGTGCATGGTCAGCGCCGTCATCGACGAGCCGAGGCTGTCGTGGAGCTGGCGTGCCAGCAGGCGGCGTTCCTCGTCCCAGCAGGCGGCGAGGTAGCCCAGCATCTCGGTGAGTTCAGCGGTGCGGTCCGCGCCCGGCGCTGTCGATGCGACTGCGGCGGGCAGGGGCTGCGGATGTGCCGGTTCGGTCATCGTAGGCTCGGTTAAATGTTTCCCAAATCATACAACAGCTGGCCGCGTGACGGCGCGCAAGGCCGGTGCATTGTAGCTGCGGGGTGCCGGAAGCAGCGTGCGCTGCCGTACAGTCGCGTTGCCCTTTTCAGGCGAAGCTTGGGGCGTAGCCATACCACTTTATTAATAACCGGGGGTAATACAATGACGACCGCAAGCAAATCGCAGGATGCCATCACGCTGCTCACCGCGCAGCACCGCGAAGTCCACGAGATGTTCGAGAAGTTCGAGAACATGACCGACCGTGCCAAGGTCAGCAAGAAAAAGCTCGCCGACGAGATCTGCCAGGCATTGATCATGCACACCACGATCGAGGAAGAGATCCTGTATCCAGCAGTGCGCGAAGCAACCGAGGAAACCGAGGACATGGTCGACGAGGCCGTCGTCGAACACGCGTCGGCCAAGGACCTGATCGCCCAGATCCAGGAAATGGACCCGGGCGACGACCTGTACGACGCCAAGGTGAAGGTGCTGGGCGAGCTGGTCGACCACCACGTCGAGGAAGAAGAGAAGGAAATGTTCCCGAAGATGAAGGAACTGAAGCTGGACCTGCAGGCGCTGGGCCAGGAAATGGCAGCCCGGGCCGCCGAGCTGCAGTAAGCAATACCTGTCCCGGCGCCGCCGGGACTTCGGGCCTGCGCCGGGACAGCCTCAGGCCGCGTCGGCCGGCACCGTGGCCGGCGCGAGCGCCTCCAGCAACTGGTCCATGCCGACCGGCTTGACCAGGTGCTGGTCGAAGCCCGCTTCCATCACGCGCCGCTTGTCCTCGGCCAGTCCGTAGCCGGTCAGGGCGATCAGGCGGATGTGCGACGTGGCCGGGTCGCGCCGCAGGCGGCGCGCCACTTCGTAGCCGTCGATGCCGGGCAGGCCGATGTCGACCAGCGCCGCGGCAGGGCGTCTGGCCAGCGCGGCCGCCACCCCCTGCAGCCCGTCGGCGGCGGTGTCCACCGGGAAGCCGTGGGCGGCCAGCATGGTCGCCATCATCTCGCGGCCGTCTTCGTTGTCTTCGATCAGCAGCACCGCGGGCTTGCCGGAGTTGTCGCCGCTCGACTGCTGCGCGGCCACGGACGGCACGACGGGTTCGGTGCGCGGCAGGCGGATCATGAAGGTACTGCCGCTGCCGCTGCCGTCGCTATGGGCGCTGACGCTGCCGCCATGCAGTTCCACCAGGCGCCGCACCAGCGACAGGCCAATGCCCAGGCCGCCCTGCGAGCGGTCGATCGAGATCGCGCCCTGGACGAACACGTCGAACACGTGCGGCAGCAGTTCCTCGGGAATGCCGACGCCGGTATCGCGCACTGTCAGCACCACGTCTTCGCCTGACTGCGCCACTCCGACGTCGATGCTGCCGCCCGCGGGTGTGTACTTGAGCGCGTTGTCCAGCAGGTTGGTGGTGATCTGTTCGAGCCGGGTCGGGTCGCCGTCGACCCAGTTCGGCGCCAGGTCGACGCTGATGCGGTAGCCGGCGGAACGGCCGGTGGCGCGCAGCGTTTCCAGGCAGCCCGATACCAGGTTGGACAGATCGATCGGCTTGCGCGCCAACAGGATCTTGCCCGACATCGCACGCGACAGGTCGAGAAGGTCGTCGACGATGCGCGACAGGTGCTGGCTCTGGCGCTGGATGATCTGCTTGGCGCGGCTCACCGTCTCGGCGTTGGCGCCGGCCATCCCGATCAGCGAGGAAGCACTGCTGATTGCCGACAGCGGGTTGCGCAGCTCGTGGCCGAGCATGGCGAGGAATTCGTCCTTGGCGTGGCTCTTGCGTTCGGCGTCGCGGCGTTCTTCCATCTCGCGCACCAGGCGGCGGTTGGTCGCGGTCAGCTCGGTGGTGCGCTGCGAGAGCTTTTCGGCCTGGCGCTTGAGTTGCTCGTTCTTCATCGCCAGCGCCACGAACACCGAGACCTTGGCGTGCAGGATCTGCGGAATCACCGGGGTGAACAGGAAGTCGGCGGCGCCGCGCTGGTAAGCCTTGAGGCGGTCGATCTCGTCGGCCAGGAAGGCGGTGACGAAGATGATCGGGATATCCGCCGAGCGCGCGCGCTGATGGATCGCCTCGGCGGTCTCGAAGCCGTCCATGCCGGGCATGTTCACATCGAGCAGGATCACGGCGAAATCGTGGAGCAGCACCTGGCGCAGGGCGTCCTGGCCGGAACGCGCAGAATGCACCGAATAATTGCTTTCTTCCGCCCACTGGTCGAGCAGGCTCGTCAGCGCTAACAGGCTGGCGGCGTCGTCGTTGACGACCAGGATCTTGGGTTTGTCAGTGTGTGCCACGATGGTTCGCTGTGCTTTCCCTCAAAGGGTTTGCCTTTAGGAAAGATCTTACCAAATCAAGTGTGTAGGGTTTCAAAGAATCACTGTAATAACAAAGAATGATATCACGGGCAATTTAAGTGCAAATAGGCAAAACTCAATCGTGCGCATGGTGACGTGTACGGTGCCGCACATACGTCTCTGGGTGGGCTGTGCGATAGTGGAAGCCTCCAGTTCAACCGACTCCATGGGAACGGGGCTGCCTACTTGAAAGGACAGATAATGAATATCGACTCTATCGTAAATCAGGATTATCACGGCAAATCGTTCCGTGAGCTCGTCAATTCGCCGCTGACCGCCCTCTGTGGCGTCAGCGAACAACAAGCCAGTGCCTTTGCCGCCGCCGGCGTGCACACGATCGGCGACCTCGCCAACATGCAGATCGTGAACTACGCCGTGGCCATCAAGGCGCTGTCCAGCTGCGAAAACGCCTCGGGCAAGGAGCAGGCCGAGGAAGAGCTGCTCGACGACGCCGTCGAAATGACCTTCCCGGCCAGCGACCCGGTGTCGGTCCAGTCCAGCATCACCCGCATCGAGGTGGCGCCCGACAAGGTCGACGCCAGCCGCGACCACCAGGCGGCGCAGGCGATCGAGTCGCATAGCGAGGAGATGCTGCGTTCGGCGGAAATCAATACCAGGTATCTGCAGAAGGACGAGGGCGGGAACCGCTGATCGATCAGCGCTTGTCGGTTTCATGACGGGCCACGGGCGGCGCAGGCTGCTTTGTGGCCCGTCTGTTTTTGTCTGGCAAGGGGGAGCTCACAGAAGTGCGATGAACTTGGGGGGAACAATGCCTCGCATTGTTTCCCCCCAATTTAGCCTGCAGACCGCAAACGCGAACCCGAAGCGCCCGCTCAGCGATGCGCCGCGGTCTCCACCGCCGCTGGATTTGCCGCGGGCATCTTGGTCGCCGCCTGGCGGTTGGCCGCAGGCGAACAGAAGCGGTTCTTGCCGGCGCGCTTGGCTTCGTACAGCGCGTAGTCGGCGATGCTGATCAAGGCGTCGACCGATTCGGCGTCGTCCGGATAGATGCTGATGCCGATCGAGGTCGACAGGCGCAGGGTCAGGTCGTTGATGAAGTAGGGCTCGGACACGGCTTCGACCAGCTTGGCCGCCGGGCCCTGGGCGTCGGCCAGGCTGTGGATCTCGCCCAGCACCACCATGAATTCGTCGTCGCCGAGGCGCGCCACCGTGTCTTCCTTGCGCGAATTGGCCAGCAGGCGTTGCGACACCATCTTGAGGATGTCGTCGCCATAGGCGTGGCCGTAGGTGTCGTTGATCGCCTTGAAGCCGTCCAGGTCGAGGTACATGATCGCGGCCTTGGTATGGCTGCGGTTGGCGTGCTGCAGGGCGGTCTCGATGCGGTCTTCCAGCAGGCGGCGGTTGGGCAGGCCGGTGAGGGCGTCGTGCAGCGCCAGCTCCTGCTGCGCGCGCGAATACTGGGCCAGCTCCTTGTAGAGCAGGCGGACTTCCAGCATGTTGTGGATGCGCTTGTGCACCTCGAGCAGGTCGAAGGGTTTGCTGATGAAGTCGCGGGCGCCGGCTTCCAGCGCGGCGATCTTGAAGCTCGGCTGGGCGGTCAGCGCCAGCACCGGCAGGTAGCCGCCCTGTTCGATTTCCTTCAGGCCCTTCATGACCTGGAAGCCGTTCAGGCCGGGCATCTGCAGGTCGAGCAGGATCAGGTCGTAGTTGTGCTCGCGATGCAGCGGGCATACCTGCTCGGGCAGCATCGTCGAACTGACGCAGGTGTAGCCTTCCTCGCGCAATATCTCTTCCATCAATTCGATATTGTCGGGCGAATCGTCCACCACCAGGATCTTCGCGTTCAAAATGTCTTGTCTGCTCGGCATGCTCGTTCTCTTCTACTCTGTCGGGAACGTGTTCCATTTCCTTTTGGAATGGACGCCTCCCATATCTTCATAGTCTAGCAAAAGCCTAAAAATTTCTTGTAGGACAGCGCCGCGTGTCCGGGTAGGATCATTATCGACCAAGCCCGCGTGCTGCGCCATTCACCATCTGTGCAGTCGGAACCGCGACCGAAGCGACGGCGGCGATGAGTTCTCCCGGCTCCACCGGCTTCGAAATATGGGTCGAAAAACCCGCTTCCAGCGCCTTCAGCCGGTCTTCGGGCCGGGCAAAGGCGGTCAGGGCGATGGCCGGCAGCTGGCCGCCGGCCTC
This sequence comes from Massilia sp. LC238, assembly GCF_000735635.1. Taxonomy (NCBI): domain Bacteria; kingdom Pseudomonadati; phylum Pseudomonadota; class Betaproteobacteria; order Burkholderiales; family Oxalobacteraceae; genus Massilia; species Massilia sp. LC238. The sequence goes on along the minus strand of NZ_JNNN01000024.1, from coordinate 31,430 downwards.
GCGCGGCAGGGCGCGCACCCAGCCGATCAGTTCGAACCCGTCGACCTCCGGCATGCCCAGGTCGCTCACCAGGACGTCGGGCCGGTCGGCGCGCAGCGCATCGAAGGCTTCGCGCGCGCTGGCGGCCACCCGCACCCGGGCATGGCAGTCGGTCAGGATGCGCGCGATCAGCTCGCGGCCGTCGCGCGCGTCGTCCACCACCAGCACCGTCAGTCCGGTCAGGTCGCGCACTGCGCCGTCGGGCGCTTCCGGCGCCGGCGAGGGCGCCGGCGCTGCGCGTGACGGCCGGCTGCTTGATGCCGGCGCCTCGGCGCGCGGCAGCTCGATCGTGAAGCTGGCGCCCTGGCCCTCGCCGGCGCTCTCGGCCCGCACCGTGCCGCCGTGCTGCTCGACCAGGTGCTTGACGATCGACAATCCCAGACCCAGGCCGCCATGCCGGCGCGTCATTGACGCGTCTTCCTGGCGGAAGCGCTCGAACACGTGGGTGATGAATTCGGGACGGATCCCGACGCCGTTGTCGCGCACGGTGATCGCCACCACCTTGCCGCCCGCGCCATGACCGTCGTCGCGTTCGCTGATCTCGACCGCCACCAGACCATCGCGCGGGGTGAACTTGATCGCATTCGACAGCAGGTTCCAGATTACCTGCTGCAGCCGGCCGGTGTCGCCAGCCACGAGCGCGCCCGGCGCGCGGTAGTGCTTCTCGATGGCGATGTGCTTGGCGTCGGCCGCCGGGCGCACGGTCTCGATGGCGGCGTCGATGAAGGTCGCTGGCTCGATCGCCTGCATGTCGAGCAGCACCTTGCCCGAGGTGATGCGGCTCATGTCTAGCAGGTCCTCGATCAGCTGGGCCTGGGCGCGCGCGTTGCGTTCGATGGTCTGCAGGCCGCGCTGCAGGTCGGCGCCGTCGCGGCTGCCGCGGCGCAGGACCTGCGACCAGCCGAGGATCGCCGACAGCGGGGTGCGCAGTTCGTGCGACAGCGTGGCCAGGAACTCGTCCTTCATCTGGCTGCTGCGCTCGGCCTCGGCGCGCGCCTCGCGTTCGTTCTCGAGCAGCACCTTGCGCTCCTCGGCGGCGCGGCGGGTGGCTTCGTACAGGCGGGTGTTGTCCACCGCGATCGCGGCCTGGGCGGCGATGCCGCGCACGATGCGCTCGCTGCGTTCGGTGAACACGCCGGGTTCCGGATGGCCGAAGAACATGGTGCCGAGCAGCTCGCCCGAGCGCGCCGCCACCGGCACCGCCATGTAGCTGCGCAGGTCCGGCTCCCCGGCCGCCGGGTGCCCGGCCGGCAGTCCGAACTGGGGCGCGCTGCCCGCGTAGCGCGGGTCGCGGGCGATGTCGTCGATGCGCACCAGGCCCTCGGTGCGCAAGGCCGGCGGGTAGAGCGTGCTGGCGCGCGGTTCGCCGAAACTCTGGAATTCGCTGGATGTCGCGCCCGACAGCGTGACCATCGAGAACAGGGTGCCGTCGCCTTCCTGCCCGTAGTGGATGAAGGCGCCGAAGCGCGCGCCGCTGACTCCCAGCGCCGCCTCGGTGGCCGCGCGCAGCAGCGAGCGCAGGTCGCGGGTCGAGGCCAGGATGCTGCCGGTATTGTTGAGCAGCTCGAGCACGTGCGATTCGTCGCGCAGCGCCTGTTCGGCGCGTTTGACCTGGTCGACGTCGGTATTGGTGCCGAACCAGCGCACCACGCGTCCGTCGGCGTCGCGCACCGCGCTCAAGCGCGTCAGGTGCCAGCGATAGCTGCCGTCGGCGCCGCGCAGCGGGAATTCCATCTCGAAGGGTTCGCCGCTGCGGATGGTCTCGCGCAAGCGCCCCATCACTGCGGGCAGGGTGGCGGGGTCGATGGTGTCCTGCCAGCCCCAGCCCACGCTCTGCTCCGGCGTGCGTCCGGTGTATTCGTACCAGCGGTCGTTGAACCAGACGATGCCGCCGTCGGTGCCGGCCATCCAGGCCAGCTGCGGGATCGTGTTGGCCAGCGCGCGCAGCAGTTCCTCGCTCTGGCGCAGGGTGTCTTCGGCGCTCTTGCGGCCGCTGATGTCCTGCACCACGCCGGTCATGCCGATCAGGGTTTCCTGGCCCTTGCGTTCGGCATAGTCGGGGCGGCCGACCAGGGCCACCCAGCGCGCGGCCTGGCTCCCGGAAGCGCCGCTCGCGACCCGGCACTCGATGTTCAGGTCGGCCCGCGCCTCGAAAGCCTTGATCACGGCGCGCCGCACCTGGATGCGGTGCTCGGGATGCAGGCGTGCGCGCAGCTGCGGCCAGGGCAGCGGGGTCTCGGCCGGCAGGCCCAGGATGCCGGCCGCGCGCGGACCGAGGAGCACGCGGTCGAGCGCCGCGTCCCAGCGCCAGTCGCCCAAGCGCCCGGCCGCGAGCGCCACCTGCAGGCGGTTGTTGTTCTCGACCAGGGCCTGCTGGTCCAGCTTGCGCTGGGTGATGTCCTGGAAATACAGGGTCAGCCCGTCCGGCGACGGGTGCAGGCGCATCTCCAGCCAGCACTGCAGGCGCACATAATAGAAGTCGCGCACCACGGTCTCGCGCCGCTCCATGGCGCGCCGGCAGTCCTCGGCCACCGAGGTGCCGTGCAGGTCCTCGAACTCGTCCCACAGGTTCTTGCCGACCAGGCCCGGGCGGCTCTTGTCGAGCGGGGCGATCATGTCGAGCGCGCGCCCGTTGATGTACATGATGCGCCACTCGCGGTCGACCGCGCAGAAGCCGTCGGACAGGCTTTCGAGCATGTTCTCCATGCGCTCCTTGGCGCGGCGCAGCGCTTCCTGCGCCCCCAGCAGCTCTTCCTCGGCGCGCTGGCGCGCCGCCAGCACGCTCTGGGCGTTGCGCAGCGCGGCCGAACGCATCAGCTCGAGTTCGTGTTCGTCGCTCACGCGGCCCCCTCCAGCAGTGCGCTTGCCAGGCGCGTGCCCTCGACCCGTGCGCGTATCTTGGCGAAGGCGGTGGCGCGGCTGACGCTGTCGTCGTCGAAGAAGGGAGCGAAGCCGGCGTCGTCGGTCGTGCCCAGGCGCTGCGGGTCGAGGTATTGGGCCGCCAGCAGCACCCGGTCGCGCACCTGCGCGGCGCTCTCGATGCGCGCCTCGAACGGATCGACGACGCCGACGAACACGCGCTGCTCCGGGCGCGCATAGTCGCGCGCGATGCGCAGCACCCGAACGGGGTCGGGCTGCCCGGCCACCGCGATATAGAAGCTGCCGGCGCGGATCTCGAACAGTGCCGGCAGCAGCTCCGCGTAGTCGACCTCGGCCTCGGTTCCGCCGGCGGCGGGCCGGACCCCGGCCGCCGACACGTGCAGCCCGATCAGGGCGCGTTCGGCGGCGGAAAAGCGCGCCAGGGCCATGTTGTTCAGGTGGACGAAGCTGGCCAGCAGGGCGCCGCTCGGGTCGAGCCGCATCGCCAGCGGACCTTCGGCGAAGTCGATCTGGACCTTGTGGGCGCCGGCCTCGAGGCAGCGCCGGATCTCGGTCTCGTGTTCGCGTACCAGGTCGTCAAGGAATTGCTCGCGCGGATAGCCGGCCAGCCCGTCGGGCGGGTAGAGCAGCGACAGCGCCGAAGGCGAGATGATGGCCTGCTTGACCGGCTGGGTCGCATGGCGCCGCGCCGCGCGCAGGTACTGGTCGGCGTAGCACTGGTAGCGGAAGGGGCCGTGCGTGAGGCGCGGCATGCGGTGGCTGGTGGGGCCGGAACCGGTTTGCACGGGAATACGGAAGCCGTCCGGCGCGGTATTGGCGGCGCCGCGCACCGGATAGCTCCAGAAGTTCTCGAGCTTGCCCTGCTCGCCGTCGCTGATGACGCTTGCCCCGGTCGCCTCGAACTCAAGCACGGTCGCGCGTACCGCCGCATCGAGCAGGGGCGCGAGCGCGCCTCCCGCTGCGCCGCCGCGGATCGCGGCGACCAGCTCGGGCGGACGAGGAATGCTGCCGATCGGTTCAGTTGGAATCATCAGTGCTGGCATGGTGGCAGGCGCCGGACGCACGACTGCGCCTGGCCTGGTAAAGGCCATTGTAGCCCAGCCGAAGCCTGCCGGCACGCGGCACCGGCCTCACCTGGCGGGCGCCGGCTGGCGCGCCACCTTTGCCAGGGCGTCCTGCAGCTGGTCCAGCTCGTAGGGCTTCTGCAGCGACAGGTAGGGGAACTCGAGGTGGCGCAGCAGCGAATCGCCGTAGCCGGACGCGAAGATCACCTTCAGCGCCGGATGGTCTTCGAGCGCGCGGCGTGCCAGGTCCACGCCCGACATGCCGGGCAGGCTGACGTCCGAGAACAGCACCTGGTAGCGCTGCCTGGCCAGCAGGGCCAGGGCGTCGTCCGGATGGGCCACGCCGTCCGCTTCGTGGCCGAAGGCCTTGAGCATCTCGCAGACCAGGTACTGGGAATCGAGGTTGTCCTCGACCACCAGGATGCGCAGCGCGGCGTCTTCGGGCTCCGTCTCCAGCGCCGCCGGCGCGGCGGCCGGGGGCGCCAGCAGGATGTGGATGCCGCCGACGCCGCCGTGTCCGTCCGGCAGCGGCGTCAGGCGCAGGTCGCAACGATGTTCGAGCGGGCCGTTCGCGTGGCGGAAGCTGAGCGTCGTTCCTGCCACCAGGCCGGGCTGCCCGGACCAGGCCCCGTGAAGGGCGGTGGCGGCAGCGGACAGCGGCGGCGGCAGCACCGAGGGCACCGATCCGCCCGGCACCCGGCCGCAGCCCAGGCCGGCTAGCGCTGCATAGGCCTCGTTGAACACCAGGATGGTTTCGCGCCCCCACACCAGCAATCCCGGCAGAGGGGAGTTGAGCAGCAGGTCGGCCGCTACGCGCAGCGGCGCAGGCCAGCGGGTGGGTTCGCCCAGGCTGCTTCCAGACCAGTCATAGAAGGTGGCAGTGCGCGGATCGTGTTCAGGCATGGGCAGACTGTTGTAGGAACGAAAACATGGCGGCCATCCTACACCAAATGCCGTCCAACTGCCGTCTCGATCCGTGCGAGCCATGCCGGGCAAAAAAAAAGCCCGCTTCTGGGAAGCGGGCTGAATCTATTTCCTTGGAGGAGAATAGAGGAGACAGGGAGCATGATGCTGCATTGCCGCAAATTAGTCCAATTTATATTTCAAATGACCGCCATCAAGATTATTGATGAGTCCGCTTTGTCAACCAGGCCGTGGCGTGGCTGCGACGCCGGCCCGGCGGGAGGCGCGCACGCTTGGTGCACGGGTGAAAATGTTCTACGATGGCAACTATGTCAAAACCTTCCCGGCTAGCCTGCGTTTGTGCGGCACTGTTTTTGCTGCACGCAGGCGGCGGGCTTGCGGCTGGGCACGCCGGGCAGGAAGGGGCGGACGCGCTTGCGCTGGAAGACTACTCCCTGGAACAACTGGCCGATATCGTGGTTACCTCGGTCTCGCGCCAGCAGGGGCGGCTCAGCAGCGCGCCGGCCTCGGTGTACGTGATCAGCGGCGCCGAGATCGCGCGCTCGGGCGCGACCACGGTCCCCGAAGCGCTGCGCCTGGCGCCGAACCTGCAGGTGGCCTTCGCCGGCGCCCAGGAATATGCGGTCAGCGCGCGCGGCTTCTCCTCGCAGCTGGCCAACAAGCTGCTGGTGCTGGTGGACGGCCGCAGCGTCTATTCGCCGCTGTTTTCTGGCGTCTACTGGGAAGCCCTGGACGTGGTGCTGGCCGACGTCGAGCGCATCGAGGTGATCAGCGGCCCCGGCGGCACCATCTGGGGCACCAATGCCGTCAACGGCGTCATCAACATCATCACGCGCAGCGCCGCCGATACCCAGGGTGGACTGGCACAGGCGCATGCCGGCAAGCGTTACGCCGGCGCCGTGCTGCGCCACGGCAAGCGCCTGGCCAACGGCGCCTACGTGCGCGTCTACGGCAAGCGCGACGAAGCCGGAGCGGCGCCCGGCGACGGCCCGGATGCGCAGGGCGGCGGCGCCGGCCGGCGCCAGGCGGGCTTCCGCCTCGATTGGGACGGCGCAGGCCACGACCTGAGCGTGAGCGGCGACCTGCATGCCGGCGCGCTGCGCGCCGCGGGCGAGCCGCGCACCGATTTCTCCGGCGCCAACCTGGTGGCGCGCTTCGATACCCAGGTGGGCGCCGACACCGCCCTGCGCCTGCAAGCCTGGCTCGACCAGCAGCGGCGCGAGCAGCCCGGCGCCGGCCGGCACAAGCTCGATACCGCCGACCTCGAGGTCCAGCTGGCCACGCGGCTCGGGCAGCGCCATTCCTTCAGCTGGGGCGGCGGCATGCGCCAGGCGCGCGACCGCTTCGACAACGGCCCCATCCTGCAGTTCGCACCGACCCATCGTACGCTGCGCTCGACCAACCTGTTCGCCCAGGACGAATTCAGCCTCACGCCGGCCCTGCGCGCGACAGCCGGCCTGCGCCTGGAGCACAATGCCTACACCGGCACCGAACTGCTGCCCAGCCTGCGCCTGGCCTGGGACCACGCCGCCGGCGCCATGCTGTGGGCGGCCGCCTCGCGCACGGTGCGCGCCCCGGCCCGGATCGACCGCGATCTGCGGCTGGTGGATCCGGCGTCGAACGGCCAGCGTTACCTGATTGCGGGCGGCCCCGACATGCTGTCCGAGGTGGCCCGCGTGCTGGAGCTGGGCTACCGCGCCCAGCCGGCTAGCGCGGTGTCGTATGCGATTGCCCTGTTCTACAGCGACTACGAGCGCCTGCGCACGCTGGAGCCCCAAGCGGGCGGGGCGGTATTTCGCAACCTGGGGCACGGCCGGGCGCGCGGGGTGGAAGCCTGGGGCAGCTGGCAGCCCATGCGCGGCTGGCGCCTGTTCGCGGGCGCGGTGTTGCAGGATATCGACACCGGCGTGGCCCCCAGCAGCCTGGATGCCTCGGCGCGTGCCGGTCTGGCGACCAACGACCCGCGCAGCTACTGGCAGCTGCGCTCCTCGCACGAACTCGGCGCCAGGCTGAGCGCCGACCTGCTGCTGCGGGGCGTCGCGCGCCTGCCGCAGCCGGCCGTGCCGGGCTATCATGAACTCGACGTACGGCTGGCGTGGCAGGCAGGCCCCGGCGTCGAACTGGCCCTCGCGTGCCGTAACCTGCTGCACGCCCGCCATCCCGAGTTCGGGGAGGCGGACGTGCGCCAACTGGCTGAACGGCATGTGTTCGCCAGCGCAACGCTGCGTTTCTGAAAGCTCCATGACAAGAATGAAGACAAAGCTCCCTGACCGAATGCGACGCCGCCTGGCCTGCCGGGCGCTAGCCTTACCCTTGCCGCTGTTGCTGGCGGCGGCTGCAGGGATGGCGCCGCGCGCGCTGGCGGAAGGGGGCGGCGCCCAGGCGCTCGAGCGCCGCGTCAAGGCGGCCTTCCTGTATAAATTCCTCGGCTATGCCGAGTTTCCAGTGCATGCGTTTGCCGACCCCAACGGGCCGCTGACGATCGCCGTGGTCGGCTCGGACGAGATGGCCGCCGAACTGGCGCGCATCGCCAGCGGCCGCATGATCGCCGGGCGTCCGATCGTGGTGCGGCAGGTGGCCATGAACGAGGCGCCGCCGGCGGTGCACCTGCTGTTCGTGGCAGGCGGCGACGCCGAACGGGCCGGCCGCGTGCTGCGCGCCGCCCCCGGCGCCTACCTGACCGTGACCGAATGCGACGGGGGCCTGCGCTGTGGCAGCGTCATCAACTTCCGCATCGTCGACGAGCGCGTGCGCTTCGACGTTTCGCTGGATGCCGCCGAAAAGAAGAACGTGAAGCTCAGTTCGCGCCTGTTGACCGTGGCGAACCGGGTACAGAAGGGAGGATCGTGATGGGCATGCACGATACCGGCTCGGTCCGCAGCAAACTGATCCTGATGGCCGTGGCAACCACCATCGTCGCGCTCCTGACGGCCGCCATCGCCATGATCGTCGTCGACGCGCGCAGCTTCCAGCGCGTCTGGATCGACGACCTGAGCACCCAGGCCGACATCGTCGCCGACGTCGCCGCCCCGGCGGTGTCGTTCAACGACAGCAGCGCCGCCGAGCGCAGCCTGGCGGTGCTGCGGGTGCGGCCGCAGATCATGGCCGCCGCCATCTATACCAACAGCGGCCAGCGCTTCGCCACCTATGCCAAGGCGGGCACGGAAGCATCCTTCCCGGCGCGTCCGGAAGCGGCGGGCCACCGCATGGAGAGCGGCGAACTGGAGGTGTTCCGCCCGATCGTCGAGAACGGCGAGCCGCTCGGCACCGTCTACCTGCGCTCGCGCTTCGGACTGCTGGACCGGGTGCTCAGCTATGGCGCCATCCTCGGTGGCGTGATGCTGGGGGCGCTGGTGATCGCGGCGCTGGTGGCCTCGCGCCTGCAGGCCTCGATCACCCGGCCGCTGCAGGCGGTGACCAATGTGGCGCGCCAGGTGATGCTGCGGCGCGACTTCAGCTTGCGCGTGCCTGGCAAGGAAAAGGGCGAGATCGGGGTGCTGGTGGAAGCCTTCAACGACATGCTTGCCGAGATCGGGCGCCGCTCGGACGCGCTGCAGGCGGCCAACCGCACGCTGGAACACGAGATGACGGTGCGCGAGCGCGCCGAGCAGGCGCTGATCGTGGCCGACCGCAGGAAAGACGAATTCCTCGCGACCCTGGCGCACGAATTGCGCAATCCGCTGGCGCCGATCCGCACCGGCCTGGACATCCTGCGCATCCGCAGCGGCGACGCCCAGGCGACCCAGCGCGCCACCGACATCATGGAACGCCAGCTGCGCCAGATGGTGCGCCTGGTCGACGACCTGCTGGACGTCTCGCGCATCAATACCGGCAAGTTCACCATCAAGATGGGCCGCGTGGAGCTGAAGGCCGTGGTCAACGACGCCCTCGAGGTGGTGCGCTCCTATATAGAACTGCATGGCCATGAGCTGGTGATCGACCTGCCGGACCGCCCGGTGTTCCTGCACGGCGACGCGACGCGCCTGGCCCAGGTGCTGTCGAATCTCCTGAACAACGCCGCCAAATACACCAACCGCGGCGGACGCGTCACCCTCAGGGCGGGCGTCGAGGACCGCACCCTGGTGCTGGAAGTGGCCGACACCGGGATCGGCATCGCGCCGGACATGCTCGACACCGTGTTCGAGATGTTCGTGCAGGTCGATTCGACCCTGGAGCGCAGCGTGGCCGGCCTGGGCGTCGGCCTGTCGCTGGCGCGCAAGCTGGTGGAGCTGCACGGCGGGACCATCGAGGCCAGGTCCGAAGGCCTGGGCCAGGGCAGCAGTTTCGTCGTGCGCCTGCCGATCGTGGTCGATCCGGAACCGATCGCCAAGCCGACGCCGGCCGCCTTCATCAGCACCGAGTCCTACCGCATCCTGCTGGCGGACGACAACGTCGACTTCGTCAACAGCATCGGCGCGCTGCTCACGGCCATGGGCCACAGCGTGGTCATCACCCACAACGGGCCGGACGCGCTGGCGGCGGCGGCCCGCTTCTGCCCGGACTATGCCTTCCTGGACATCGGCCTGCCGCACATGTCGGGCTACGACCTGGCGCGCGGGATCCGCAAGCTGGCCTGCGGCTCGATGACGGTGCTGATCGCCGTCACCGGCTGGGGCCAGGAAAAGGACCGCCAGCTCGCCTTCGAGGCCGGCTTCGACCACCACATGGTCAAGCCGGTGCGTTTCGAGCAGATCGAGGAAATCCTGGGGAACCGCAGCATCATCAAGAAGTTGCGCACCTGAGTGGCGCACGTCCAGCCCGTCCGGGGTCAGGTCTGACATTTGGACACGGACTCGAGCATACCGTCGTTTTTATTGCTCAGCTCGTGTCTGAATGTCAGACCTGACCCCTTGTGACTGACTTTTCTTTGGACGAAAAAACGACGGAAGCGCTTGCGCGCTTCCGTCGTTTTATTTCAGCAGGTGTGAAGCTCAGGCCTGCTTGGCTTTGCGGCGGCGTGCCAGGAAGCCCAGGATACCGAGGCCGCCCAGCATCATGCCGTAGGTTTCCGGCTCCGGAACCGGTGCCAGCATCACGGCACCGCCGAACGAGGCGCCGGTATCCGACACCAGATTGCCGCTGACCTGCAGGTAGTAATTACCGGCGACCAGGTTGTCGCTGGAGATGCTCCAGACGTCCATTGCGCCGCTCATCAGCGAGGTACCGGTGGTGATGAGCGTGTCGTCTTCGCCATACAGGGCCAGGGCGGTGATGTCCAGGCCCTCGCTTTCGCTGCGGCTGATCGACGAGATGATCGCATCCAGGTTCATCGGCATATCACCTTCGACGGTGAAGGTGAAGCGGTCAGCGAAGGTATTACCTTCGTTGTCAGCCGCGAAGGTGTCGCCGAAGAAGGCGGTGTTGTCGATCAGCTCCAGAGCCTGTGGGGAGTTGCCGACGACCTCCTGGGCCATCACGGCCGACGAACCAAACGAAGCGGAAGCAAACACAATTGCAGCAATCAGAGATTTTTTCATTTCTTTCCTCGCATTAGAATCAGCCGCGTCCTGCAGCCTGGGTTTCAAGTATCGGGGAACTTCATGCTATCAAAAGGGCAAAAAAAAGCACGTGGAAGTGTGATTGAACGTTCAATGCACGCTACATGTTCCGCAAAACAAGAGATTTCTGAGAGGACATACTGTGCGCCTTCTCTTCATAGGAGAATTCGTTTCATCAGGGTTGATAGGTAGAAAAAAATTCTCGAGTTGCTGAAAATGTGTAAGCGCAGTCCTACAGAAACGGGAGGGGCTTTCCGGCGCTGAGCCCGTGCGATTTCAGTCCGGTTTAATGAACGAAGCTTAGCAGTTAGCGCGTTTTAGGATGTTTTTGCTGAGTTACCTCAGCAGCGGATCGAGGGTTCCGCACGGGCGCAGTCAGGCGTCGAGGAGAATAGACCTACCCGGGTCGGAAAAACGAGAGGGGATAGCGGAAAAGAAAAATGGCTCAGAATCGCTTCTGAGCCATTTTATAAAAGTTGGCGCGGCTGGCAGGAATCGAACCCACGACCCCTTGGTTCGTAGCCAAGTACTCTATCCAGCTGAGCTACAGCCGCCCGAGGCACGCATTATAGCAGCATTGGATGATTTGGCAAATCCCCCGATTCGTTGAACCCAAGCCCATCCGGAGTGATTCCCCCCAGCCCCGTTGCGAGGATCGGACGCCCGGTGAAGCGCGGCGGCCGCGGGGAAGGGGAATCGAATTGCGATGCTGCGGGATGAATCTTCTCAGAGCCGTCTTAGAAGGCGCTTAAGCGTGGCGCAGGCGGGCGCAACATGTCAATCTGCAGGGGCGCCGGCGAGGGGACAGGGAGAGCGGCCGCATCAAACGGATGCCGCAACGAAAAAAGGGACCAGATTTTTCAATCTGGTCCCTCATATTCTGGCGCGGCTGGCAGGAATCGAACCCACGACCCCTTGGTTCGTAGCCAAGTACTCTATCCAGCTGAGCTACAGCCGCCCGATGCACGCATTATAGCAGGAGCTTCGCATATTGCCAAAGCCTCATTGGCATCCTGGCACAGCCTGCGAGTCCTGCGCGGCCCACAACGAAAAAGGCGCTGTCATCCTTAACTATGGATGAGGGCGGAACTGCTGAGCTCATCCTTGGTCGAATGCCTGTCACCACAGACGGCAACAACCATGCGCGCACCAGTTGCGCAGCTGGAGCGAGACCTGCTGCCCCGGCTCGACCGGCAGGTACTCTTGGTCAGCGACGCCCATGCGGCATATCGCCGTTTCGCCCGCAAGCATGGCATTGCGCACGAGGCGGTGAACCTGCGTGCGGGCGTGCGGGCGTGCGGGTACGCCGCGCCGTTGCCGGAGCCATCCATGTGCAGAATGTGAATGCCTACCGCCAGCGCTTCCGGCAGTGGTTGAGCCGCTTCCGCGGCGTAGCTTCGCGCTACCTGCCGAACTACCTGGGCTGGCGCCGGGCGCTCGATGGTGGGCGGATCACGACGGTGGAGCAGTTGCTGCGCCTTGCGATCGGGGTCATCCATAGCCAACGGTGACAGCGCCACGAAAAAAGGGACCAGATCTTTCAATCTGGTCCCTCATATTCTGGCGCGGCTGGCAGGAATCGAACCCACGACCCCTTGGTTCGTAGCCAAGTACTCTATCCAGCTGAGCTACAGCCGCCCGAGGCACGCATTATAGCAGGAGCTTCGCATATTGCAAAAGCCTTCATTGGCATCCTGGCACATCCCGCGGGACCTGCGTGGCCCACAACGAAAAAAGGGACCAGATCTTTCAATCTGGTCCCTCATATTCTGGCGCGGCTGGCAGGAATCGAACCCACGACCCCTTGGTTCGTAGCCAAGTACTCTATCCAGCTGAGCTACAGCCGCCCGAGGCACGCATTATAGCAGCGCCTTGTTATTTCCGGAAGCCTCAATTTTTTTCCGTAGGCAAACCTGCTCTGGTAGATTAGCCGGGTTGGAACCTGATGAGACACCTATGTTTGCCTTGAAGCCGGGAGCGCGCCTCGCTCTGGTCGCTCTATGTATGCTGTGCCTGTGGGCGGGCAGCGCCCTCGGCGCGCCGCGCAGCCTGCGCTTCGAACGCCTGTCGATCGAGGAGGGCCTGTCGCAGCAGTCGGTGCTGACCATCCTGCAGGACCGGCGCGGTTTCATGTGGTTCGGCACGCAGGCCGGCCTGAACCGCTTCGACGGCTACCGCGTCACGGTCTATCGCAACGACCCGAACGACCCCGCCAGCATTCCCGATAACTATGTGCTCGCCTCCTACGAGGACGAGCAGGGCAGGCTATGGTTCGGCACCAAGGGCGGCCTGAGCCGGTTCGACCACGCCACCGGCAAGTTCCTGCGCTTCGCGGCGCCCGGCGCCGGCGCCGGCGCCCCGTATACCGGCAACCGCGCCGTGCTGGCGATCCAGCCGGCGCCGGGCGGCGGACTGTGGCTCGCCACCGGCGACGGCCTGCAGTACCTCGATCCCGCCAGCGGGCGCCTGCGCGCCTACCGCCATGACCCGGCCGATCCGCGCACCCTGCGCGACAACCGCGTCAATGCGCTGGCGCTGGATGGCCGCGGCCACCTCTGGATCGGCACCGCGGCAGGGCTGGACCGGCTGGTGCCCGGCGCCGACCGCTTCGAGCACCATGATCTCGACCCGGAAGACCTGCAGCGCAATACCGTGCTGGCACTGTCGATGGGCCCGCGCGATACGCTCTGGGTCGGCACCGCGGCCGGGCTGGAAGCCTGGCGCCTCGGCGACGGCGCGGCCGATGGGCGGCCGCAGCGGCGCCGCATCGGCAGCCAGCTCGGCATGGAAGAGTCGCGCATCAATGCGCTGTACCACGACCGCGGCAACACCCTGTGGGTCGGTACCGAACTGGAAGGGCTGAAATGGCTGGACCCGGCGACCGGGCGCTTCCTCAGCTACCGCAACGACCCGGCCGATCCGCACACGCTGTCGGACAACCAGGTCACCGCGATGCTGGTCGACCGTACCGGCACCCTGTGGGCCGGCACCCAGTTCGGCGGCGTCAGCCGCACCGACCTGGCCAGCGGCGGCTTCGCCCGCTATGGCGGCAACGAGGGCCTCGGGAGGGCCAAGGTACGCGCCATCGCCGAGGATCCGGACGGCGCGGTGTGGATCGGCACCACCGGCGACGGCCTGATGCGGATGGCCCGCCCGGGTGGACGGATCGAGCGCGTCGGCCAGGGCGAGCTGCCGGGCGAGGTGGTGAGCGCGCTGGCGCATGCGCGCGGCCGCACCTGGATCGGCACCCCGACCGGCCTGGCCTGGGTTGATGCCGCCGGGCGCTTCGGCCAGACCGGGCTGGGCGCCAGCCCGGGCGCCAACTATGTGCAGGCGCTCCACCCCGGCCGCAGCGGCACGCTGTGGATCGTCACGCGCGGCGGCCTGGCCGCGCTGCTGCCGGGGCAGGCGCATGGCAAAGACCTGGTGCGCACCTGGCGCCACGACCCCGACGACCCGGGCAGCCTGGGCGAGAACTACGGCTTCACGGCGCTGGAGGACCGCCGCGGGATCGTCTGGATCGGCACCGAGACCGGCCTGGAACGCTACGACCCGGCGAGCGGGCGCTTCACCCACTATCGCCCCGACCCGCACAATCCGAACGGCCTGCGCCACGGGCGCGTCTATCACTTGATGGAGTCGGCGCGCGGTGAACTGTGGGTCGGCACCGCCGGCGGCCTGCACCGGATGGAAGCCGGCAAGGAAGGAGTGCGTTTCCGTTACTACCCGTTCAACAAGGGCCCGGAAGCGCTGCCGATCGGCGCGATGATCGAGGACGAGCACGGCTTTGTCTGGGCCAGCACGACGGCCGGCATCACGCGCGTCGATCCCACCACCGGCGCCACCAAGAACTACACCGCGAAGGACGGCTTGGTGGACGGTTCCTATTTCGTCGGCGCGGCCATGCGCGGCCGCGACGGCCAGTTCTGGTTCGGCGGCACCACCGGCCTGACTTCCTTCCTGCCGGACGCGGTGCGCGACAATCCCTATGTGCCGGAAGTGGTGATCACCGACTTCCTGGTGCTGAACCGCTCGCGGGCCACGCCCAACTTCCACGAACAGTCCGCCCTGACGCTGTCGCACCGCGACACCGTGTTCACCCTCGAATTCGCGGCCCTGCATTATGCCGACCCCGAAGGCAACCGCTACGCCTACCAGCTGGAGGGCTTCGACCAGGGCTGGGTCGACACCGACGCGCGGCGGCGCTATGCAACCTACACCAACCTGGACCCGGGAACCTATGTGTTCCGGGTCCGTGCCAGCAACAAGGACGGCGTCTGGAGCGCGCAGCCGGCCTCCCTCACGATCACGATCACGCCGCCGTTCTGGAAGACCCCGTGGTTCCGCACGCTCGCGGTGCTGGCCGTCCTGGCGCTGTTCACTGCCGCCTACCGCCTGCGCGTGCGCGGCCTGGTCGCCCAGAAGCTGCTGCTGGAACACGAGGTGGGGGTGCGCACCGTCGAGCTGCGGCGCCAGAAGGAATCGGCCGAGCGGCGCAAGCAGGAGGTCGAGCAGCAGAAGGAAGTGGTGGAGCAGGCGCACCGCAACATCGCGCTGCTGTCCGACATCGGGCGCGCGGTGACGGCGAACCTCGAACTCGAAGCGATCATGCGCACGCTCTACGAGGAGGTGCATGCGCTGATGGACGCGAGCCTGTTCGCGGTAGTGCTGCGCCACCCCGAGCGCGGCGCCATCGAATATGTCTATGCGGTGGTCGACGGCGAGCGCCGCGAGGCCTTCGAACTGCCGGAAGACCCGGACCGGATTCTCGCCGCCTGGGCCATCGTGCGCGGGCGTGAGGTGCTGGCCGGCGAGCTTCCCCAGGAGCTGCCGGACTACCTGCCGGGCTTGCCGCCTGAACAGGCCGGCGAGATCGCCTTGCCCTGCGCCTGGCGCGCCGGCATGGCGCCGCGCTCGCTGCTCCTGGTGCCGGTGCTGGTGGGCGAGCGCGTGCTGGGCGCGCTGACGGTGCAGAGCCCGGCCGCCCGGGCCTACGGCCAGGTGCACCTCGACATGCTCGAAACGCTGGCCGCCTACGTCGGCGTGGCGATCGACAATGCCAGCGCCTACCGCCAGCTGCAGGATACCCAGGCCCAGCTGGCGGCGCGCGAGAAGCTGGCCTCGCTCGGCTCGCTGGTGGCGGGCGTCGCCCACGAGCTGAATACCCCGATCGGCAACAGCCTGCTCATGGCCAGCACGCTGCAGGAGAAGACGGGCGACATCGCCGCGCGCTTCGACAGCGCCAACCTGCGTCGCTCGGAGCTGGCCGACTACATGGCGGCCTCGCGCGAAGCGTCCAGCCTGATCATGCGCAGCCTGCACAATGCGGCCGAGCTGGTGAACAGCTTCCGCCAGGTATCGGTGGACCAGGCCAGCGCCCAGCGGCGCCGCTTCGACCTGGCCCAGGCCTGCCAGGAGATCGTCGCTACCCTGATGAACACCGTGCGCCTGGCCGGACACCGGCTCGAACTGCGCGTGGCGCCGGGCATCGTGATGGACAGCTTCCCCGGCCCGCTCGGCCAGGTCGTGATCAACTTGGTCAACAATGCCCTCTTGCACGCCTTCGAGGGGCCGGGCGGCAGCATGGTGCTGGAAGCGGCGCCCTGCGAGGGCGGGGTGCGCATCACCTTCCGCGACGACGGGCGCGGCATCCCGCAAGGCGACCTGTCGCGCATCTTCGATCCCTTCTTCACCACGCGCATGGGACAGGGCGGCACCGGCCTGGGACTGAACATCAGCTGGAACATCGTCACCACGCTGCTGGGCGGATCGCTGCGGGTGGAAAGCGCGCCGGGGCAGGGCGCGGCCTTCATCCTCGAGCTGCCGCTGCGCGCGCCGGACCCGCAGGCGCTGCAGGCGGCGCCGGAAAGCATGCCCGGGCGCTAGCTCAGGCGACCACGTTGATCGGCCGGCCGGCGGCCCAGGCTTCGATGTTATCGACCAGCATGTCGGCCAATGTCTGCATTGCCCCGCCGCTGGCCCAGGCCACGTGCGGGGTCATGATGAAGTTCGGCAGGCGCAGACGCAGCAGCGGGTTGTCGGGCAGCGGCGGCTCCTGGCTCAACACGTCGAAGCCGGCGCCGCCGATGCGCCCCTCCTGCAGGGCCGAAGCCAGCGCCGCCTCGTCCACCAGGCCGCCGCGCGCGGTGTTGATCAGGAGGGCATGCCGCCCCATGAGGCCCAGCTCGCGCGCGCCGATCAGGTGGCGCGTGGCTTGCGTCAGCGGCAGGTGCAGGCTGACGACGTCGGAGCTGGCCAGCAGTTCGTCGAGCGGCAGTTCGGTCACGCCAGGCTCGGCTACCGTCGAGCGCGAGGTGGCGGCAATCTGCATGCCGAAGGCGCGCCCGAGCTGCGCCACTTTCTTTCCCAGCGCGCCATAGCCGACGATGCCGAGCCGGCTGCCGGCCAGGTCGCCGATCGGGTGGTCCAGCAGGCAGAAGCGGGTCGAGCGCTCCCATTTGCCGGCCTCGACGTCGGCCACGTAGGCTCCCAGGTTCCGGCGCAGCGCCAGCAGCAGGGCGAAGCAGTGTTCGGGCACGGACACCAGGGAATAGTTGCGGATGTTCGACACCACGATGCCGCGCGCCCGGCAGGCCGCGAGGTCGACGTTGTCGGTGCCGGTGGCGGCGATGGCCACCATCTTCAGGTCGGGCAGGCGCTCGATCGCGGCCGCGCGCAGCGGCACCTTGTTGGTGACGGCCACGCTTGCCCCGGCCAGGCGTTCCACGACCTGGTCTTCCGCCGTGCCGGCATGATCCTGCCAGTCATGGTCGAAAGCGGGGGCGCGGACCCGGGCCTGCAGGCTGTCGCGGTCGAGGAAGACGATTCTGGGCATGGCGTGCTCGCGGGTGGTCAAAGCCACATTGTAGACGCCATCGAAACGATGGCGTCGAATACGACAAAGGACAGGGCGAACCTGTCCTTTGGATATGGTGGGGCCCGAGCGGCCTGTTATGTACTGCTGAACCCTCAACGGCTGCGCAGGCCGGCCGGTTGACGGGCTTACATTTGCTTACAAAGGAAGGCAGGGTTAGCTGGCGTACAGTCGCGCCAGCCGGGCGCGGCCTACACTGGACCCACGACCGTAGCCGGGGAGGTGGCACATGCCAGACGCGCTCAAACTGTACAAGGCCAAGCGCAATTTCGACATCACGTCCGAGCCCCTTGAGGGCGGCGCGCCCAGTACCGAGGCGTTGACCTTCGTCATCCAGAAACACTGGGCCACGCGCCTGCACTACGATTTCCGGCTGGAACTCGACGGGACCATGAAGAGCTGGGCCGTTCCGAAAGGACCGAGCTACGACACCCACGACAAGCGCATGGCCGTGCACGTCGAGGACCACCCGATTTCCTATTCCGACTTCGAAGGCACCATTCCGCCCAAACAATATGGTGCGGGGAAGGTCATCATCTGGGACAAGGGTACCTGGGAACCAGTCGGCGATCCGCACGAGGGCTATCGCAAGGGCAACCTGAAGTTCGTCATCCACGGCCACAAGATGCACGGGCGCTGGGTGCTGGTGCGCATGAAGGGCCGCGGCGACGACAAGCAGGAACCCTGGCTCCTGATCAAGGAGAACGACGAGCACGCCCGGCCGGCCGAGGAATTCTCGGTGGTCGACGAAATGCCCGACAGCGTCAAGGACCTGCCGATGCCGAAGCCCGCGCGCGGCAAGGTGGCGGCGCTGAAGGCCGAGGCGGCATCCGAAGCCCAGTCGGAAGACGTGCGCGAGCCGGCGCGCAAGCGGGCCGCCGCCGCCAAGCCCGCGGCCAAGGCCGGCGCGAAGTCCACCAGCACATCCACGCGCGCCAGGAAGGCCGCGGCGCCCAACTTGCCGGAAGGCGTGGTCGAGGCAGAGCTGCCCGAAGCCTTCACGCCCGAACTGGCGACGCTGGTCGACGGTCCGCCGCTGGACCCGGAAAACTGGGTATTCGAAGTCAAGTTCGACGGCTACCGCATGCTGGCGCGGGTCGAGAAGGGTACGGTTCGGCTCATCACGCGCAACGCCAACGACTGGACCGACAAGCTGGCGCCGCTGCGCGACGAACTGCAGCGCATCGGGCTGCCGGACGGCTGGTACGACGGCGAGATCGTGGTCCACGACGAGAACGGCAAGCCGAACTTCGGCCTGCTGCAGCTGGCCTTCGATGGCGTGCGCACGGCCGACATCGTCTACTTCCTGTTCGATGCTCCCTATTGCAACGGCTACGACCTGCGCGACGTGCCCCTGGTCGAGCGGCGCGCCGCGCTGGAACAGATCCTCAAGAAGGCCAAGTCGGACAAGGTGCGCTTCTCCGCCGAGTTCGGGACCAACCCGGACGAACTGGTGGTGGCGGCCTGCAAGATCGGCCTGGAAGGCGTGATCGGCAAGCGCCGCGATTCGCGCTACGTGACGCGCCGCTCGCCCGAGTGGATCAAGCTCAAGTGCGGCCTGCGCCAGGAATTCGTGATCGGCGGGTACACCGACCCGAAGGGCTCGCGCCAGGGCGTCGGCTCGCTGCTGCTCGGGACCTACGACCGCGAGGGCGTGCTGCGCTATGCGGGCAACGTGGGTTCGGGCTTCAACCACGCTTCGCTGATGGACATCAAGGAACGCCTGGAAGCCCTGCGTACCGACGACAGTCCGTTCCCGCCGCGCGCGGTGCCGGGGCGCCAGCACCACTGGGTCAAACCGGTGCTGGTGGCCGAGGTGAGCTTCTCGGAATGGACCAATACCGGCTCGGTGCGCCATCCGGTGTTCCAGGGCCTGCGTAATGACAAGCCGGCCAGGGGCATCACGCGCGAGGAGCCGCGCCACATCGAGGACATCGACGAGGGCAAAGCGCGGGCCGAGGCGCCCGACGAACCGGTGTCGCCGCCGCCCGCCGGCCTGCACCGCAAGCTGCCGGACTCGCTGCGGGTCACCAATCCCGCGCGGGTGGTCGACCCGTCCACCGGCATCACCAAGCTGGACATCATCCGCTACTACGCGCTGGTGGGCGAGCTGATGATGGAACACCTCAAGCGCCGTCCGCTGACCCTGGTGCGCGCCCCCGCCGGCATCGGTGCGGAGCTGGTGTACCAGAAGCATGCCGACGTGAAGAAGCTGCCGGGCGTGAAGCAGATGGACCAGGCGCTCGACCCGGACAATCCGCCGATGCTGGAGATCGCCGGCGTGGAGGGTATCCTGTCCCTGGCGCAGTGGAACGCGATCGAGCTGCACACCCAGAATGCGCTGGCCAGGAGCTACGAGACGCCGGATCGCATGGTGTTCGACCTCGACCCGGGCGAGGGCGTGGAGTGGCAGCAGATGCAGGAAGCGGCGCAGATCATGCATGCCTTCCTCGACGAGCTGGGCCTGCCGTCTTTCCTGAAGACCAGCGGCGGCAAGGGCCTGCACGTGGTGGTGCCGGTGAAGCCGGAATACGGCTGGGATACCGTGAAAGCCTTCTCGCAGGCCATCGTGCGCCACCTGGCGGCCACGCTGCCGGACCGCTTCGCCTTCAAGAGCGGCGCCAAGAACCGGGTCGGCAAGATCTTCATCGACTACCTGCGCAACGGTCGCGGCGCGACCACCATCAGCGCCTGGGCGGCGCGTGCACGCCCCGGGCTGGGCATTTCGGTGCCCCTGGCATGGGACGAGCTGCAAAAGCTCAAGTCGAGCGCGCAGTGGACGGTGGCAAACGTGCACACGCGGCTGGACAAGGGGAACGAACCGTGGGCGGGCTATGCGAAAGCCGCGAAGGGGCTCACCAAGGCGATGAAGATCCTGGGGTTTGATGAGTAGGTGAGATACCGCTTGCTGCTCATGCAAAATTGGGTTCCGGCCTTCGCCGGAACGACGGTATTCAGTTTGGCAGCTATGGAGAGGATTTCTCTGCGCTAGCCGTAAAACCGTCGTCCCGGCGGAGGCCGGGACCCAAGTTCGCACCCTGAGCTACCAAGGTTTCACTCAACGTTACGGCCCAGCGCCTTCAACGACGCCCGCACCCCCCGCCCGTACGCCGGATCCGCCTTGTCGAACTGGCGCAGCTGGCGCTGCAGGATATCCTCGTCCACCCCGCTGAGCGGCCCTGCCAGGTTGTCGCACAGGTTCTGGCGCGCCGCAGGGCTCATCAGGCGGAACAGGTTGCCGGCCTGGGTGTAATCGTCTTCCATCCCGCGGAAGTCGTAGCGGCCGGCGTCGCCCCTGATCGGCAGTTCCGGCTCGCCATGGCCCATGCCCAGCGCTCCCCGGCCTACCGAATCGACGGTGGCGTAGTTGCGCGCCGCGCCGCCGTTGGCGATCGCCATCGCGCCGTCGCGCTGCTGGTTGTGGAAGGGGCAGCGCGGGGCGTTCACCGGCAGGTGCTGGTGGTTGGTGCCGACCCGGTACAGCTGGGCGTCGTGGTAGGCGAACAGGCGGCCCTGCAGCATCTTGTCCGGCGAGTAGCCCAGGCCCGGCACCACGTTGGCCGGCGAGAACGCGGCCTGTTCGACTTCGGCGTGGTAGTTGTCCGGGTTGCGGTTCAGTTCCAGCACACCCACCGGCAGCATCGGGAAGTCGCCGTGCGGCCACACCTTGGTCAGGTCGAAGGGGTTCCAGCCGGTGCGCGCCTCCCAGTCGGCCAGCTGCTGTTCGCTTGCCACCTGCACCTTGACGTCCCACTGCGGAAAGTCCTGGCGGGCGATCGCCTCGAACAGGTCGCGCTGGGCGTGGTCCGGGTCCGTGCCTGCAAGTCGGACCGCCTCGGCGGCGCTGAGGTTCTTGATGCCCTGGCGGGTCTTGAAGTGCCACTTCACATACACGCGTTGCCCGGCTTCGTTGATCAGGCTATAGGTATGGCTGCCGAAGCCGTCCATGTGGCGGTAGCCGTCCGGGGTGCCGCGATCCGAGAACAGGATGGTCACCTGGTGCAGGCTTTCCGGCGCATTGCTCCAGAAATCGAACATCATGTTGGCCGATTTCAGGTTGGTCTGCGGATCGCGCTTCTGGGTATGGATGAAGTCCGGGAACTTGATTGGATCCTTGATGAAGAACACCGGGGTGTTGTTGCCGACCAGGTCCCAGTTGCCTTCCTCGGTATAGAAACGCAGGGCGAAGCCGCGCGGGTCGCGCTCGCTGTCGGCGCTGCCTTTTTCGCCCCCGACGGTCGAAAAGCGCAGGAACACCGGGGTGGCCTTGCCGACCTCGGAGAACAGCTTGGCCTTGGTAAAGGGGCGCAGGTCGTGGGTGACGGTGAAGCTGCCGTAGGCGCCCGAGCCCTTGGCATGGACCACGCGCTCGGGAATGCGCTCGCGGTTGAAGTGCTGCAGCTTCTCGATCAGGTGGAAGTCCTGCAGCAGCAACGGGCCGCGCGGGCCGGCGCTGAGCGAATTCTGGTTGTCGGCGACCGGGATGCCGGAAGCGGTGGTAAGGCGGGGCTGGCTCATCAGGAATCTCCTTGTTGTGTACTCGATAGGGAGATTCTATGGCTCAACGGAGAATTAATAAATTTGATTAATTGAATCAGCTTGATAGTTTTTCACAATCCCGTTTTCGCAGGGGGGGCATTGTCGTCCTCGCGCTTGTCCGAGCGGATCCCAGGAAGTCGGTCGACCGCGATCAGGCGCTCGGCCGCGGCGTGCGAGGCGGCGAACACGCTGTCGGGCGAGAGCACCAGCTGGGTGCCGGTGGCACTCACCTCGTCGATCAGTCGGTCGAGCGCATCGATGCGCGAGGGATCGGGGTTGACGTTGCGGATGTAGATCATCCTGACCGCGCCCGGATGGCGGCGCACGACCTCGGCATAGATCTCGGGGTCCTGTTCGCCGCTGTCGCCGATCAGTACGAACTGCATGTCGGGATAAAAATCCAGGATGCGCTCGATCTGTTCGAGCTTGTGGTTGCCGTGCTCGTTGATCTTGAGCACCTGGCGCACGCTCAGCTCGCGCAGCAGCAGGGGCCCGAGCGGGATGTCCTGCAGCTTGAGGAAGTCGACCAGGGGCCCGAACAGGTGCCAGGGGCTGCTCGAGACGTAGAACAGGGGATTGTCCTCGCTGCCGCTGGCACCGTCGCGCAGGGCGCGGTAGAAGCCGGCTACGCCCTTGAAGGGCTTGCGCGTATGGTGGTTGGTGCGGGCCAGCATCAGCGCCATGTTCAGCTTGTTGGTGACATTGGTCCAGAGGACGGTGTCGTCGATGTCGCTGATGATGCCGAAGCGGGCGCTGGCGGCCGGGACGCGGATCTCGCTTGTCGCGCGCAGCGGCTGGCCGTCGGGCTGCAGGTTGTCCGGGAATTCGAGTTCGACCTCGTGCCAGCCGCCGCCGAGTTCGGCGGCGGGGACGAAGTCGAAGGAAAAGTAGCCGCCCCGATCCGTGTGGGTTTCGTGCGTGGCGCCGGCAAAGTGCGCCAGCACGCGCGCACCCGCCACCTCATCCGATTCGAGCCGGCGGTACAGGGCGACCAGGTTCTGCCAGCCGCTGTCGGTGTCGCTCTGCTCGCGGAAGGCCGCCTCGTCCAGCAGGCGGCCCTTGAGCCACACCCGTCCGGCATTGCCGAAGCCGAGGTAGGGCACGGCCATCAGGCGGCGCCCGCTTTCCGGCGCGCTCAAGCGGCGCAGGGCGGCGCTGGCAAAGGCGCCGGCGCCGCGCGCCAGGCGCTGGCGTAGCGGCGTGGCGGGTACCACCTCCCGGCTGGCTTGCTGCAGCTTGTCGGCGGCATTGGCCGCCGTGGCGGCACGCGGCGTGCCACGTTCCACCCACACGCTGCCGCGCGCAGTGCGCGTCAGGAGCAGGGCCTGCTGCACCTGCTGGGGCTTCATCGGATCCACTGGCGTGGCCATCACGTGCACCGCCGTGCCCATCTCGCGTAGCCGCGCGATGTCGGTTTCCGACAGCAGGCCGGGATTCAGGAACAGGCTGGCCTTGCCGAGGTCAACCCTGGCCGCGATGTCGTCGAAACCGGCACGGGTCAACACAAGGAAGGGCATGGCGCTGTTGGGCATGGTCGCATCTGGCATAGTCGGGTTATGCCAAGTATCGCGCACGCGCGGCGAAGGGCACGCACGCTACGAGACAATCACGGTGCACGCTTCATGCACGCCACGCTTCTCTGGCAAGCTGGAGTGCCTACTTCACCACCGCCGGCCGACCATGAACATCGTCTGCATCGCCTGGGGCTCCCTGTTGTGGAAGCCCGCCCCCCTCAAGCTGGCCTCGGGCTGGCATCCCGGCGGTCCACGCCTGCCGCTCGAATTCGTGCGCAAGAGCGACGACAGCGCGGAAGTCGCCCTGGTGCTGTGCGAAGGCGCGCGCCCCATGCCGACCTATTGGGCCTATCTCGATGCCTCCGACCTCGATGCGGCGCGTGCGATGCTGGGCGAGCGCGAGAAGATCGCGCCGGGGAGGCCCGACTACATCGGCAGCATCCCGCCGGTCGACGGTGCCCGAAGCGACGAGCGCATCGCCGCCTGGCTGGCGCGCATGCGTCTCGACGCCGCCGTATGGACCGCGCTGCCGGCCAAGTTCGAGGGGGAGTCCGGGCGGGTGCCGACGCCGGACGAGGTAGTACGCGCCCTCGATTGCCTGCCGGGCGAGGAACGGGCCCAGGCCGAGCGTTACGTGCGCTGCACGCCGCCGCATATCGATACCGCATACCGCCGCATCATCGCGGCGCGCCTCGGATGGCATGCCGCGCGTGACGCCCATGTAACCCGGATTCGCTAGAGCTGCGCTTGCATGGCAATAAAAACTACCAGGAGTTGGTAATGGCTGTGCTATTCTTCTGCCACTGGATTGTCTCGCTCATAGTAATGTTCGTTCACCCAGAGGAAAACAATGAAAAGAATAGTGACCGTGATAGCGATCTCGCTGGTGTTGGCCGTGTTCTGGCTGGCCTTCAAGCCCCGACCGGAGGTAGTGGTCGACCGTGCAATGCGTACCGCAATGATCGATGCCCTGGTGGCGAAGCTGAACGATCACTATGTCTTTCCCGAGAAGGCCAGGCAATTCGAGGCCGTCCTGCGCCAGCGCGAGCAGGAAGGCAGATACGATAAAACCAAGGACGGTTACCGGCTGGCGACGCAGCTCACGGCCGATATCCATGGCGTCGCGAAGGACCAGCACCTGAAGGTGCGCTTCGCTCCCGGCCTGGATCTGGTCAGCGAAATGGGAGAAGCGCCGGCGGCGACGCAGGCAGAGTGGGAGCAGCGCACCAACTTTCTCGAGCGCCTGATGATGCGCCGCACGGCAGCCCGTGCAGTGAAGGTCGAACGCCTCGGCGACAATGTCGGCTACCTGAAAATCTCCAGTTTCCCCGATGCCCTCCCGGTCGCCGGCAAGTTCGGTGCAGCGATGGATGAACTCGCCGATACCGGGGGCCTCGTCGTCGACCTGCGCAAGAATGACGGCGGCGATCCGCAAGCGGTGGCCCTCTTGATCAGCTATTTCGTCGACCGGCCCACACGCCTCAACGACATCTGGGATCGCGAGACCGGCAATGCGGTCCAGCATTGGACGCACGACAAGCTCGTCGGTAACCGCTACGGCGGCAGCAAGCCGATCCTGATCCTGGTCGGCCCCCGCACGGCGTCCGCCGGCGAAGACTTCGCGTACACGATGCAGGCCCTGAAACGCGCCACCGTGATCGGCGATCGGACCTGGGGCGGCGCCCACCCCATGGGCTTTTACCGCATCGGCGAGCACTTCTTTGCTCAGATACCCAACCAGCGCAGCATCAGTTCCATTACCGGCACCAACTGGGAAGGACGCGGGGTCAAGCCGGACATCGCGGCGGCGCCGGACCAGGCGCTGGGAGTGGCCAGGGACATGATGCGGCGTCGGCTCCAGGGAGGCGCCGCGCTCGCTGTCGCCGGACCTTGACACGCCCGGGCCGGGTGGCCGGACTCAGGATTCGTTCTTGAAGATCCCGCGGATGTTCATGCACATCAGCGCCGCCTGCAGGACGATCAGGGCCAAGGCTTCGTCGTGGATGCCCCACACGATCCACAGCAAGTTACTGAGGATGAACATGGAAAAGCCGAACACGCGCCGCTCGGCGCGCTTGGAGCCGATCAGGTAGGCCGCGAACAGGGTGACCAGCATCGCCGGCCACTGGAGGAAGTCGATGAATTCATCCATCCGTCACGCCGCCTTCCTGCGGCGCGGAGCGGCCGTCGATGGTGCGCCGGTGGACTTGGCGGCGGTTTTCCTTGCCGCCGGCTTGGCCGCGGCTTTGGTGGCGGTCTTGCGCTTCGGCGCCGCGCCGCTGGCGGCGACGCGGTCGGTGCCGTGGGCGGCGGCCTTGCGCGCACGCGGAGGCGGTGCTTCCTCTTCGTCCTCGTCCTCGGCAGCGGGCCGGCGTTTCTTCGGCGGCGGCGGTTCGTCGTCGTCGTCGTCGTCATCAATGGCCGCGGCCTTGCCGGGTTTCTTGCCCAGGCTGGCCTGCAGGAGCGAAACCAGGTCGATGACCTTGCCGGTCTCGCGCTTCGTCTCGCCCGGCTCGGGCATGGTGATGGTCTTGGTCTGGTGCGCCTTGACCTTCTTCTCGATCAGGGCCAGCACGTCCTCGCGGTAGGTGTCGTGGTACTGCTCGGGATCCCAGTCCTCGGCCATGCCCTGCACGAGGGCCATCGCCATCTTGAGTTCCTTGTCGGTGATCGCGGCCTTCTTGTCGTCGGCCGTGGGGATCTTGAGGTCGCCCGCATCGCGGATCTCGTCGGCGTAGCGCAGCGTGTTCATGACGATGGTATCGCCCACGCAGACCAGCGCCGCCAGGTGCTGCTTGACGCGGATGACGACGCGCGCGATGCCGATCTTGCCTGCCTTGCGCAGGGTTTCGCGCAGCAGGGCGTAGACCTTGTCGCCGCCCTTGCCGGGGGCGAGGTAGTAGGGCTGCTCGAAGTAGAGCAGCGAGACGTCCTCGGCATCCACGAAGGCGAGGATGTCGATGGTCTGGGTCGCCTCCGGGTTGGCGCGCCGCAGGTCTTCGTCGGACAGCACGACGTATTCGCCGCTGGTGTACTCGTAGCCCTTGACGATGTCGTCCCAGGAGACTTCCTTGCCGTTGCCCTTGTTGTAGCGCTTGAAGCCGACCGGCGAGAAGTCGCGCCGGTCGAGCATGGTCAGGTCGAGCCCCTTGTTGTCGACCGCCGGGTACATATCGACGGGGATGTGCACCAGCCCGAAGCTGATCGCACCTTTCCACATGCTGCGCGGCATAACTCCTCCTTATTCGCCTACCTTGCCGGTCACCGGCAGGATGACCCCCGTGATGTAGCCCGAGCACACCGGCGAAGCCAGGAACACGTAGGCCGGCGACAGTTCCTCCGGCTGGGCGGGACGCTTGAAGGTGGTGCTGGCGCCGAATTCCTTGATGTCCTCGGGCGACTGGTCGGCCGGGTTCAGCGGCGTCCAGACCGGGCCCGGAGCCACGCAGTTGACGCGGATGCCCTGGTCGATCACGCTGGCCGCGAGCGACATCGTGAAGGCGTGGATGGCGCCCTTGGTGGCGGAATAGTCGAGCAGCTTCTTCGAGCCTTTCAGGCCGGTCACCGAACCGGTGTTAATGATCGACGAACCTTCCTTGAGGTGGGGCAGGGCCGCGCGCGCCATGTGGAAGTAGCCGTAGATGTTGGTGCGGAAGGTCTCGTCCAGCCGCTCCTCGGTGATGTCCAGCAGCGAGCTGGCATGTTCCTGGAAGGCCGCGTTGTTGACGAGGACGTCGAGGCGCCCGAACTCGGCGACCACTTTCTCGACCGCGTCCTTGCAGAATGCGGCGTCCTTGACGTCGCCCGCGATGGTGACGCAGCGCCGGCCTTCCGCCTCGACGCAGCGCTTGGTCTCTTCGGCGTCCTCGTGTTCGTTCAGGTACATCACGGCCACGTCGGCGCCTTCGCGCGCGAACAGCACCGCGACCGCACGTCCGATGCCGGAATCGGCGCCGGTGACGATGGCGCTCATGCCTTCGAGCTTGCCGCTGCCCTTGTATTGCTCCGCCATGAACTTCGGCTTCATCTCCATCTGGGCCTCGATGCCCGGCTTGGCGAGATGCTGCTCGGGCATCGGCGGGGCCGGCTGCTGGATCCCGGTCTGCACCGCCTCGTCGTTCTCCGCCTTCTGCATGCTGCCGTCCTGCTGGTCCTGGCGGCTCTGGATCGCCTTCTGCTTGTTTGCCACGTCATCCTGGTGTGCCATTGCGTGCTCCCGTGAACGTTCAGTCGACCCGTAGAGTATCGACGCGTCGCTCCGTGCCGGACGGTGCGCTCCCACACACACGGAGACAATTCTTCACTATGCCCCCCCATGGCTTTATGGCAAACTTGCCAGCGTTTTTCGCAAACTGGCTCGCCAGGAAATAAAAGGAGAAGGGATGTCTCAGCAGGAAGGCGCAGGGCAGGCGTGCAGCGGCCTGTTCGTCAATCCGGCCGGGCAGCGCCGCAGCGCGTTCCAGCAAGCGTGTGCCGGACTGTTCGACGCCTTGCGCGTGGTCGATGGCGCCGAGCAGGCCCTTGCCATGCTGGCGCAGCAGCCGGCCGACGTGCTGGTGCTCGACCTCGAGTGCTTCGAGATCGGCATCGACCTGCCGGCGCTCGGCCAGCTGGTGGCGCAGCGCGAAGGCAGGCCGGTGCTGGTCCTGTGCCCCTTCGGCAATGCGCGCTGGCTGCCGGCCCTGATGGCCCATGGCCCGCTGGCCTACGTGATCGGCCCCCTGGGGCCGGAGGAGCTGCGTCGCGAAGTCGCCGCAGGCCTGCGCGCCGCGTTCTCGCCGGCCCCCGCGGCCAGTCCGATGGAAACGGAGCTGGCGGCGCTGCTGGCGGTGCGCAGCAGGGCCCAGGGGGCGCTGGCCGAGGCCGACGACAGCATCCGCTTCGGCGAGCGCCTGTGCCTGGCCCTGCTGGACTGGCCCGGCGTGGTGCATGCCGCGATGTTCCAGCGCCACGAGGGCGGCGATCTGCGGCTGGAAGCGCAGCACGGGCGCGCTGGGCTCGACCTGGCCGCCGTGCTCGGGCGCGGCGAGCGCCTGCTGCAGGCGCCGCTGCGCCATGCCTTTCCGAGCCTCCTGGCCGCTGCCAGCGGCGAGACCGTGCTGCTCGATGCCGTCGACAAGGCAGGCGAGCCGCTGCTCGCGCAAGCCTTGCGTGCCCAGGGCGTGCAGATGGTGCTCGGCGTGCCGGTGCCGGCATCGGGCCCGGGCGCGCCGCGCGGCGCCCTCTGCCTGCTGTTCGGGGACGCGCGCCCGCTCTCTGGCGCCCAGCTGTCCGCCCTGGACGACCTGGCGCAGCTGGCCGCCTTCGGGCTGCGCATGGCGGAGCTGATGCGCGAAAGCGAGGAGCTGCTCGGCCGGGTCACCCAGCTGGCGACCCTCGACGCCCTGACCGGCGTGGCGAATCGCCGCCATGGCGAATACCTGATGGAACAGGAGATCAAGCGCGCCCGCCGCTACCGTACGCCGCTGGCCCTGATCGCCTTCGACATCGACCGCTTCCGCAACGTCAACGACGCCTACGGCCACCCGGTGGGCGATATCGCGCTGCGCACCGTGGCCGACACCGCGCGCGCCCTGCTGCGCTCGAGCGACGTGCTGGTGCGCTCGGGCGGCGAGGAGTTCCAGGTGATCGCGCCGCACACCAGCGCCATCGACGGCCTGAAAATGGCCGAGAAGCTGCGCGCGGCCATCGAGGCCGCCGAGATCCCGGGCTGCGACCGCGTCACGGTCAGCCTCGGCGTGGCGCAGCTGGGCGAACTGGAAAACGGCGATTCGCTGGCGGTGCGCGTGAATGCCGCGCTGGCGCGTGCCAAGCGGGCAGGGCGCAACTGCGTCGAACTGGCGATGCAATAAGCCGCATGATAGGCTAGCGGCTTTTCTGTCGGGCAATACCTTATGCTTCAGTGGCTGCAGCACTACCGGCGTTCGATGCTGCCGGGCGACATCAGCGCCGGCATCGTCGTCGCGATGATGATGATCCCCCAGGGCATGGCCTATGCGCTGGTGGCCGGCCTGCCGCCGGTGGCCGGGATCTACGCCAGCATCGTGCCACCGCTGTTGTACGCGCTGTTCGGCACCAGCAGCACCCAGTCGGTCGGCCCGATGGCGATCATTTCCCTGATGACGGCCTCCAGCCTGGCTCCGCTGGCGGCGCCCGGCAGCGCGCTGTATGGAGTGCTGGCCGCGCAATTGGCGCTGTTGTCCGGTGTTGTGCTGCTGGCCTGCGGCCTGCTGCGCATCGGCTTCCTGGCCAACTTCTTTTCCCGTCCCGTGATGAGCGGCTTCACGCTCGGCTCGGCGCTCCTGATCGCCTGGGGCCAGCTGCGGCCGCTGCTGGGCGCCACGCCGCCCGCCGTCCACTGGCCGAGCGCGGCGCTGGGACTGGGCGCGCTGGCCGTGCTGGTCTGGGCGCGGCACTACATGGCCGGCAGCCTGCGCCGCGCCGGGCTGCCGCCGGTGGCGGCCGACATCGGCGCCAAGCTGGCGCCCATGCTGGTGGTGATCGGGGCGACCGCGCTGGTGCCGCTGCTGAAGCTGGAAGCGCTCGGCGTGGCCACCACCGGCTCCGTACCGGCGGGACTGCCGGGGCTGAACCTGGCGATGTCAAGCGGGCACTGGCAGGCCTTGCTGCAGCCGGCGCTCCTGATCGGTTTCATGATCTTCCTGATCAGCATGTCCGGCGCTCAGACGCTGGCGCTCAAGCGCGGCGAGAAGCTGGGCAGCAACCAGGAATTGGTGGGCCTGGGCGCGGCCAACATCGGCAGCGCCCTCAGCGGCGGCTTCCCGGTGACCGGCAGCATCTCGCGCTCGGCGGTGAACTTCGCGGCCGGCGCCAACACCCAGCTGGCCAGCATCATCACGGCCGCGCTGCTGGCGCTCGCCCTGGTGGCCCCGACCGGCTGGCTGGCGCTGCTGCCGCTGCCGGTGCTGGCGGCGACCATCATCGTGGCGGTGCTCGGCATGCTCGACCTGTCGACCTTGAGCACCTCCTGGCGCTACGACCGCGCCGACGCGGCGGCGCTGCTGGCCACCGGCGCCGGGGTACTGGTGCTGGGCGTGGAAGCGGGCGTGGTGGTGGGCGTGGCCTTGTCGATGGGGGCGCTGATCTGGCGCGCCAGCCGTCCCCACATTGCCGTGCTGGGCCGTATCAATGGCACCGAGCACTTCCGCAATGTGGACCGCTATTCGGCCGAGACCGCACCGGGCCTCTTGATGCTGCGCGTGGACGCCGGGCTGTTCTTCGGGAACGTCGAGGCGGTGAACGAACGCATCGAGGACGAACTCGCGGCGCGCCCCGACACGCGCCACCTGGTGCTGGTGCTGTCGGCGGTGAACGCCATTGATACCTCGGCCCTGTTCGGGCTCGGGGAGTTGAACACCTCGCTGCGCCAGCGCGGGGTGCTGCTGCACCTGGCCGAGGTGAAGGGGCCGGTGATGGACCGCCTCAAGCACAGCACGCTGCTGCAGGCGCTGAATGGACGCCTGTTCCTGAGCGCCGCCATGGCCTGGGATGAGCTGGCGCCCGGGCCGGCCTCATGATTAGTTCCTGAAAAGCAACGCTGTATTGACAGCGTGTCGACCGGTCATTAGGATTGATCAGGCGCAATATCAAATCAGGTGCGACAGGCTTGGGCCTGGAGCGCACGCGCCGAATCGGATAAGGGCAGGGATGACCCGACATGAGACGCCGGCAACCAGCGTTGCCGTTCGCAGGACAGGCGCGGCGATCGCACTTGCCGCGCTGGCGGCCGGACCGGCCCAGGCGGCCGAAGTCAAGACCAGCGGCCGGCTGATGGCCGGCAACGTCTACCGGGTGCAGGACCGGGATCCTGATCTGCTAGCAAAAACGTGCACAAAAGTGTGCAGCGTTCTCTTCCTGCCCCGAACCGTCTTGTTGACCGAGCTCGTGCCTGGCAGGCGTGACTTTCCCGCCTCCCGCCGGCACCTGGCCGGCGGCAGTGCCCGGCGTCGCCGCCGGACTCGCCACGGGTAGCGCCGTTGCCGCCGCGAGGGCGCCGGTGGCGAGCCGTTGCAAATTGATGGCCGCGTTGACGTCGCGGTCGTGGTACGCGCCGCAGCCGGCGCATGTCCAGGCGCGC
>NZ_JNNN01000023.1:0-46477 GCF_000735635.1 Massilia sp. LC238 | reverse complement strand
CGGGGTAGGTGGTGTATAAGAGCAAGGCGGGGGGAGGCGGGGCGGCGGCGCGTGTCCGGCGCCGAGCTGTGGCAGGTGCTGGGCCGGCACCGCTGGCGCATCGTCGCGGCGGTCGTGCTGCTGCTGTTGGCCAAGCTCGCCACGGTGGCGGTGCCGCTGCTGCTCAAGCGGATCATCGACGCATTTTCCCAGGCCAGCCTGCCGGCCACGCTGCCGCTCTACCTGTTGGTCGGCTACGCGCTGCTGCGCTTCTCGTCCACCCTGTTCAACGAGTGGCGCGACCTGCTGTTCGTGCGGGTCACCCTCGAGGCCGTCGCGGCCTATGCGCAGAAGGCCTTCTCGCACCTGCACGCGCTGGGACCGCGTTTCCACGCCCGGCGCAAGCTCGGCAGCCTGCTGCCCGACATCGATCGCGGCACCAGCGGCATCGCCTTCCTGCTCGGGGTCGGCCTGTTCACGATCGTGCCGACCCTGGTCGAGATCGGACTGGTGCTGGCGATCATGCTGAGCCGCTATGCGGCGGGCTTCGCCGGCATCATCCTGGTGACTTTCCTGGTCTACGCCGGCTTCACGCTGGTGTTCACGGCGCGGCGCGTGGTCTACCAGCGGCGCGTCAACAAGCTCGACTCCACCGCCAAGGGGCGGCTGGCGGACAGCCTGATCAACTACGATACGGTCAAGTACTTCAGCGGCGAGGCGCGCGAGGCCCGGCGCTTCGCCGCCATCATGGGCGACTGGCAGGAGGCCGGCCGGGCCAACCAGCGCGCCCTGTTCACCCTGCACGTGGGGCAGAGAGCCGTCATCGCACTGGGCGTGGCCGCCATCATGGTGCTGGCCGGCCAGGCCGTGCTGGCGCGCAGCATGAGCGTGGGCGACCTGGTCCTGATCAATGCCTACGCGCTGCAGGTCTGCCTGCCGCTGAATGCGCTCGGCTTCGTCTACCGCGAGGCGCGCGACGCCTGGGTAAACGCGGAGCGCCTGTTCGAGCTGCTGCGCGAGCGTCCCGAGATCCTCGATCCGCCCGGGGCGCCGCCCTTGCGGCCGGGCCGGGGCGAGGTCGTATTCGAGCACGTCAGCTTCCATTACGAGCCGGCGCGTCCGGTGCTGGTCGACGTCAGCCTGCGCATCGAGCCGGGAACCACGCTGGCCGTGGTCGGGCGCAGCGGCTCTGGCAAGTCGACGCTGGCGCGCCTGCTGCTGCGCTACTACGACCCGGCCAATGGCCGCATCCTGGTGGATGGCCAGGACATCCGCCAGTGCGCAGCCGCCAGCGTGCGCATCGCGATCGGCGTGGTGCCGCAGGAGACGGCGCTGTTCAACGACACGATCGGCAACAACATCGCCTATGGACGCAGCGGCAGCACGCGCGAGGACGTGGTGGCGGCCTGCCGCGCCGCCCATCTGCACGAGGTGATCGACTCGCTACCGGACCAGTACGACACGCCCGTGGGCGAGCGTGGCGTCAACCTGTCGGGCGGCGAGAAGCAGCGCATCGCGATCGCACGCGCGGTGCTCAAGAATCCGACTATCCTGATTTTCGACGAAGCCACCTCGGCGCTCGACGCCGACTCGGAACATGCGATCACCCGCGAACTGGACCGGCTGTCGCAGGACCGCACTACCCTGGTGATCGCGCACCGCCTGTCGACCATCGTCAATGCGCACACCATCGTGGTGATGGACCGCGGCCGCGTCGTCGAGCAGGGCAGCCATGCCGAACTGCTGCGCCGCAAGGGGACCTACGCCCGCTTATGGCTGCTGCAGCAGCGCATGGACAAGGACGCGGGGCGCTGAGATACCGATGGAACCAGCCCGCGGCCGCAAGACCGTCGCCCCGGCGAAGGCCGGGGCCCAAGTTCTGCGTGCGTTATCGCCTGCCCGTGGAGCAGTTCGCTGCGCAACTGAATTGGGTCCCGGCCTGCGCCGGGACGACGTGTTACTGCCAACTCTCGAATCCGGACCGATTGCAGCTCACGGACCCCGGAAAACGATGGTCTTGTTCCCGTGCAGGAAAACCCTGCGCTCGATGTGGAACTTCACCGCCGCGGCCAGCGCCATGCATTCGTTGTCGCGCCCCACCCGCACCAGCTGCTCCGGACGGAAGTTGTGGTCGACGCGGGTGACCATCTGCTCGATGATCGGGCCTTCGTCGAGGTCCGGCGTCACGTAGTGGGCGGTGGCGCCGATCAGCTTGACGCCGCGGTCGAAGGCCTGGTGGTAGGGCTTGGCGCCCTTGAAGCCGGGCAGGAAGGAGTGGTGGATGTTGATGCAGCGGCCCGCCAGGCGGCGCGCCAGCTCGTCCGACAGGATCTGCATGTAGCGCGCCAGGATCACCAGCTCGGCGCGGGTCTCCTCGACCACTTCCAGCAGGCGGGCTTCCTGCTGGGCCTTGTTGTCCTTGGTCACCGGCAGGAAGATGAAGCGGATGCCTTCGCGCTCGACCATCGGGCGCAGGTCGAGGTGGTTCGACACCACCGCCGTGATCGACATGTTCAGTTCGCCGTTGCGGCGGCGGTAGAGCAGGTCGTCGAGGCAGTGGTCGTCCTTCGACACCATGATCACCGTCTTGACAGCGTCCGCCGGGTCGTGGATCTTCCATTGCATGTCGAGACGGGCGCCGCAGCCTTGGCCAAATTGCTCGCGGATGTTCTCGATGCTCGGGGAGCCGGCCTGCAGCCGGAATACGGCGCGCATGTAGAAGCGCTCGGTGGAATCGTCGTCGAACTGTTCCAGCGCGCAGATGTAGCAGTCGCGTTCGGCCAGGAAGGTGGCGACGGCGGCCACGATGCCGATGCCGGCGCGGCAGCTGGCATTGAGGATGTATTCGGTCGGCGCGTGCGGCGCCCTGGCGCCTTCGTTTGGGGTCGAGTTCGGGGTCATGCGATCGTCCTTGCGTGCGATGAAGCGGTCGTGAGGTTGGCGCCTGCGCTGTTGCCGGCGGCGTGGAGGACAGTGCGAAGGGTGGCCGCATGCCGGTGGCGCCGCCGTGCAAGCCTCGTGGACGATGCAGACGTTGTTATTCTAACAGCATGGCCGATGCGGCCTGCGCCGTCAAGGAGCGCACGACTGATGCGCGCGGCGCAAACGCGACGAAGCGCAGGCGCCCGTGGCTCAGGATGGCTGGGCAGGCGCCAGCGCCCGCGCCACCGCGTCGACCAGGTCATGCGGCGGCAAGGGCTTGTTCAGCACCTGCACATCCGCCGCGGCCACGCCGACTTCGGCGCCGAAGGCGGTCACGACGAGGGCCGGCAGCTCGGGATGAAGTTCGCGCAGGCGGGCGATCAGCTCGGCGCCGGTCATGCCGGGCATGCGGAAATCCGTGACCAGCATGTCGATGCCGCCGGCGCTGCCGATGGCCAGCGCCTCGTTCGGATCGACCACCGCCGTCACCCGGTAGCCGGCCCGCTCCAGGTAGCGCTGGAACACGTAGACGATGGCCTCTTCGTCGTCGACCAGCAGGATGTGCATGGTGTCAGCCCTCGTGGGTGAAGCCGGCTGCCGGATTCACGCGCAGGTCGACCTTCAGGGCCTGGCGGATGCGCTCGGCCAGTTCGTTCAGCCGGTAGGGCTTGGTCAGGATCGGGAAGGATGCGGCCTCGCCCTTGACGGCCGGCAACGCGTCGATGTAGCCGGTGGCCAGCAGCACCGGCACCTCGGGTTGGCGCTCGCGCACCAGTTCGGCCAGGCGCAGGCCGTTCATCCCGCCCGGCATGATGATGTCGGTGAACAGCAGGTCGATGCTGCCGTAGCGTTCGATCATCTCGAGGGCCGCCTCGCCGCTCGGGGCGCCCAACACCCTGTAGCCGCCGGCGCGCAGGTGCATCTCGGCCAGTTCGCGCACCTCTTCGCTGTCGTCCACCACCAGCACGGTGCGCTTGCCAAGGATCGCCTCGGGCGTCCACCTGGCACCGTTGCCGGAACGCTCGCCCATGATCTCCATGGCCGACTTGGACGCCTGCGGGAATACCATGCGGATGGTCGTTCCTTGCTGCGGCGCGCTTTCGATCTCGAGGCGGCCGTGCGATTGCTGCACGAAACCGTGCACCATCGCCAGTCCCAGGCCGGTGCCCGGGCCCTTGGTGGTGAAGAAGGGCTCGGTGGCGCGCGCCGCGACCTCCGGCGACATGCCTTCGCCCCGGTCGATCACGCAGATCACCACGTAGCGGCCAGGCGCCAGGTGCAGGCGCTCCAGTTTCTCCGGGTCGTCCATGGTCGAGGTGGCGACCGTGACCTTGCCGCCCTCCGGCATGGCGTCGCGCGCGTTGATCAGGACATTCAGCAGCGCCATCTCCATGTGGGTCGGATCGAGCGTGCACGAGGGCAGGCCGGGCTTCAGGTCGAGGTGCAGGTCGACCTTGTCGCCCAGCGTACGCACCAGCATCTCGCTGAATTCCACCACCAGCGAATTCAGGTTCAGGCGCTTCGGCTCGAGGCGCTGCTTGCGCGCGAAGGTCAGGAGCTGCTGGGTGAGCTTGCCGGCCTTTTCGCTGGCCAGGCGCGCGCGGTCGATGGCCTGGCCGACGGTGATTCGGTCGTCGAGATCGGAGGCGGCGAGCTCCAGGTTGCCGGCGACGACCTGCAGCAGGTTGTTGAAATCGTGCGCCAGGCCGGCGGTCAGCTGGCCGATCGCTTCCATCTTCTGGGCCTGCAGGTAGGACTGCTCGGAGACGCGCCGGCGCGTGATGTCCATCTGCGAGGCGAAGTAGTACAGCAGTTTGCCGCCTTCGTCGAACACCGGGCCGATGAACAGGCCGTTCCAGAACGGCCGGCCGTCGGCCTTGTAATTGAGGACGTCGACCGCCACAGCGCGCTGTTCGCGCAAGGCATTGCGGATCTCTTCGACGGTATGCGGGTCGGTCTGCTCGCCCTGCAGGAAGCGGCAGTTGCGGCCGAGGACCTGCTCCTCCTCGTAGCCGGTCAGGTCGAGGAAGGCGCGGTTCACGAACGCGATCGGGTTGTCCGGCTGGTTCGGGTCGGTCACCACCATCGGCATGCGGGTCATCTCGATGGCGGCGAAGAAGATGTTGCCGCGCTCTTCGAAGCCGGGGCGCGAGATCTGGCTGGCCTGCCAGTGGCGCACGCCCGGGTCGCCGAGCGGATTGAAGGCGCTTCCTTCCAGCTGGCCCACGCTGGGCACGCCTTCGCTCTGGCCATGGCTGGACGCGTCGTCGTGCGGAAGGCGATCCCGTTCTTCCTTGCTGCTGCCAGTTGCCATGCATCCCCCTGTTCAAAGAGAAGAACGACGCGCAGGCCGGACTTCTTGTGTGAATTATATAACAGAGGCAATTTTACAAGTCTTAAAATGACGAATTCGCGGTTTCTCAATCACGGAACAGGTGGGTGAAAGTCCGGCTTACCGCCAGTTTCTCGCTGCAGCCGCGCAGCAGCACCTGCATGCGTTCTGCGTCCAGCCGTTCGACCGCCGCGATGGCGCCGACATTGACCAGGGTGGCGCGGTGGATCTGCCAGAAGCGGTCGCGGTCCAGCCCGCCCAGCAGGTCCTTCAGCGGAATCCGCA
This sequence comes from Massilia sp. LC238, assembly GCF_000735635.1. Lineage (NCBI taxonomy): Bacteria > Pseudomonadati > Pseudomonadota > Betaproteobacteria > Burkholderiales > Oxalobacteraceae > Massilia > Massilia sp. LC238. The sequence continues at coordinate 40,959 of NZ_JNNN01000023.1, read as the reverse complement.
CCAGCGCTTCGGAACCGGAGAGCACCACCCGCGTGTACTTGCTGTCGGACTGGAAGAACAGCACCTCGTCGACGTCGATCAGGCGGATCTGCTTGCCGACGGTGGCCTTGATCCACTTCATCTTCTCGGTGCGCGCGCCGGGCAGGGCGGTCTTCAGGTGGCGCAGCAGCTCGCCCAGGTCGGCCGGCGGCGTGCTGAGTTTCGACCGGATGCGCGCCAACGCGCGCTCCATCCGGTCAAGCTGCACCGGCTTGAGCAGGTAGTCGACCGCGCCGGCGTCGAAGGCCTCGACGGCGTACTGGTCGTAGGCCGTGACGAACACCACGTGGGCGCTGTCGCCGATGCGCTCGGCCACTTCCAGACCGGACAGGCCGGGCATGCGGATGTCCAGGAACACGACCTCGGGTTCGTGCTCGAGGTATCCATCCCAGGCGTCGTTGCCGTTCTCGGCCTGCAGTACCACCTCGGCCTCGGGCCAGCAGGTCGCCAGCATGCCGGCCAGGCGTTCGCGCATCAGCGGTTCGTCTTCGGCGATCAGGACCCGCGTCATGCCGCCTCCTTCTTCGCCGGCACATGCAACTCCGCGCTCAGGCCCGGCTCGGCTTCGCGCAGCACCAGGCGCGCCGCGTCGCCATAGGCCAGCTGCAGGCGGCGCCGCACGTTGTCGAGGCCCGCGCCGTTGCCGGGTGTGTCGCTCATGCCGACGCCGCTGTCGCGCACCCAGATGCGGATGCCGGCATCCTGCGCCGCGGCGCCGACGTGGATCTCGCCGCCGCGCAGCGAGGGTTCGATGCCATGCTTGATCGCGTTTTCGACCAGGGTCAGGACGATCATGCTCGGCACCTCGCTCGCAGCCAGCGCATCGGGAAGCGAGATCTCGAAGCGCAGGCGCGCACCCATGCGGGCCTGCATCACGCGCAGGTAGGATTCGATGGTGGCGAACTCGCACTTCAGGCTGACCTGCTCGCAGCGCATGTCGCTGAAGCTGGCGCGCAGGAAGGCGATCAGGTCGGCCGTGAGCGCGGCGGCGCGCGGGGCGCCATCCGCCGCCAGCTGCTGCACCGCCCCGAGCGTGTTGAACAGGAAGTGCGGTTCGATCTGGGCGCGCAGCATGCGCAGCTGCGATTCGCTCAGCTCGCGCGCCAGGCGCTCGCGCTCGGCATCGCGCTGCAGCTGCTCCATCAGCGCGGCATTCTGGCGGCGGCGGTAGAGCGCCAGGACGATCAAGGGGACGGCGGCCAGGGCGCCGATCAGGGCGACGAAGGGAATCATGCGCATGAGCTTGGGCATCTGCTCCACCAGCGGGCGCCCGTCGCCGAGCGCGATGCCGACGAAGGCGCCCAGTACGCCAAGGAGCATCCCGACGACGAACCTGCGGGTGTTCCTGAACGACTGGGTGGCGTTGAACCAGACGCCGACCCCGCCCATCAGCAAGCCGAACCCCAGCAGATTGGCGACGACGACCGGCGCAATCCAGCTGCCCTTGTCGAGCGCCAGTTCCATCAGGAGGCCGATGCAGGTGAAGGCGAGGGCGAACTTGGCGATCGCCAGCCAGAAGCGCCGTCCGCGATAGGTCAGCGAGAAGTCACGCAATTGCTGGCGCTCGATCGGCGACATCGTCGCCAGGCTGTCCGCCATCTTGCGCCGGTAGCCGGGCGCCACCTGCGCAGCCAGCTCCGGCCGCTCCAGGATGGCCAGGTGTTCACGTTCGAGTTCCTCGTACCAGTCGATGATCTTGCGCCACATGTCGTTCTCCTTGCTGTTCAATATAAGGCAATGTGGCAAGTCTAGGAAAGCCGATCACGGCGTGAAAGTACGGCGCGACGAACGACGATGGCGGTGCGACGAACGACGAGGAAGCCGGCAGCGTGCTACCATCCCGCGTTTTTATCTCGCCAGAATCATGCAGTACGCATATCGCCATGGGATCCGCGCCATGCGCCCGGCCGACCTCGATATCCTCCTCGCCGTGCAGGCGGCCTGCTACCCGCCGTCGATGCAGGAAGCGGGCGAGGTGGTGCTGGCGCGCATGGGCGCGGCCAGGGAAAGCTGCATCGTCGCGGAGGATGGGGAGGGGATCTGCGCCTACCTGTTCGCCTACCCGAGCAGGCTGGGCAAGGTAACGCCGCTCGGCGCGCCCTTCGAACCCGCCGTGGAAGCCGACACGCTCTACCTGCACGACCTGGCGGTGGCGCCGCGCGCGCATGGCCGCGGGCTGGCGCGCAGGCTGGTGGAGCACCTGCTGGCGCAGGCGCGCGCGCGCGGTTTCACCTCCTCGGCGCTGGTGTCGGTGCAGGATACCGCCGCCTTCTGGGGAGCGCTCGGCTACCAAGCCGGGGCGACGTCCTGCGATACGGCGCGCGCCGCCCTGGCCAGCTATCCGGGCGTGGCGCGCTACATGGTACGCGTGCTTACTGGACCCGGCGTACTTTCGCGGAACTGTTAGTTCCGTCGACCCTCAGGAACAGGGTGCCGAACATGTTCCGTTCGATCGTGACCTTTGGGTCGCGCATCGGCGCCAGCACGGCTTCGCTGCCGTCGATGATGCGCCACACCTGGCCATTGGCGAGGCGGATCTGCGAGGACGGTCCCCAGCCCTGGAAGTCGCCGGCAATGGTCGAGGTGATCGACTGCGGTTCCGCTTCGCGCTGCTTCTTCGCTTCGATGCCGAAGTTCTCCTCCTTGCTGCGCGCCGGCGCGGCCGCGGCGGTCGCCACCTGCGGCCGGGCGCCGACCTGGATGGCGTCGTAGCAGGCCAGGCGGGCGCCGGTGTCGGTCAGGGTGCGGCATTTCAAGATGCCGGCATCGTCGGCCAACGCGGCATGCGAGCTCAATGCCAGGGACAGGAACAGGGGCAGTGCTTTCATCGTCATCCTTCGGTGTGGTTACGCAAGCGTGGGATTATATCGGCAAGCCCGCCGCTCACGCCTTTGCCGAAACAGACGATCCGCCGGCCGGCGCGGCCGCATACTGGCGGATGAAGGGCGCGCAATCTTCCACCGCCAGCGGCCGCGAGTAATAGTAGCCCTGGATCTGGTCGCAATCGGCCTTGCGCAGGGCCGCCACCTGGTCCGCCGTCTCGACGCCTTCGGCGATCACGGCCAGCTGCAGGCGGTGCGCCATGGCGACGATCGCCTGCACGATGGCGGACGACTCGGCGCTGTGCGCCATGTCCTGCACAAAGGACTTGTCGATCTTGAGTTTGTCGAGCGGCAGGCGGCGCAGGTAGCCGAAACTCGAATAGCCGGTGCCGAAATCGTCGATGCTCAGCATGACGCCGAGATCGCCCAGCCCGCGCATCACGACCACGCTGCGTTCCGGGTCGGCCATCGATACGCTTTCGGTCAGTTCCAGTTCCAGCAGTCCGGGCGCGAGGCCCGATTGCTCCAGCAGTTCGCCCACCGTGGCGATCACGTCGCTTTGCAGGAACTGGCGCGCCGACAGGTTGACCGCCACCGGCGCCAGCGGCAAGCCTTGCGCGCGCCAGGCGGCCAGTTGCCCCACCGCGCTGCGCAGCACCCACTCGCCGATCGGGACGATCATGCCGCTCTCCTCGGCGATCGGGATGAATTCGTCGGGCGGAATGACGCCGTATTCCGGGTGGCGCCAGCGCACCAGGGCCTCGAAGCCGGCCAGCCCGCCGCTGCGCAGGTCGACCTTCGGCTGATACTGCAGGAACAGCTCGTCCTGGGCGATCGCGCGCCGCAAGTGGCTCTCCAGGGTGAGGCGGCGGCCGTGCTCGGTGCGCAGCTCCGGGGTGAAACGGACGATTTCCCCGCGGCCCTGTGCCTTGGCATGGCGCATCGCAGTGACGGCGTTGTTGAGCAGGGCGTCGGCGTCGTCGCCGTCCTGCGGCAGCAGGGTGGTGCCGATGCTGCAGGTGAGGGCGATTTCACCGTCCGGCGTCGGGATGGCGCGGTTGGCCGCCGCCATGATGCGGTCGAACGCGCGTTCCGGTTCCGGGTGCTCGCCGCGCGCATGCAGCAGGAGCAGGAATTCGTCGCTGCCGGCGCGCGCCAGCATGTCGCCTTCGCGCAGCAGGGCCTGCAGGCTGGTGGCGAGGCCCACCAGGATCTCGTCGCCGGCGCGGTGGCCGAGGGTCTCGTTGAAGCGCTTGAAGTGATCGACGTTGATGCAGGCGACCAGGGCCGGCGTGCCGTCGGCGCGCCAGCCGGCGATGCTGCCCTGGATGGCGCGCAGCATCGCCTGGCGGTTCGGCAGCCCGGTGAGCAGGTCATGCGCGACCAACCAGGCCAGTTCGCCCGAGGCCGGGGAGCCGCCCGGGGCCGGCGCGCAGTCCTGCAGGCGCTCGCTCAGGGATTGCGCCGCCATCGCCAGCTGTCGGTGGTAGACCAGCTGCTCGACCATGCGGGCCAGGTCGCGCAGGGCGTCGAGCTCGCCGGGACCGAGCTGGCGCGGCCTGCTGTCGATCACGCACAGGGTGCCGATCTTCTTGCGGTCCACCGAGTACAGCTGCACGCCGGCGTAGAAGCGTAGGTGCATGTCGCCGGTGACCAGCGGATTGTCGACGAAGCGCGCGTCCTGGGCCGCGTCCGGCACCACCAGCGGTTCGTCGCTGAGGATGGCGTGGCCGCAGAAGGAGATCTCGCGCGGGGTTTCGCAGGCATCCAGGCCGGTGCGCGACTTGAACCACTGGCGATCCTTGTCGATCAGGGACACCAGGGCGATCGGCACGCCCAGCAGGCGCGCGGCGGTGCGGGTGATGCGGTCGAAGGTCTCTTCGCGCGCGCTGCCGAGCAGCCTGGTGGCGTGCAGGGCGGCCAGGCGTTGGGCTTCATCCAGCGGAATACGAGGTCGTTCCATTTGTCTCTGCTTTGCTGAACCGATGGGCTCCTTGAATGTATTACGCCAGAACCAAAGCCAGTTTGCAATGTTGCTTCAACCAAACGAACGCGCCTCGATACTCAGGCCAGGCCGGCCAGCAAAGCAGCGGTATCCTGTGCGCCCATGCGCTGCGCCGCCGCCAGCGCGCTGAGGCCGTCGGCGTCCAGCGCATGCGGATCGGCGCCGCGCGCCAGCAGCAGGCGGGCGATCTCGGTGCGGTTGAACATGGCGGCGAACATCAGGGCGTTCTTGCCGTTCGGGCCGGCGCTGGCAACGCTCGCGCCATGGTTCAGCAGCAGGGTAGCCACCGCCAGGTCGCCCTTGAAGGCGGCGCCGGCGAGCGGTGTCTGGCCGGCGTCGTTCATCAGTTCCGGGTCGGCGCCGTGCTCGAGCAGGACGCGCGCCGTGTCGGCGTGGCCATGGTAGCAGGCCAGCATCAAGAGGCTGTCGCCGCGTTCGTTACGCAGGTTCGGCGGCAGGCCCTGCGCCAGCAGCGTGGCCAGCGCCTCGGTTTCGCCGGCGCGCGCGTGCTGGAACACGGACCGCACGAAGACGAGCGTGGCGTCGTCCAGCGTGTTCGGGTCGGGGCGGGCAGTCTGCATGGTCGGCTCCAGGGCTTGTTCTCCTGCGATTAGACCATATGGGGAGAACTCGGGGAGCACGCTCGCCGGGGAGGTTCGAAAATTTCGATGATTCAGCGGTAAATTACTCGTTTTCCAATCCTGATCCGGGCGCGCATAATGGCTCCATCGCATCGAACGGCAGCGGCGCAACGGCTTACAGGAAGCAGATCGCCGATGATCAAGACCTTCGATGGTCACCCAATTCACAAGGAGAACACCATGTTGAACGTACGTAAAAGCAATGAACGCGGCGCCGCCAGCTTCGGCTGGCTCAAATCCCAGCACAGCTTCTCGTTTGGCCACTACTACGACCTGAAGCACATGGGTTTCGGTCCGCTGCGCGTCATCAACGAGGACCACGTCTCCCCGGGCCGCGGTTTCGACTCGCACGGCCACCGCAACATGGAAATCATCTCCTATGTGCTGGAAGGCGCGCTGGAGCACAAGGACAGCATGGGCAACGGTTCGGTGCTGCGCTACGGCGACGTCCAGCGCATGAGCGCAGGCAGCGGCGTGGTCCACAGCGAGTACAACCACTCGAAGGATGAGGGCGTGCATTTCCTGCAGATCTGGATCGAGCCGAACACCACCGACGAGCCGCCGGGCTACGAGGAAAAGCATTTCGACGCCGCCTCGAAGCAGGGACGCCTGCGCCTGATCGCCTCGAACGACGGCCGTGAAGGTTCGGTGTCGATGCGCCAGGACGCCTCGATCTACGCCACGATCATGAACGGGGGCGATGCGCTGAGCCACGCGCTGGCTGCCGGACGCCAGGCCTACGTTCACGTGATCCGCGGCCGCGCCACGGTCAACGGCGTGCAACTGCAGGGCGGCGACGCGCTCAAGATTACCGACGAGGATACGGTGCGGCTCGAGCAGGCCGAGGCGGCCGAGATCCTGGTGTTCGACCTGCCCAACTGAGCAACAAGGCGCGGGACCGCCCGCGCCATTACCGAGACGGGGGGAATGCGATGGAAGTGACTGCACAAAAAGGCGAGGGCAAGCTGCAGCAGGTGATCACGATCGGCAGGCACCAGCTGCTGAGCGACGCACCGGAGGCCTTCGGCGGCGAGGACAGCGGCGCCGAACCGCACGACCTGCTGGCCGCGGCGCTGGCCGCGTGCACCACGCTGACGGTGACGATGTATGCCCGCCGCAAGGGGCTGGCGCTGGAGGACGTGCGGGTGCGCATCACCCACGGTCCGAAAGACGGCGGCTACGCCTTCCAGCGCCACATCGAGTATGTGGGCGCGCTCGGGCCCGAGGAGCGCCAGCGCCTGACCGATATCGCCAACAAGTGCCCCGTGCACAAGACTCTGTCCGGCGCCATCCGCATCGAGACCCAGGCGGCCTGAATTACCCGCGCACGATTGACGCGCCATGGCAGGGCGCGGGCCTTTGGCATACCATCCGCTTGTCAGCAGTAGCCCTGTATCGACTGCGGAGGCCGCCATGCTTGATTCATCCCGTCCCCTGCTGTTCAAGCGCGGCCAATGTCCCGGTTGCCGGCGCTTGTCCACCCGCACGCTGTACCGCGAACCCCTGGATAGCCCCGGCATCAGCCGCTACATGCAGGACCACTACGGGCGCCGGGTCGAGCGCGACTTCACTGGCTACGACTACGAACTGGCCCAGTGCGAACACTGCGGCCTGGCCTTCCAGGCCCAGGTGCCGGCGCCCGAGCTGCTCGAGGAAATCTACGACCGCTGGCTGCCGGCCACCGAACGCGAAGCGGTGGCGGCGCGCTGGGGCCTGGACGACTACCGCTACCTGGCCGAGCAGGTACAGTTCATGCTCGACCATTTCCGCGTGCGCCCGGGCAGCATCAAGGCCCTCGATTTCGGCTTCGGCTGGGCCGAGTGGGCGAAGATGGCCGGCGCCTACGGGGTCGACGTGTGCGGCGCCGAGCTGTCGCAGGTGCGGATCGAGTATGCCAAGTCGGTCGGCATCCCGGTAGTCGATGCCGGTGCGCTGCCGCGCGACGAATTTCATTTCATTAATACGGAACAGGTCTTCGAGCACCTGCTCGAGCCCGGCGACACGCTGAAAACGCTTGCCGGCGCCCTGCGGCCGGGCGGCCTGGTGAAGCTGAGCGTACCGAACTCCGCGAAGTCGATCCGCAAGCTGCTCGGCGCCAGGGACTTCGGGGCCTTGAGCCCGGAGGACATCATGGCCATCGCCCCCTTCGAGCACATCAATGCCTTCACCTGCGATTCCTTGAATGCGCTGGGCCGCGAAGCCGGCCTGGTGCCGCTGCGTCCATCGCTGCGCAAGCTGTACAACGCCAGCAGCGGCTGGATGGAACCGAAGTCGGCGCTCAAGACGCTGGCGCGCCCGGTCTACCGCCACCTGTACCCGAAGAGCACCTTCGTCTATTTTGTTCGGCCGGCCTGATCCTCGGGCTGCACCTTCAGGTGCGCCTCGTGGCAGTGACGCGTGATCAGGCGCGCGAAGGGTGAATGCTCGCGCATGCGCTTGACCCACCAGGCCAGCGCCGCGCCTTCCTCGCCGCTGCGCCAGGCCAGGTAGAAGGTCTCGTCCGGCTTGGGCTCGACCACCTCCTTTTCCACCAGCAGGCCGGCCTCGATCGCGGGCCGGGCCCAGGACTCGGGCAGGAAGCCGAAGCCGATGCCGCGCAGCTGGAAGGCGAACTTGGTCTCCATGTCCGGCACTGCCAGCATGTCCTGGCCGAACAGCAGGCCCACCGTGCGCGGACCGAGCTGGCGCGCCGAATCCGAGACCGCGACCGCGCGGTAGTCCAGCAGGTCGGCCTTTTCCAGCGGGCGATCGATGGCGGCCAGCGGGTGGCCGGGCGCCACCGCGAACACGAAGCGGCTGGCGCCCATTGGCTCGGCGGTGTAGCCGCCGCCCGAGGGGCCTTCGCCGGCCGCACCGACCAGCAGGTCGACCCGGCGGTCGAGCAGGGCGTCCCAGGTGCCGGACAGGACCTCGCTCACCAGGCGCAGCCGGGTCTGGTCGGCCACCTCGTAGAAGGCTTCGATGTCGGGCTGCAGGCCGCTGGGCGCGAGCATCGAATCCATGCAGATCGTCAGCTCGGTCTCCCAGCCGGAGGCGACCCGGCGCACGCGCGACTCCAGGTCGCCCGCGGCGCGCAGCAGGTAGCGGCCTTCCTTGAGCAACTCCTTGCCGGCCGCCGTCAGGGCCACTTTCGGGCCGAAGCGGTCGAACAGGCGCACACCCAGGTCTTCTTCGAGTTTCGCGACCGTGTAGGAAATGGTGGAGGGGACGCGGAACAGTTCTTTCGCGGCGCCGGCGAAGGAGCCCTTGCGGGCAATGGTTTCGACGATTTCGAGTGCGTCCAGGCTGAGCTTCAGCAATTGCGGTCCTTTGTCCTGTTGTCGGAATTCCAAGAGGGAAGTTCCGCATGGTAGCGGAGTGCCGCGGCGAGCGCCATAGACTATCGGCCCGCCACAGGCGAGCGCTAGTGTTCTTGACAACATGGTAGTGTGGAATCCGTATCCTCAACCGGCGATCCACCATGTTCGAGTTCATCACCAGCTTCCTGGAGAAGAGCGGCTACATCGGCGTTTTCCTGCTGATGGCCCTCGAAAACATCTTCCCACCGATTCCGTCCGAGCTGATCATGCCCTTTGCCGGCTTTGTCGTCGCGCGTGGCGACCTCAACCTGGTCGGCGTGCTGGTCGCGGGCACGGCGGGCTCGATCGCAGGGGCCTTGCCCTGGTATTGGGGCGCACGCAAGTACGGCAAGGAACGCCTGAAGGCCTTCGCCGACCGGCACGCGCGCTGGATGACGGTCGGCAGCGAAGACATCGACAAGGCGATCGCCGCGTTCGATCGCCACGGCCGCTCGGTGGTGCTGTTCGGGCGCCTGATCCCGGCGATCCGCACCCTGATCTCGGTGCCGGCCGGGCTGGCATGCATGTCCTGGGGCCAGTTCCTGCTGTATTCGACGATCGGCTCGCTGGCCTGGACCGGGATCCTGACCGGGGCCGGTTTCCTGCTTGAGAGCAATTACGAACAGGTGGGCAAGTACGTCGATCCGGTGTCGAAGGGCATCTTCGGCATCCTGCTGGCCTGGTACATCTACCGCGTCGTCACGCACCGGCCGGCCAAGGCCTGAGCGGCATGCAGGCCGGTTGTGGTGCGCATGCCGCACCGCAGCACGCAGGATTCCGGTGATTCGGCTACACTCGACCTGTTCGCAAGCAGGTCCCGCCCATGAAGAACCGATTGTTGGAAGACTTCGGCGACAGCCAGTCCGCTGTGCCGGTACGCCCGGTGCGCCGCGTCCAGGCTGCGCCGCCGCCGGCGCCGCAGCCACAGGCCGAGGTCGCGCCATCCCATGCCCCAGCGCCGGCCGGCGCGCCGGAGACGCCCTTTCGCCAGCGCGCCGGCGTCTGGCGCAGCCGTGCGCCAGTCGAAGCACCTGCGCCACCGCCGCCCCATGCGGCGCCGGCGCAGATTTTCGTGCCGCCCCGCGTCGAACCCAGCATGGCGCCGTCGGGTGCACCGGAGCCACCGCGCGCCGCCCCGCGCGTTTCGCCCGAGTTCGCCTCTTTCTCCAGCCGCGAGCCGGATTGGTCGATACCGCTGCAGCCGGAATCGCCGCCCTGGACCGAGCGCTGGGGCCGCAAGGCCCTGGGCTGGACCGTCGGCCTGGCCGCGGTGGTGGCGGTGGCCGGTACGGCGGCGTGGATGGTGCAGGAAACCCGCGTGGAATCGACGCTGGCGGTCGTGGCCGACCACACGCCGGCACAGGAGAATCCGGCGCGGCCGCTGACGGTGCCGGCTGCCGCTCCCGCCTCCGAACCGGGAGCCGACGCCCGTCCGCCGCTGAGATTGCTGACGCCGGCGCCGGTCGAAGCGGCGCCGCCACCTGCCGACCTGGTCGACAATGTGCCGGTGGCCGTGGCGTCGGGCAGCGCAGAGATTGAAAGCTCAGAGCCGGCAGCGGTCGCGCCGCCCGCCGCGCCCCCGAAAGCCGTCGCCAAGCCGCCTGCGCCAAAGCCGGCGGCCAAGCGCGTACAGGAGCGCCGCGTTGCCGCCGCGGCGTCCGCAAAACCGACACGTCCTGAGCCGAAAAAGCAGCCGCCCAAGCCGGCGCGCGACCGGGTAGCGGCCCCGGCGCCGGTCCCGCCCATGCGTACCGTGTCTGCCGAACAGCCGGATCCGGAAAGCCCGCTGGCCGAAACCCTGCGTTTATGCCGCGCGGCTGGTTACCACGCCACCGCCTGCCTCAAGCGGGGCTGCGAGGCGACCCGCTTCGGCCTGGTCTGCCGCGGCTGAGCCACCCTCGCCATCAGGCCGCGTCCGGCGCCAGTTGCACCGCCAGCACATCGAGCGGCGCCAGCGCGGCCGCATACTCTAGCTCCGCCACCGCACGGCGCAGCGCCGCCAGCGCCTCGGCAAGCGGCGCCGCGCGGCCGTTCGCGGCCAGCAGCGATTCGAGCTCGGCCAGCGCATCCTCGGCGCGGGCATCGTCGCTGCGCAGGTAGGCTTCCAGGCGGCCGATCACGGCGGCAAGGGCGGCCGGACCGGCGCGCCCGGGCAGGGCGGCCGACGCCACCCGGGCCAGGCCGGCCAGCACCGCTTCGGTCGCGGCCACCAGTGCCGGCACCTGCACCCCGAGGCGCTCGAGCTGGCCGCTGCGCAGGTCCTGTTCCAGGCGGCTGGCGCTACCGGCCAGGTCGAGCGCGCCCACATAGGCCGCGCCCGACTTGAGGTTGTGCGCCAGCGACTGCAGGCGCGGGTAGTCGCCCAGCTCCAGCGATTCGCGCAGGATGGCAGGCGCCGTGCCGTATTCGCGCACGAAGCTGCCGGCCCGCTTCTGCAGGCGGCTGCGGCTGCCCCCGACGCTTTCCAGCGCCAGGCGCCAGTCGATGCCGGGAAGGGCCGGCAAGGCCGGTTCCGTCAGCGGCATGTGGGGCGGCAAGGGTGCAAGAGCGCCCGGAAGGGGCAGCGGCCGGCCCTGCAGCCGGCCCGGATCGATCCACTTCAGCAGGGTGCAGAACAGCAGGTCCGGATCGATCGGCTTGGTGACGTGGTCGTTCATGCCGGCCGAGCGGCTCAGCGCGCGGTCGCTCGGCAGCGCATGCGCGGTCATGGCCACGATCGGCAGCTCGCGCAGGCGCGCATGGCTGCGGATCTCGCGCGCGGCGCTCAGGCCGTCCATCTCGGGCATCTGGATGTCCATCAGCACCAGGTCATAGTCGCCCGCCAGCGCCATGCGTACGGCGTCGACGCCGTTGCAGGCGACATCCACCTGCATGCGCGCGGCGGCCATGAAGTCGAGCGCGACCTCGCGGTTGTTGGCATTGTCCTCGGCCAGCAGGATGCGTGCGCCGTCCAGGCGCGGCAGCTCGGCCATGACCTGCGTCCGGCCCTGGACCGGGCCGGCTCCAGGCTGCGGATCCAGCACCTGCAGCAGGCTGTGGTACAGCAGCGCCGGCCCGACCGGCTTATGGAGGAAGGCGTCGACCGGCAGGGCGCCCTGTTCCTCCATGACCGCTTCGCGGGTATAGGCCGAGATCATCAGGATCGCCGGCAGTTGCGCCGACGGCGCATCCGTGCGCATGCGGCGGATGGTCTCGACTCCGTCCAGGCCCGGCATCCGGTAGTCCATCAGCACGACACGGTAGGCCCGGTGGTCCTGCGCGGCGCGCGCCAGCAGGGCCAGTGCTTCCTCGCCCGACGCCGCGGTGTCGGCGCGCACGCCGAGGGCGCCGAGCATCTCGGCCAGGGCGGAGCGTGCGCTGGCGCTGTCGTCCACCACCAGGGCGCGCATGTCCGCCAGCAGGACCGGGCGCGGCGCGTTCGTTCCTGCCGGGTCCGCGGGCAGGCCCAGGGGCACCGTGAAGCGGAAGCAGCTGCCGACCTGCGGCGTGCTGCTGACCGTGATCTCGCCGCCCATCAGCTCGACCAGCCGGCGTGAGATCGACAGGCCCAGGCCGGTGCCGCCGTACTTGCGGGTGGTCGAGCTGTCGGCCTGGCTGAAGGACTGGAACAGGCGCATGGTTTGTTCCGGCGTCATGCCGATGCCGGTATCGGTGACGGAAAATGCCAGGCTCACGCCCTGCGCGCCGCTTTTCAAGACCTCGACCGCCACCACGACCTCGCCGTGTTCGGTGAATTTTACCGCGTTGCCGGCCAGGTTGATCAGGACCTGGCCCAGGCGCAGCGGGTCGCCCACCAGCTGCTGCGGCACTCCGGGGCCGACCCGGAACACCAGCTCGATGCCCTTGGACTCCAGTTTCACGTCGGTCAGGCTGGCCAGCTGGTCGAGCATGTCGTCGAGCGCGAAAGGCACCTTTTCGATCGCCAGCTTGCCGGCCTCGATGCGCGAGAAGTCGAGGATGTCGTTGATGATGCCCATCAGGTGCTCGCTCGCGCCCAGGATCTTGTCCAGGTAGTTGCGCAGGGCCGGGGAAGGATCGCGCATCAGGGCCAGGCGGCTCATGCCGATGATCGCGTTCATGGGGGTGCGGATCTCGTGGCTCATGTTGGCCAGGAACTCCGACTTCATGCGGGTGCTTTCCTCGGCGCGCAGCATCGCGGTCTGCATGGCCTTGGTGCGCAGGCCGAGGATGCGCATGAACACCAGCATGTCGAAGGTGCTGCCGAACACCAGGGCGTGCATGGTCCAGAAGTTGGCCGGCAGCTTGCCGTTGATGAGCTGCGCGGTGACGAAGGCGGCCACGAAGGCGACGCCCCAGCCGACCAGGAAGTAGCCGCCGACCGGGTCCCCGGCGCGGGCGCGGCGCAGGGCGCCGGGCAGGCCGCACAGCATCGGCAGGATGCCGAGGGTGCCGACGATCAGGACCAGGCGCTCATGGTCGATCAGGCCCAGTGCGAAGCCGGCGGCCGTGACCAGGCACAGGCCGGCGAGTGTTCTCATCAGCCGGCTGAAGATGCGGTCCTGTCCGGGGCGGGCCAGCGACTGCTCGACGAACAGGTAGGCGCCGCAGGATGCGAGGATGGACGCGATGCCGGCGCCGTGCTCCAGCATCCAGGCGTTCCCGGGCCAGAGGTACTGGCCGGCGGTGCCGAACCAGGAGGCCGAATAGACGGTCACGCCGCCCGCCTGCAGGGCGTACTTGCCGAACAGGGGCTCGCGCAGCGACAGCCACTGGGCGATGGCATACAGGAACAGGGTGATGCGCAGCCCGTGCAGCAAGCCTTGCAGGATCTGCTCGCCGAGCGCGTCGGACAGCATGGCATGCGGCTGCATGAAGCTGATCGGCAGGATCTTCGGGCCTTGCGAGGCGACCCGCAGCAGTACGGTGTATTCGTTTCCGGGCGCTAGGCGCAGCACCGCGCTCGGGACCCGGCCCTTCAGGCTCTCGCCGGCGGCCTGCTGCATCCGGCCCATGCTGGCCACGTGGCGCAATCCCTGCGGACCCGCCAGGTGGACGTCGACCTCGTCCAGCAGGGCGAAGTCGACCTGCATGACCCAGCCATCGGCAGCGTCCGGTGCGACCCTTAGCGGGATGCGCACCCAGGTTGCGCCGGGCTGCATGCCGAGGGTGCCGTAGGCGGTGCGCGGCGCTTCGAACTCCCTGCCGCGCGCCAGCGCGTCGGCAGCGCTCAGTTTGCCGCCGGGATCGCGCAGGATGGTGAGCGCCGGCCAGGCCTCGGCGCGCGCGAGGTCGCGCGTGAGCAGTACCGTGGCCGCGTTCGCGGGGAGCGCCGCCAATGTAGAGAGCAATAGCGCCAGCAGGAAGATGAGTGTGCGGTATGCAGCGTGCATGAAGATAAACGTGCGAAGGGTCAAGCGAAGATTGTTGGCAAGTGGCCTTACAGCGGGTGGCGATCGAGCGGGTACTGCACGCCGCCGGGTGCGGCCTCGCGCCAGACGACGCGGTTGCGGCCGGCCTGCTTGGCGCGGTACAGCTCGGCGTCGGCGGCGTCGAACAGGCTAGAGGCGGTCTCGGTGCCACTGGGCTCGAGGGTGGCGCCGCCGGCGCTGGCGGTCAGCACCGGCGCCACGCCGGACGTTTCGTGTGCGATCGACAGGGCGGCCACGGCAAGCAGCATCTGCGACACCAGCTGGCATGCCTCGGCCGCGCCGGTTTCGGGCAGCAGCAGGACCAGCTCCTCGCCGCCGTAACGCGCCGCCAGGTCGGCCGGCCGGCGCGTCGCAGCGGCAGCCAGCCGCGCCACGGCGCGCAGCGCACGGTCGCCGGCCGGGTGGCCGTAGCGGTCGTTGTACTGCTTGAAGGCGTCGACGTCGAGCAGGGCCAGGGACAGCGGCCGGCCGGACCTGCGCGCACGCTGCCATTCGAGCGCGAAGACCTCGTCGAAGCGGCGCCGGTTGGCCAGTTCGGTCAGGCCGTCGATGTTCGCGAGCCGCTCCAGCATCCGGCGCTGGCGCACCACCTGCAGGTGCAGGGCCACGCGCGCCATCACCACGGTCTGGTTGAAGGGTTTGGTGATGTAGTCCGAGGCGCCCATCTTGAGGCCGTTGGCTTCGTCTTCCGGCCGGTCCAGGCCGGAGATGAAGATCACGGCGATGTGCTCGGTCAGCGGGTCGGCGCGCAGCCGGCGCAGCACCTCGTAGCCGTCCATGTCCGGCATCAGGACGTCGAGCAGGATCAGGTCGGGCAGGTGGCGCATCGCGCGCTCCAGGGTCTGGGCGCCGTTCTTCGCGAGCAGCACGGTGTACTCGGGCTTGAGGAGCTCGCCCAGCACGTCGCGGTTCACCGCGTCGTCGTCGGCGACCAGCACCTTCTGCATCTCCACGCCGTTCATGCCGCGTCCTCCATGTTCAGTTCAAGGCCGGCAAGCAGTTGCGCCAGGGGCGCCAGGGCGGCCTCGTATTCCAGGTCCTCCACCGCGCGCCGCAGCCTGGCCAGGGTGTCGCCGTGGGCGCCGCCAGCGAGGAGTAGCTCGAGTTCGCCCAGCGCGTCCTCGGCGCGGGCGTCGTCGGCCTCCAGCAGCAGGCGCAGGCGCAGCACCAGCGCGGCCAGCGCCGGCCGGGCCGGCGGCCTGGCCGGATCGGCTGCCCTCGGCTGCGCCGCCTCCGCCAACCGGGCCAGGGCCGCCAGCACGGTTTCCGCCGCATTCACCAGGCCCGGGACCTGGACCGCGAGGCGCCCGGCCTGGCCGCTGCGCAGGTCCTGCTCGAGGCGATGCGCGGCCGCTGCCAGCTCGAAGGCACCGACATAGGCGGCGCTCGACTTCAGGTTGTGGGCGAGCGACTGCAGGCCCTGATGGTCGCTGGCGCCGAGCGCTTCACGCAGCATGCGCGGGGCATCGGCGTATTCGCGCACGAAGCTGCTGGCGCGCTTTTCCAGGCGGCCGCGCTGGCCATCGACCTTGTCGAGCGCCTGGCGCCAGTCCAGTCCCGGCACGGCGGGCAGGGCCGCCAGCGCCGCCGCGCCCTCCGGCACTTCCAGCCCGGCCGGTGCTGCCGCCTGGAGCGGCAGCGGCCGGCCGGCCAGGCGCGCCGGATCGATCCATTTGAGCAGGGTGCAGAACAGCAGGTCGGGATCGATCGGCTTGGTGACGTGGTCGTTCATGCCGGTTTCCAGGATCTTCACGCGGTCGCCGGGGAGGGCGTGTGCGGTCATCGCCACGATCGGCAGGTCACGCATGCGCGGGTCCTGGCGGATGGCGCGGGTCGCGTCCAGGCCGTCGAGTCCCGGCATCTGGATGTCCATCAGCACCAGGTCGTAGTCGCCCGCCAAGGCCATGCGTACCGCGTCCACGCCATTGAAGGCGACATCCACCTGCATGCGCGCCGCGGCCATGAAGTCCAGGGCCACCTCGCGGTTATTGGCATTGTCCTCGGCCAGCAGGATGCGGGCGCCGTCCAGGCGCGGGAGCTCGGCCAGCGAAGGGATGCCTTGCGCGGCCACGGCGCCCGCATCCGGCAGGCCGAGCTGCGGGTGCAGCGCCTGCAGCAGGCTGTGGTACAGCAGCGCCGGGCCGACCGGCTTGTGCAGGAAGGCGTCGACCGCCAGCTCGCCTTCCTGTTCCAGCACGGTGTCGCGGGTGCACACCGAGACCATCAGGATGGCCGGGGGCGGGGTGCCGCCGGCGCCGCGACCGCCCTGATGGATGCGGCGGATCGTCTCGACGCCGTCCAGGCCCGGCATCAGGTAGTCCATCAGGACCACGCCGTACGGCAGGCCCGCATCCTCGGCCTGCGCCAGCGCGGCCAGGCATGCTTCGCCCGAGGCCACGGTGTCGGCGCGCACGCCCAGGCTGCCCAGCATTTCGGCCAGCGCGGCGCGCGCGGTGGCGCTGTCGTCCACCACCAGCGCACGCACGCCCGGCAGGGCGGCATGGCGCGCGGCGACGGCGCCCTGGCCATCCGCGAGGCCGAGCGGCGCCGTGAAGGCGAAGCGGCTGCCGGCGCCCGGCGTGCTGGCGGCGGCGATCCGGCCGCCCATCAGCTCGACCAGCTGGCGCGAGATCGACAGGCCCAGGCCGCTGCCGCCGTACTTGCGGGTGGTCGAACTGTCGGCCTGGGTGAAGGACTGGAACAGGCGCCCGATCTGCTCCGGGCTCATGCCGATGCCGGTGTCGGTCACCGAGAATTCGAGCGTCACGCTGCCGTCGTGGCGCTCCAGCAGTTCGACCGCCACGACGATTTCGCCGCGCTCGGTGAACTTGACGGCGTTGCCGGCGAGGTTGACCAGCACCTGCCCCAGGCGCAGCGGGTCGCCCACCAGCTGCTGCGGCACCCCGGCGCCGACCCGATAGACCAGTTCCACGCCCTTGGCGTCGCTCTTGACGCTGATGACGCTCGCCAGGTGCTCGAGCATCTCGTTCAGGTCGAAGGGCAGCTTTTCGATCGCCAGCTTGCCGGCTTCCATCCTGGCGTGGTCGAGGATGTCGTTGATCAAACCCAGCAGGTGTTCGCCCGCGCCCAGGATCCTGGACAGGTAGTTGCGCAGCCTGGGCGGCGCCTCGCCCATCAGGGCCAGGCGGCTCATGCCGATGATGGCGTTCATCGGGGTGCGGATCTCATGGCTCATGTTGGCCAGGAACTCCGATCTCATGCGCGCTTCCGCTTCGGCGCGCAGCATGGCCTGCTGGGTCGCCTTGCTGCGCAGGCTGATCATGCGCATGAACATCAGCATGTCGATGGTGACGCCCAGCTGCAGCGAGTGCAGGGTCCAGAAGTTGGCCGGCAGGACGCCCGCCGCCAGCTGGGCCTGCACCACGGCGCCGCCGGCGCTGAAGAGCCAGCTGAACAGGAAGTAGAATCCGATCTCGTCGCCGGCGCGCATGCGGCGCCAGGCGCCGGGCAGGCCGAGGAACATCGGCGCGGCGCCGACCGTCATGGTGAACACGATCAGGATGCGGTGGTCGAGCAGGCCCAGGCACCAAAGCAGGCCGGCCAGGATGCACAATGCGGCGCCGCCCTTCATGATGCGGCTAAAGCGCCGGTCCATGCCCGGGCGCGCCAGGATCTGTTCGACGAACAGGTAGGCGCCGGCCGAGGCGATCTGCGAGGACAGCCCCATCACGTGCTTGCTGAACCACTCGTGGCCGCGCCACAGGAATTGCTCGCCCAAGCCAAACCAGACCAGGCCATACAGGGTCAGGCCGCCCACGTACATCGCGTACTTGCCGTACAGCGGCTCGCGCAGGGTGAACCATTGACCGAGGCTGTAGGCGATCAGGCAGAGGGCGATGCCGAGCAGCAGGCCCTGCAGCATCTGCTCGCCCAGCGCAGCGCGCTGGTAGGCGTCCGGCTGCATGATGCTGATCGGGGCCACGCGCGGCCCCCTGGCGAACACCCGCACCAGCAGCGTGTAGTCGGCGCCCGGCTCGAGCCTGAGGGCGACGGCGGGAACCCGGCCCTTGAGCGCGCCATCCTCGGCCAGGCGGCGTCCGCTGCTGGCGAGCTTGCGCAGGCGGCCGCCGTCTTCCAGGTAGAACTCGACCTGGTCGAGGATGCCGAAGTCGATCTGCACCACCCAGTCATGCGGCGCGCCAGGCGCCACCCGCAAGGGGATGCGCACCCAGTGCGGATCCTGGATCAGCGCGAGGACGCCGCGAGCGGTGTCCGGGCGGGCGTAACGGTCGGTGGCGGCGAGCGCCGCGGCGGCGTCGAGCTTGCCGCCCTCGTCGACCAGCACCGTGGTGGCGGACCAGGTATCGATGCTGCGCGTGTGCGGCCCGAGCACCAGCGCTTCGCTCCCCGCTGCGTGGACACCCTGGGCGAACAGCACCAGCGCCAGGGCCGCCAGCGCCGGCAAGACGAGCAGCATGAGCCTGCGCCAGGCCATGCTGACGCGCAGCAGGGAGGACGTCGGGTGCACAGCGTTGCGCTTCATTCAGGCTCCAGCGAGTGGTTCACAAAAAAAAGGCCGGACGGGTGTCCGGCCTTTCCTCAGAAACGCAGGTCGAGACGCAGGTCGGCGGTGCGCGGCGCGGTCGGCGTGGTCATGCCGAAGCTGTCGATGATCGACGGCCGCACCTTGTTCTCGATATTGCGCACGCGCGCCAGGATGCTCCAGCTGCTGCCCGCCGGCGCCCACGCCAGCGTGGCGTCGGTGCTGGTATGCGAAGGCACGCGGTAGGTCAAGAGCTGGCTCGGGACCGCCAGCACGTACTCGCCGCTGGCGCGTGCGAACAGGCCGCCGGTGAGCTGGCCGCCGGCCAGGGGGAAGCGCTGCTGGTAGCCGAGCGTGAACACATGGCTCGGCGCCCGGTCCAGCTTGTGCCCGGCCCAGGACACGGTCGGTGTCGCCATGTAGCTGACGTAACGGGCGTCGAGCAGGGTCAGGCCGTACCGGAGGCGGCCGCCGCTGCCGACGCGCAGCTCGCCGTCGAGCTCGATGCCGCGGCTGCGCGCGGCGCCGGCGTTGCGGGTCAGCAGGCGCGGGGCGCCGGCGACGATCGCATTGCCGGTGAGCTGCAGGTTGGTGTAGTCATAGTGGAAGGCGCTGGCATTGACCGTCAGGCGGCCGCCGAGCAGGCGCGACTTCAGGCCGGCTTCCCAGGCACGCAGTTCTTCCGGCTGGTAGTACAGGAACTCGGGCGTGACCGCGGCGGCTGCCGGGCAGGGGATGCCGAGGGCGGAGGTGCCGGCCACGCAGCCGTCGTTGAAGGCCCCGGCCTTGTAGCCGGTCGCCAGGCTCAGGTAGGCCAGGGTGGATGGGGCGAGGTCGAATTCCGCGCCCAGGCGCCAGGTGGTGCGCGCGGTCGACAGGTCGGCGGCGTTCAGCAAGCGGCGGTCGGTGGCCGCATTGAAGGCCGGGCCCTGCTGGAAGTCGGTCGAACCGACACGCCACTTGTGGTCGAGGGTGCGGCGCGCGCCGGCGCTCAGGCGCAGGCTCTCGCCGGCGCGCCAGGTGACTTGCCCGAACACCGCGCGGCTGGCGGCCTCGGTCACCAGCGGGAAGGCGTAATACGGCGGCAGGCCGACCGGGCGCAGGCCCTGGAAGGCGTAGCGGGTGTCGGATTCTTCGCTGAAGTAATACAGGCCGCCCTGGGCGCTGAGCGGACCGCTGCCCCTGGTGGCCAGGCGCAGCTCGTGCGAATCCTGGGTGTTGGCTCCATCGTAGCTGTTGATCACGCCGAGCGCGATGGCCGGGGAGATCCGGTAATAATAGTTGTTCACCATCTGCTGGTCGAGTTCGCGGCGCGAACCGAGGTAGTAGAGGGTGGCCGGGCCCAGGTTCCAGCTCAGGTCGGCCAGCAGGCCGCGCGCGCGGCGGTCCTGCATGCCCTGCACCGGGGCGATGTTCGCCGGGCGAAAGCCTATGCTCAGGCGTTCGTCGGTAGAAGTGTCGCGCCAGCTTGGGGCGCCGGCGGCGACACCGGTGTAGAAATTGGTGTCCGGGACGAAGCGGTCGTTGTTGTTGGTGGCTTCGCTATGGTCATAACGCAGCAGCAGGGCGGCGTCGCGGCCGAGCGCCAGCTTGGCGCTCAGGCGCGCATCGCGGTCGTCGCGGTCCATGCCGGGCTTGAAGCGCGTGCCCTGGCCGTTGCGCAGGAAGGGGTCCTGCTTGCGGGTGCTGACGGCGGCGCGCAGGGCCAGGCCATCGTTCACCGGAACGTTGATCACGCCTTCGAGCTTGCGGTTGCCGTAGCTGCCCGCCTCGAGAGCGACGCGGCCTTCCAGCTGGGCGGTCGGTGCGTTCGAGATCACGTTCACCAAGCCGGCCGTGGTGTTGCGGCCATACAGCGTGCCCTGCGGTCCGCGCAGCACTTCGATGCGGTCGACGTCGAGGAAATTGGCGGCCTGGCCGGCAGGGCGCGCGATGTACACGCCGTCCTGCATGAAGGCGGCCGACGGGTCGCCCTTGTCGGTGGTGTCGTTGTTGCTGATGCCACGGATGGTCACGCGCAGGCCCGAGAAGGCCTGGTCGACGTGCACGTTCGGCAGGCGCGCGCCCAGCGATGCCGGATTGTCGGCGCCGAGTTCGCGCAGCTGCTCACCCTGGAGCACGCTCATGGCGACCGGGGTGCGCGAGGCGGTGGAGACGGTGCGCTGCGCCGTGACCACGACCTCCGGGACGGCGTTGTTCTGTTCCTGGATGGCTGGCGCTTCCTGCGCCTGGACGGCGTGGGCATAGCCCAGACCCCAGGCAATACCCGATACTGCGACGGCCAGCAACTTCTGTGCCGGACGGACCTGCTTTACTGTCATGAAGGACTTCCCCTAGGTTTTTCTAGTTGGCGGATCATGCCGCCTTGCATCCCTATTGTTCTATTATGGCAATTTATTTTGCACTGAGGGATGCAGCTCCGGAAGTCTAGCAGGGAGTGACCACGGGCAATAGTCCTACAAAACGTAATTGAACGAAAATAGCAGGCGGCTACAACGCTCGGGGACCGGGCATGGCAAAGTCGACAATGCCGGGCCCGGCCCCGGCGCCACGCGTGCGCCACAGGACGCTTGTTTTGGCTTAATTTTCGGTCAACAACATAGGCGCCCTCCGCGCGGCGTATGACGAGGAGACTGCATGACACGCTTCCTTCCAGGATGGGCAGGGGCACTGCTGCTGGCCGCTGCCGGCGCAGCCGGCGCAGCCGCCCAGCCGGCCACGCAACCGGCGACCTACACCAACCCCTTGCCGCTGCGCCTGGCCGACGGCAGCCTGGCCGAAAGCTGCGCCGACCCGTCCCTGCTGCGCGACCGCACCTCCTCTCCGACAGTGTGGTACATGTACTGCACCATGGACCCGGTCAGCCGCAAGGAGCGCGAGGGCAGCGGCTGGAAGTTCCGGATGATGCCGGTCTACCGCTCGGTGGACCTGGTCAACTGGTATTTCGTGCGCGATTCCTTCGACCAGCGCCCGCCTGGCCTGGCCGGGCCGAAGTCCGGCCTGTGGGCGCCGGAGCCGGTGTACCAGAACGGCAGCTATTACCTGTACTTCACCGTCACCGACGTGGCCGACCGCCACAGTCCGGAAAAGGGCTGCGAGTCGGACAGCGGGATCGCGGTCGCCACCAGCGCTTCGCCGGCCGGACCCTGGCGCCCCGCAGAGCGCCTGGTGGTGCCGCCGCGCCGCGCCGGCGCCGGCTGCAACTTCCACTGGACCTTCGACCCCGACGTGGTCGAGGACGACCAGGGCGACCGCTTCCTGTACTACGGCAGCTATGGCGGCGGGCTGTTCGTGCAGCGCCTCTCGAAGGACGGCCTGCGGGTCGAGGGCGACCCGGTGCGGATCGGCGCCGCCAACCGCTACGAGGGCGCCGAGGTGGTCAAGGCCGGCAACTACTGGTACCTGTTCGCCTCGAGCACCGACTGCTGCCGCGGACCCTTGACCGGCTATGCCCTCTTTGTCGGCCGCGCCACCAGTCCCGAGGGGCCTTTCCTCGACCGCGAAGGAAACGACATGGCAGCCGCGCGCGTGGGCGGCACGCCGGTGCTGGCCCAGAACGGCAACCGCTGGGTGGGCCCCGGCCACAATACCGTGTTCCAGGACGCGGCCGGCCAGTGGTGGACCTTCTACCATGCGGTCGACCGCAACCAGAGCTATTTCAGCGTCGAGGACAAGCTGACCCGCCGCCCGCTGCTGCTCGACCGGATCGACTGGGTGGACGGCTGGCCGCTGATCAACCGCGGCGCGGGCCCGTCGGACACGCCGCAGCGCGCGCCAAGCATCGTGGCCGGACAGGCCGCGGCAGCGCCGCCCGTGCCGGCCGCATCGCCCACGGCGGCGACGCGGCTCTGGACGGAGCGCTTCGACGGGGCGCGGCTCGACCCGCGCTGGAGCTGGATCCGTCCGCAGGCCGCCGGCAGCTGGTCCACCGGCCACCCGGGCCTGCGCATGGCCACCCGGCAGACCGACCTGCACGTGGACACCAACACCGCTGCGGTACTGGCCACGGCGCTGCCCGAGGGCGACCTGCGCATCGTGGCGCGCATCCGGCTCGATGCGCCGCTCGACTGCTGCGCCAGGCCGGTACAGGGCGGCCTGGTCGTGATGCGCGACGACGACAACTACGTCAAGCTGGTGGAGCTGGCCCACGACGGGCTGCGCCAGGTGGAATTCGGCAAGGAACTGGCGCCGGTGGAGCGCGGCTATCCACGCTACGGCAACACGGTGGCGGGGACGCCGGGCGAGTGGACCTGGCTGCGCATCGACATCCGGCGCGCGGGGAAGGAAGAACGCTATACCGCCTGGTCGATGGCAGAAGGCGGGAACTGGGTGGGCGGCAGCACCTGGACCCACCGCCTGGGCAGCAAGCTCCGGCTAGGTCTGGTGGCGATGGGCGGCGCCGGCCATGCCGTCATCTTCGGCGAAGTCCGGGTCGAGCGCCTCCCGCCCTGACGCGTCCCGCTTGCCGGCATGGGCGTGCACCGACCAGGTCACGCCCGCGACGAGCAGCACGATCGCCGCCAGCTCCAGGGCGCGCGGGCCCTGGGCGCGGTACAGGAAGCCGTAGAGCAGGGCGAACAGGGTCTCGAACAGGATCAGCTGGCCGGACAGGGTGACCGCCACGCGGCGGCTCGCGACGTTCCACAGCTGGTTGCCGATCACCGAGGCGCCCAGCGCCAGCAGGGCATTGCAGGTCCAGAACAGCTGCCAGTCGCGCGCGGGCGTGGCCGGAACCGGCTCGGAGAACAGCCAGCTGGCGGCGCCGATGAGGAGGGCGATCACGCCGGTGGACAGCCCGTACAGCGCCGACCACTGGGCGCTGGAGAATTGCGGATTGCGCTTCAGGTAGCGCGCGTTGTCGAGGGCGTACCAGCTCCAGCACAGGAGGGCGCCGGCGGCGCAGGCCACGCCCAGCGCGATCTCGCCCGCGGACGCCGCCGGGCCGGCATGCAGGAAGCTGTCGACATTGATGCAGGCGATGCCCGCGGCCACCAGCAGCAGCGGCAGCGCCAGGCGCCGAAGCGGCAGGGCGCCGTGGTCCTTGCGGCCCAGCAGCGTCACCACCACCGGCACCATGCCGATGATGAGCGAGGTCGGAGCAAGGCCGGCGTACTTCACGCCTGCCGCGAGCAGCATGTAGTACACGATGTTCCCGGCCAGCGCATGCCGCACCAGCGCCGCATAGTCGGCGGGGACGAGGGTGGCGAACAGGGACTTCAGGCGCGGCAGCAGCAGGGCGAAGGCCATCGCGCCATAGGCGAGGTAGCGGCCGACCGCCAGCTCCAGCGGCGAGAAGGCGCCCAGCATCTCCGGCACGATGAACACCAGGCCCCACATCGCCCCGGCCAGCAGGCCGCACAACACTCCGATCCACATACCCGACCCACAAGCAAAGCAAGGATTCTACACCCTCGGGTCTGATGCCTACAGGACAGCCCTTGTTAATAATTATTTGCTAGTATTAATGATAAAAACAGTGGCACCCCAACGAGAACGACCCAGGAGACAGGCTTGACCTCATTCACGGTGCGCCTCGCCGGCGCGGCGATCGCATGCGCCCTGTGCGCGCCCACGTCCGCCAAAGCGCAGATCGAGGTGCGCATGTGGACGCTGCTGAGCGGCGGCGACGGCGCGCGCATGTCGGCGCTGGTCGAGCGTTTCAATGCCAGCCAGCGCGAGGTGCGCGTCACCAGCACCACGCTCAAGTGGGGCGAACCCTTCTACACCAAGCTGATCACCTCGTCGGTGGTCGGCGCCGGGCCGGACATCGCCACCGTGCACCTGTCGCGCATGACCAACCTGGCCGGCGGCGGCGTGCTGCGCCCGATCGCTCCCTCGGCGCTGGCGGCAAGCGGCTTGCACCCGGGCGACTTCTATCCGCGCCAGTGGCAGAAATCCCAGCACCTGGGCCGCACCTATGCGATCCCGCTCGACCTGCATCCGCTGGTCCTGTACTACAACAAGACGCTGGTCGGACAGGCCGGCCTGCTCGACGCGTCCGGCGCGCTCAAGCCGATCCAGGGCATCGACGCGCTGGACGACGCCTTCCGCGCGGTGCGCCAGGCCACCGGGCGGCCCGGCATGACGATGGAAAGCAGCCAGAGTTCCTATGCGATCTGGCGCCTGTGGATCTCGATGCTGGCGCAGCGCAACGCGCCTCTGATCCAGAACGGGCGCTTCGCCTACGGCCCGGTGGGCGCCGATTCGCTGGCGCGCGTGGCGCGCTGGTTCCAGCAGGGATACGCCCAGCCGGGCCTGGACTACGCGGCCTCCACCAGCCAGTTCATGGGCGGCAACGCCGGCTTCATGATCAACGGCGTGTGGGAGGTGCCGGAGATGGTGCGCGCAACGAGAAGCGGCACCCTCGGCTTCGAATACGGCATCGTCCCGCTGCCGCGCATGTACGGCAACGACAGCGTCTGGGCCGATTCGCACGCCTTCGCCATTCCCGCCAACGAGGGGCGGCCCATGTCGCCGGAAAAAGAGCGCGCCGTGATGCGCTTCATTGCGTTCGTGAGCAAGAACTCGTTCGGCTGGGCCGAGGGCGGGCACGTGCTGGCCTACCGGCCGGTGGCGGAGTCGCCCGCTGCCCAGGCCCTGATGCCGAACCGGTTGTATGCAGACGTGCCGCGCCACGTGATCTATGACCCGGACGCCTGGTACATGGGGGCGGCCGGGCCGCTCGAGGCGATGGCCTCGAAGTACCTGCCGGCGGCGCTGTCGTCGCAGCTCACGCCAGCGCAGGCCCTGCGCATGTTCGAAACCGAGGCGGCGCGCATGATCAAGAAGCGCCCGCCGCGCTATTAGGAGCCAGCATGGCATCTGCCCGTTCGACCCAGGCCAGGCGCGGCGATGGATTGCCGGCGGCGATGCTGCTGGCACCCTTCGCGCTCGCCTTCCTGCTGTTCTTTTTCCTGCCGGCGCTCGATACCTTCTACATGAGCCTGACGGAGAGCAGCCTGACGCGCACCAATGCCTTCATCGGCATCGACAACTACGTCACGCTGGTGCAGGACCCCTCGTTCTGGGCCGCGGTCGGCAACACCTTCTACTTCGCGCTGCTGACGGTGATTCCGCTGACCGCCCTCGGCCTGCTCATGGCGCTGCTGGTGAACCGCTTCACCCGGGCGAGCGGCTGGCTGCAGGGCGCCTTCTTCCTGCCCTATGTGCTGCCGATCTCGGTCATGACCCTGATCGCCGACTGGATGCTGCAGCCGTCGTCGGGGGTAGTGAACTACGTGCTCGGCATGCAGCGCGCCTGGTTCGCCGACCTGACCTGGGCCATGCCGATGGTCGCCATCGGCACCATCTGGTGGACCGTGGGCTTCAACATGCTGATGTTCCTGGCCGGCCTGCGCAACATCCCGGCCGAACTGTACGAGGCCGCCAGCCTGGACGGCGCGCGCGGCTTCACCCTGTTTCGCACCATCACCTGGCCGGCGCTGCGCCCGGTGGTCGGGATGGCGCTGGTGCTGCAGCTGATCGCCTCGATGAAGATCTTCGGCCAGACCTACATCATGACCACCGGCGGACCGTTCAACACCACCCGGGTCACCCTGCACTACATGTACGAGACCGCCTTCACCCAGAGCGATGCGGGGTACGCGGCCGCCATCGCGGTGGCTTTCGTGGCGATCGTGATCGCGCTGTCGCTGGCCCAGGCCGGCTTCGTGCGCTGGCTGGCGCGGAGGGATGCATGAAGGCGCGCGGAAACATGGGGTGGACCGTGATCGGGGCGCTTGCGGCGCTGCTGCTGGCGGCGATGTGGGTGGCGCCGCTATTGTGGGCCATGAGCACCGCGCTGCGGCCCGAGCACGAAACGGTGTCCGCCGTATTCCACTGGCTGCCGCAGGACTGGACCCTGGAAGCCTTCGCCAAGGTGCTCGCCGCCGGCAACGTCGGGCGCTGGCTGTTCAACAGCGCCCTGGTGGCGCTCCTGGTGACGATCGTGACCATGGCGCTGTCCCTGATGGCGGCCTATGCCTTTTCCCAGCTGCGCTTCAGGGGGCGCGGCCTGGTGTTCGCCATCACCATGCTGGCCTTCCTGGTGCCTTTCGAGGCGCTCTTGGTGCCGCTGTTCCGGATGATGAACCAGCTCGGCCTGATCAACAGCTACGCCGGCATCGTGCTGCCCCAGGTGGTGGCGCCGGTGGTGATCTACGTGTTCAAGCAGTTCTTCGACGCCATTCCCGCCGATTTTCGCGAAGCGGCCGTGATGGACGGCGCCGGCCCCTTGCGCATCCTGTGGAGCGTGTACCTGCCGGTATCGGGGAACATCGTGTGGGCGATGGCGATCGTCACCTTCATCGGCGCCTGGAACAACTTCCTGTGGCCCTTCATCATCGTCACCTCGAACGACATGATGACCATCCCGCTGGGCCTGACCCAGACCTACGACGCCTTCGGGGTGCGCTACGCCCAGCTGATGGCGGCGGCGCTGATCGGCGCGCTGCCGGTGGCGCTCGCGTACGTGCTGTTCCAGCGCCGCGTCACGCACGGCTTCCTGGCGGCCACGGGATTAAAAGGGTAGGTTTGGTAATCAAGCGGAGAATCCATGTCATCAGTGCGCCTGCAGGGCATCACGAAACAGTATGAGGACAACCTGGTCATCAAGGGCGTCGACCTGGACATCGCCGACGGCGAGTTCGTGGTGCTGGTCGGTCCCTCGGGCTGCGGCAAGTCGACCCTGCTGCGCATCGTCGCGGGCCTGGAAGACGTCAGTTCCGGCACGGTGGAAATCGGCGGACGGGTCTG
This sequence comes from Massilia sp. LC238, assembly GCF_000735635.1. NCBI lineage: Bacteria > Pseudomonadati > Pseudomonadota > Betaproteobacteria > Burkholderiales > Oxalobacteraceae > Massilia > Massilia sp. LC238. The sequence continues at coordinate 13,466 of NZ_JNNN01000023.1, read as the reverse complement.
CAACGACGTCGAGCCGTCCAGGCGCGGCATCGCCATGGTGTTCCAGAGCTATGCGCTGTACCCGCACATGACGGTGGCCGAGAACATGGGCTTCGCCCTCAAGCTGGCCGGCGTGCCGCGCGCGGAGATCGCCGAGCGGGTCGGGCGCGCGGCCGAGATCCTGCAGATCGGCCACCTGCTCGAGCGCCGGCCCAAGGCGCTGTCGGGCGGCCAGCGCCAGCGCGTCGCGATCGGGCGCGCCATCGTGCGCAAACCCGAGGTCTTCCTGTTCGACGAGCCGCTGTCCAACCTGGATGCGGCGCTGCGCGGCCAGACCCGGGTCGAACTGGCGCGCCTGCACCGGGAACTGGGCGCCACCATGATCTACGTGACCCACGACCAGGTCGAGGCCATGACCCTGGGCCAGAAGATCGTGGTGTTCAACGGCGGCCGCATCGAGCAGGCCGGCACGCCCCTGGAGCTGTACGAGCGTCCAGCCAACCGGTTCGTGGCCGGTTTCCTCGGCTCGCCGCGCATGAACTTCCTGCCGGGGATGCTGGCGGGCGAGGAGGGGCCGGCGGTGCACGTGCGCCTGGCCGGCGGCACACTCGTCGACGTGGCAGCGGATGCGGGGCGCGCCGCGCCCGGCGCTCCCGTGACGCTGGGGGTGCGCCCCGAACACCTGCGCCTGGAAGGAATCGATGGGGGCGGCATTCCCGCCACGGTGGCCCTGGTCGAATACCTGGGCGACTCCACCATCGTCTACGCCCAGGTCCAGGGCCTGGCGGAGATGGTCGCGCTCAAGTGCCGCCCCGACAGCGCGTGCCCCGGGCGCGGCGAGCGCGTCACGCTCGCCTTCGAGCCGGGCCACGGCCACCTGTTCGATGCCGACGGCGCCGCGCTGCCGCGCGCGCCCCTGCCGGCATGAGCGATCCGAGCCGCACGCGGCGGCCCACCATGACCGACATCGCCAAGCTGGCCGGGGTGTCGCAGTCCACCGTGTCGCTGGTGATCAACCACATGAGCGGCGCCAAGGTATCGAGCGCGACGCGCAACAAGGTGCTGCGCATCGCGCGCGAAATCGGCTATCCGGTGGAGCGCCTGGGCCATCCTGCGCCGGCCCAGGCCCGCAACCTGGTGGTCTACCTCACCGACGAACTGTCCACCAGCCCGCATGCGATGACCACCATCGACGGCGCCCGCGACGGCGCCTGGGAGCACGACTGCCTGCTCTCGGTGTACGCCACCCGCAACGATCCGGAGTACGAAGGGGCGATCCTGGCCCGCGTGCTGCTTGACCCCGCGCTGCTGGGCGTGGTCTACGCCACCATCTTCACGCGCGCGGTGACGGTGCCGGCGCTGCTGGCGCAGGTGCCGACCGTGCTCCTGAACTGCCACCAGAAGGAAAGGCGCGAGCGCCAGTTCTCCTCGGTGGTGCCGAGCGAGGTACTGGGCGGCTATGCCGCCACCATGCACCTGATCGAGGCCGGCCACCGGCGCATCGGCTTCATCAACGGCGAAGGCTGGATCGAGGCCGCCGCCGAACGCCTGAAAGGCTACCGCCAGGCCCTGTCGAGCCGCGACATCCCGTTCGACGCGCAACTGGTACGGGAAGGGGACTGGCAGGTGAGCAGCGGCCACGCGCACGCCCAGGCGCTGCTGGCCTTGCCCGATCCGCCGAGCGCGCTGTTCTGCGCCAACGACCTGATGGCCGTCGGCGCCATCGAGGCGGTGCGCGAACTGGGCATGGACGTGCCGGCTCAGGTGTCGGTGGTCGGCTACGACGACCAGGATATCGCCCGCTATACCCAGCCTCCGCTCACCACAGTGTTGTTACCAAACTACGAAATGGGGCGCTGGGCAGCAGAAAATTTGATTGCGCAACTGCACGGCGGCATCGCCCGGCGTACCTCCATGAAGATGGATTGCCCTCTGGTGGCGCGCGAATCGGTGGCCTCGCGCGGCCTGTTCTGAAGCGGTCTCGAGTGCGCCATCGCGGTGCGAAATCGGATAGCTTTTGTCATATTGGTCATAAATTATGACTAATAACGACACGAATATCGGCCGGCCCGTCCGCCCCAGGACGCAGGCACGGCCATCGACCCAGGAGACCTCGATGAGCACCTTGAAAGTCCGGCCAGTCTGCGCGGCCGTCATGCTGTTGAGCGCCCACATCGGCTTCGCCGCCGCCCAGGAAACGACCCGGAACACTGACCAGTCCCAGTCGGACCAGGCCAGCCAGCCGACCGCCGACAGCACCGCGGCGGCGCCCGCTCCGGCCGGTGGCGGCATCGCCACGGTGACGGTGGCGGGCATCCGCAGCAGCATCCGCTCCGCCGAGCAGATCAAGCGCGACAGCGAGCAGGTGGTGGACTCGATCAACGCCGACGACATCGGCAAGTTCCCCGACCGCGCCGCCGGCGACGCCCTGCAGCGCATCGCCGGCGTGCAGGTGGGCCGCGACCGCGGCGAGACCAGCAGCGTGATCATCCGCGGCCTGCCGGACGTGGCCACCACCTTCGAGGGCAACGAGATCTTTACCGGCACCGGCCGGCGCCTGTCCTACCAGGACCTGCCGGTGCAGTCGATCGCCGGGCTGGACGTGTACAAGTCGGCCACCGCCAACCAGTTCGAGGGCGGCATCGCCGGCGCCGTCAACGTCCGCCTGCGCGCGCCTTTCGACTTCAAAGGCTATACCGTCAGCGGCTTCCTGGAGGGGCGGCGCCAGTATGTCGAGGGCAGCGAAGCACGCAAGGAAAAGACCAATCCGGGCGGCGGCATCCTGATGAGCAAGCGCTGGGCGACCGGGGTCGGCGAGATCGGCGTGCTGGTCGACGTCGCCTACAACAAGGAAAACTGGGCCATGCCGGTGCAGTGGGTCGACCGGCCCGACCGCATCTTCTCCGTCAGCCAGGACGGCACCGCCACCCGCCTGAACGACGACCAGCCGATCGCGCCGCTGCGCCCGGGCGACCGGCTGGGCGAGCTGCCCAACATCGGCGGCATCTACAACGCGGGCGACCGCGAGCGCGGCAGCGTCCATGCCGCGCTCCAGTGGAAAGTCAATCCCCAGACAGAGGTGTCCGCCCAGTACCTGGGCACCGGCTACGGCACCAGGAACGAAGTCGACTACATCCTCAATATCGCGACCTGGACGCCGCGCCTGACCAACGTGGTGCTGGCGCCGCAGGGCGACTACTGCAACACCCCGGCCGGCGTGATCTGCCCGATCCAGGCCGCCAGCGCGCCCGCCGCCCGCTTCGGCGGCCCCTACGATTGGGACCCGTACACCGCCACCAGCACCTGGGGCGTGAAGGAGCACACTGCCACCCACTACCTGAATTTCGCCGCCAAGTACCGGGAGGGCCCACTGTCGGTGGACAGCAACCTGGCCTTCAGCCGTTCGGACTACGTCAACGACACCGTGATCGTCGACCAGCAGATCCCGGGCGCCAGCTCCTCGGTCTACACCTACGGCCGCGACGGCCATGGCGGCTACAACGCGATCACCACCCCCACCAGCAGCAATGCGCTGCGCGACCCCAACCAGTTCGTCCTGCGCGGCATGGTGCAGAACTGGGGCGAGTCGCGCGGCAAGCAGACCCAGTTCCGGACCGACGCCGTGTACCGCCTGGGTGACGGTTTCATCACCGCGCTGACCGGCGGCATCCGCTTGTCCAACCGCGACGTGAGTTTCCACGGCGGCGAACGCGCCAACGACCTGCCGGGCGGCGTACGCCCGTCGCCGGTGGCGGCGCTCGGCCCGTCCTTCCAGAGCCTGGTGCCGGGCCTGGACCGCCTGGGTGGCCCGTGGTACACCCCCTCGCGCGACTTCCTGATCGACCAGGCCGACCAGGTGCGCGCCTTCTATGGCCAGCCGGCCGGCCGCGTGGCGGACGACCCGATGCGCCTGTTCGAGCAGCGCGAGCGGACCGCCACCTTGCACCTGGGCGCGCGCTGGAAGGCGCAGCTGGGCTCGGTCGACGTGACCGGCAACGTCGGCGGGCGCCTGGTCAAGGTCGACCGCAAGCTGGAAGGCAACCTGCGCGTGGGCGACACCATCACCCCGATCAACGAGGACAGCGACGAAACCAATTTCCTGCCGAACGTGTCGGCCGTGCTGAACTGGACCGATCGCCTTCAGTCGCACATCAGCATCGGCAAGACCATCACCCGGCCGGCATTCACCGACCTGAACCCTGCGCTGTCGCTGATTCCGCCGACCGTGAATGCGCCGGGCACGGGCTCGGCGGGCAATCCGCAGCTCTCGCCGACCGAATCGATCAACAGCGACGCCACGCTCGAGTACTATTTCGAGGACAACGGCTTCGCCCAGATCGCCCTGTTCCACCGCGATATCGACGGCTACCTGCAGCGCATGGAGGGGAACGAAACCATCAACGGCGTCAACTACCGGGTGACGCGTCCGCAGAATTCGGGCAAGGGCAAGCTCAAGGGCGCCGAATTCGGGATCCAGAAATTCTTCGACTTCCTGCCGGGCGCCTGGAGCGGCCTGGGTGCGCAGTTCAACTACACCTGGACCGACGGCGAGAACCAGACCCGCAACGCGGCCGGGGAGTACCGCACCACGCCGCTCATCGACGTGGCGAAGAGCAGCTACAACTTCGCGCTGCTCTACGAATACGGCGGCTGGACCGGCCGCCTGGCGGCGACCCTGCGCGGCAAGTACGTCGAGCAGATCGCCGAGCCGCGCTTCGGCCAGGACCGCATCGTCAAGGCCTCGACCTACGTCGACCTGAGCCTGGGCTACGCGATCACGCCGAACCTGACGCTGAACTTCGACGCGATCAACCTCACTAAAGAGCGTTACGAGAGCTACCTGGGCGACCCGATCCGTCCGCGCGACATCCGCTACAACCCGACCACCTATGGCCTGAGCCTGCGCTATCAAATGTAAGGGGGCCCGATGCTGAAGACTTACTGTAACCCGGTCTATCCGGAGATCATGGCGGACCCCTTCGTGCTCAAGCACGAAGGCCGCTACTACGCCTACGGCACCGCCCCCGACGGCCCCGGCGGCGGGCGCTTTCCGGTGCTGGTGTCGAACGACCTGGTCGACTGGCATCGCGCCGGCTATGCGATCTCGGCGCCGGCCGATCCGGGCAATGACCACTTCTGGGCGCCGGAAGTGGCTTTTAGCGAGGGCAAGTTCTGGATGTATTACTCGCGCGGCGACGTCGAGGGCAAGCACCAGAAGCTACGGGTGGCGGTGGCCGACAATCCGGTCGGTCCATTCGTCGACCAGGGGGTGCTGCTGGTGCCGAACCTGCAATTCTCGATCGACGCCCATCCGTTCCGTGACAAGGACGGCCAGTGGTATCTGTACTACTGCGTCGACTTCCTCGACCTGGAGGACGACCACCGCATCGGCACCGGCATCGTGGTCGACCGCCTGGCAAGGATGGACCGCCTGGCGGGCGAGCCGCGCACGGTGGCGCGCCCGCACGCCGACTGGCACCTGTTCAAGAAGCAGCGGGCGATGTACGACGCCGTCTACGACTGGCACACGGTGGAGGGCGCCTCGGTGCTGATCCACGGCGGCAAGTACTACTGCTTCTACAGCGGCGGCGCCTGGGAAAAGGAAAACTATGGGCTCAGCTACGTGGTGGCGGACCATCCGCTGGGGCCATTCACCCGGCCCGAGGGCAGCGACGAGGCCCTCCTGATGCGTTCGCGCCCCGGGAACGTGATCGGCCCGGGCCACAATTCCTTCACCACCTCGCCGGACGGCAGCCAGGACTGGATCGTGTACCACGCCTGGGACACCGCCATGACGGGGCGGCGCATGTGCATCGACCGCCTGGTGTGGGACGGCGGCCGCCCGACCACGGCGGGGCCAACCTTTACGCGCCAGCCGGCGCCGGCGGGACTGGTGTTGTAGCGCTCAGGCCAACACCGGGCTCAGGACTCGCCTACCCGCGAAGTGCGCGCGCAGGTTGTCGAAGCACAGCGTGCGCATCGCCAGGCGCGCCTCGACCGTGAGGCTGCCGACGTGCGGGCTCAGCACCGTGCTGTCGAGGGCGCACAGGGCCGCCGGCACCTGCGGCTCGTCCTCGAAAACGTCGAGCGCGGCCGCGCCCAGGCGCCCGGAGGACAGCGCCTCGACCAGCGCCACTTCGTCGACCACGCTGCCGCGTGCGATATTGACCAGGATGCCTTCCGGTCCGAGCGCCTCGAGCACCGCCGCGTCGACGGCATGCCGGGTGTCAGGCCCGCCCGGCGTGCACACCACCAGGTAGTCGCTGGCGCCGGCCAGTTCCCGCAGCGAGGCGCTGCGCAGCCGTGGCTCCGGCCCTTCGCTGCGCTGGAAATAGCGGATATCGATGCCGAAGCCACGCAGGCGGCTGGCGACGGCCTGGCCGATACGGCCGTAGCCGTAGATGCCGGCGGTCTTGCCGCGCAGGCTGCGCGAGGGCAGCAAGGGGCGTTTCTCCGGCCAGTGGCCGGCGCGCACGTAGCGGTCGAGCTGGAGCAGGCGCCGCGACGCCGTGAGCAGCAGGGTCACTGCGAGGTCGGCCACGTCCTCGGTCAGCACGTCCGGCGTATTGGTGACGACGACGCCGCGCGCCGCCATCGCCGGCAGGTCGACGGCATCCAGCCCGACCCCGTGCACGGCCACGATCTCGAGACCGGGGAAGCGCGCCGCGGTGGCTGCATCGATGCCGACGGTGCCGCTGGTGAGCACCGCGCGCACGCGGCTCGCTGCGCCGTCGAAGAAGCGCGCCTGCTCGGCGGGCGACATGCGTCCGATCACATGGCAAGTGAATTCAAGCGCCAGCGCAGACAAGGCTGCGTCTGGCCATACGTTTCCAAGCACCGCGATTTCCGGTTTCATCGCCTTCCTGTCCAAATGTGCACCTGGCGCATCCTACACCGTTTCCGCCGCCGGCCGCGACCGTGCCGCCAGCAGGGCGCTCAGGCGCTCGATGTCGACCGGCTTGGCGAGATGCTCGTCGAAGCCCGCCCCCAGCGCACGCCTGCGGTCGTCCTCCTGGCTGTAGCCGGTGACGGCAACCAGCAGTGCATCGCGCATTCCGGGCAGGGCGCGCAGGCGGCCGGCGAGTTCGTAGCCGTCCATGACCGGCATCCCGATGTCCAGCAGGCAGATCCGGGGTGGGCGGAGGCGCGCGCGTTCCAGCGCCGCCAGCGGGCCGTATTCGACCAAAACCTCGTGGCCGAGCGAGCAAGCCAGCAGGCCGAGAGTGTCGGCCGCGTCGGTATTGTCGTCCACGATCAGCACCAGGCCGCCTGGCGGGGCCTCGGCAGGCGCCGGCCGCGCTTGCCCGGGCGTGGAGGGAGGCGCAAATTCGTCCAACAAGGGCAGCGACACGGTGAATTCGCTGCCCATGCCCTGGCCGGCGCTCCTGACCGTCAGTTCGCCTTCGTGCAGGGTCACGAGCTGCTTCGACAGCGCCAGGCCGACGCCCAGGCCGCCCAGGCTCAGGTCGGTCTTGCGGGTTTCCTGGGTAAACAGTTCGAAGGCGTGCTCGATCAGGTCGGCCGACATGCCGATGCCGTTGTCGCGCACCCTGAGGCGGGCGCGGCCGCCGTCGATCGACAGGACCAGGTCGATGCGCCCGCCCTCGGGCGTATACTTGGCCGCATTGTTCAGCAGGTTCGCGACCACCTGCACCAGCCGGGTGCGGTCGCCCGGCACCAGGACCGGCGCCGGCGCGATCGCCTGCGCCAGCAGGTGCTTCTTGGAGCTCACCAGCGGCATCACCTGTTCGACCGCTTCCGCCACCACTTCCTGCAGGCTGGTGGGGCGCCGGTCCAGCTTGATCTCGCCGCGCGTGACGCGCGCGACGTCGAGCAGGTCGTCGATCATGTCGGTCATGTGGCGTACCTGGCGCCCGATCATGGCGCCGTAGCGCTTTTGCTGGGCGGCGTCGGGCGGCGCCAGCGACAGCAGTTCGGCGGCGACCGAGATCGGCGCCAGCGGGTTGCGCAGTTCGTGCGCGAGCGTCGCCAGGAATTCGTCCTTGCGGCGCGCGGCCTGGCGCATGGCGCCTTCGTTGGCCTGCAGCTTGACGATCAGGGAGCGCAGCGCGATACGCAGCATGCCGATCTCGCGGTAGCCGCCGCGCACGTCCTCGATGTCCTGGATCTCGCCGGCTTCGATGCGGCGCGCCGTCTCGGCCAGCACGCCCAGCGGCTGAGAGATGCGCCGCGCCAGCAGCGCGGCGAGCAGCGCCGCCAGCAGCGCGATCACCAGGCCGATGCCGATCACCTGGCGCCGGAACTCGGCGATCGGCGCATAGGCCTCGCTGGCTTCCTGGCGCACCAGCACGGTCCAGTCGAGTCCGGGCGCGAAACTATGGCCCTGGCTGCGGCTGTAGCCCACCAGGTAGGTCTTGCCGTCGCCGAAGCTCTCGACCGCGTAGCCGTTCTGCCCGGTGCCTGCCAGGCCCTTGCCGCCAGGGACCAGGCGCGTGCCGACCATTTGCGCGGGACCGATGATGACGTTCATCTCCGGCCCCACCACCAGCGCCTCGAGGCGGCGCCGGGTCAGGAGCGGGCGCATGACCGACTGCTCGATGTCGCGCGCCCAGTCGATGCTGAGGTGGGCGCCCAGGACGCCCGCCACCCGGCCCGCCGCGTCGCGGTAGGGAAAGGCGATGTCGATGAAGCGCATCGGCTCGCCGCCGGCGGGCTGAAGGAGTTTGCTGAGCAGCACAGCCTCGTGCACGTCGGTCAGGTGCTTGCCCTTGAAGGCGTTGGCATACCAGGGTCGCGCCGACACGTCCGCGCCTTCCAGCAGGCGGTTGGCGGAGACCAGCACCCGGCCGTCGGGGTCGGTGATGCCGAGCCAGGCGTAGTAGGGATAGGTCTTCTGCATCTCCTCGAGGAAGCGGCGCTTGGCTGCCACGTCGAGGCCTCCGCCTGCGAGCCCGGCCTGGATCGACAGCAGGCGCACTTCGCGGTAGCGCTCGAACAGGGTGCGGTCGAGCTTGTCGGTGGTCTGGAGGGCGATTTCCGCGAACTGGTGTCCGAGCTCGTCTTCCGATCGTTCGGTCGCGAGCCGGTTCAGGACCAGGGCCAGCACCAGCACGATCGCCAGGGCCAGCGCCGCGAACACGAGCATCAGTTGGGTGGAGATCCGGGTACTGCCGGCGGTCCTGTTCATGTCGTCGATTCCGGAGCTGCGCAGCAGCAGTGGTGGGGAATTGCCATCATACCTTGTCCGTCTTGTTGGCCGGAAAATTGCCCCGGTGCGTTCATGCGGCGCCGGCGTGCCCGCCGACCAGGGCCCGCAGCCGCGCCAGCGGCATCGGACGCGCCAGGTAGTAGCCCTGGGCCTGGTCGCAATGCGCCGCGCGCAGGAAGGCCAGCACCTCGGCGGTCTCGACGCCTTCGGCCACCACGGCCATGCCGAGCGCGTGCGCCATGTCGACGAAAGCCTTCACGAAGTCGACCGTGGCCACGTTCTCGTCCTGCTGCATCAGGAAGGAGCGGTCGAGCTTGAGCACGTCGATCGGGAAACGGCGCAGGTAGGCCAGGCTCGAATAGCCGGTACCGAAATCGTCGACCGCGAGCTTGACGCCGAGACGCTTGAGTTCGCGCAGCACCGCGGCGGTGTGCTCAATGTCCTCGATCAGGGCGCTTTCGGTCAGCTCGAGCTCGAGGCAGTCGGGCTTCAGGCCGGTTCTCGCCAGGATCTCGCGCACCTCGGCGGCAAACGCCGCCTGGGCCAGCTGGCGCGCCGACACGTTGACCGACACCACCATCTTGCGCCCGCTTTCTTTCATTAACTCGCGCGTGCGCAGACAGGCTTCTTCCAGCACCCAGCGTCCGATGCCCACGATCAGCCCGGTCTCCTCGGCGATCCCGATGAACTGCTGCGGCGGGACCTGGCCGCGCTCGGGGTGGTTCCAGCGCACCAGCGCCTCCATGCCGTACAGGGCGATCCCGCCCGGGCTGGCCGCGCACAGCGCGTAGCGCGGCTGGTAGTGCAGTTCGAACTCGCCGCGCGCCAGCGCCGGGCGCAGCGAGACCTCGAGCGCCATGCGCGCCTGGGTGGCCACCGTCATTTCCGGCTCGAAGAAGCGGTAGCGGTTGCGGCCGGCGTTCTTGGCGCGGTACATCGCGGTATCGGCGGTCTGGAACAGGATTTCGCGGGTCTGGGCATCCTGCGGGTACATGCTGATGCCGATCGAGGCGCCGACGATCACGTCGATGCCACCGATCTTGACCGGCGCGGTGAGCAGGTCGAGCAGCTTGTCGGCGATACTGGCCGCGGCCTTCTGGCCGCTGGCGCAATGCGCGGCCACCACGAACTCGTCGCCGCCGAGGCGGGCGATGATGTCGGTCGGTCGGATCACCCGGCGCAGGCGGGCGGCGACTTCGCACAGCAGCACGTCGCCCATCTCGTGGCCGAAGGAGTCGTTGACTTCCTTGAAGCGGTCGAGGTCGAGGAACATCACCGCGACCTGCGACCCGTAGGGACAGGCATCGAGCATCTGCTGGACGCGCTCGCCGAGCAGGGCGCGGTTGGGCAGGCCGGTCAGGGTGTCGTGGGTGGCCAGTTCCTGCAGGCGGCTCTCGGCCGCCTTGCGTCCGGTGATGTCGGTCATCAAGCCGGTGAGCGACAGCGCGCGCCCGTTGGCGTCGCGCTTGATGGTACCGTTGAACAGCACGTGGATGTCGACGCCATGGCGGTGCCGCAGCACGGCCTCCACGCCCTGCACCGTGGCGGGGCGCTCGTCCCCGGTTTCCAGGGAGGCCAGCGGAAAGGACACGAACAGCTCGGCCAGGCGCAAGCCGAGCAGCATCTCGCGCGGGTAGCCCGACAGCGCGCACAGTGCCGGGTTCACGTCCAGGAGCAGACCGTCGCGGCTGGCCAGCAGGTAGCCTGCGGGGGTCATCTCGATGACCTCGCGAAAGCGCTGCTCGCTCTCGCGCAGCTGGCGCTCGGCCTCGGCGCGGTCGCTGAGGTCGCGGATCACGGCCAGGAAGAATTCCTCGCCTTCGTCGTCGAAGCGCGAGATCTGCACTTCCGCCGGGAACACGCTGCCATCCTTGCAGCGCTTGTCGGTGCGCAGCAACTGGGCCTGGCCGGCGCGCAGGCCGGCCAGGAGCGCGCGCCCTTCCGTGAAGCCGAAGTTGATGTCGGTGGCGAGCATGCCCTGGAACTCCTCGCGGCGGTAACCGAAGCGGGCGCAGGCCTGGTCGTTGACCGCGACGATGCGCAGCGCGCCGTCGACGATCATGATGCTGTCGCCGGCCTGGTTGAACAGCTTGCGGAACCGCTGCTCGCTCTTGCGCAGCCGGTGTTCGGCCTCGCGCCTGGCGGTGATCTCGTGGAAGTAGACCGAGATGCCGTCCGCATGCGGATACACGCGCACTTCGAGCCAGACCTGGCGCGGCACCCAGAAGGTCTCGAAGGTATCCGGCTGGCGGGTCGCCATCGCCAGTTGGTAGCGTGACAAGCTGTCGGACTGCAGCAGTTCCGGGGCGATCTCCAGCAGGGGATGCCCGATGGCGCCGGCCGCGTCGACGCCGACGAAGTCGCCTGCCTTCTGGTTGGCATAGGTGAGGCGCCAGTCGCTGTCGATGGCGAAAAAGGCATCGCCGATGCTCTCCAGCATGCTGTTGAGCGCCGCTTCGGAACGCTCCAGCGCGGCGCGCGCCTCCTGCTGGCCGGTGACGTCGCGCGCGATGACGAAGGTGCGCTGGTGCGCTTCCGACCAGCGGGCGGCGACCGACAGCTGGATCTCGCGGCCATCCCTGCGCCGCAGGCGCACCACGATGTCGGGGCGCGCCGGATCCCTGGTCCGCAGGCCGTCCTCGATATGGAGCGCTTGCGCGTGCTGCTCCGGATGGATCAGGTCATTGAAATGCAGGCCGACGAGCTCGCACGGCTCGTAGCCGAGCAGGGCGCGCGCCGCGGCGTTCACGCGCAGCACGCGCCCGTCCGGGTCGAACACGACCATCAGGTCGAGCGCGTTATCGATCAGGGCCGAATTCTCTTCGGCGAGCGCGGCCAGCCCGTCCGGCGAGGAGGTGGAATTATCCAAGGTAGTCAAGAATGTCGCGGCGCAGCCGCTGCTGGTGGGATGCGGGCCTGCTGGCCACGGGCGGAGTATAACCATTTCCGTGCGGAAACTGCCCAGCCCAAGCGAAATTACGACACTCGTATAGACAACTTTTCGTGTCAGCGCCCGGACCTTGTTCAGTCGATACCGCGGCGGTGGCCGCGTTCATCTGCGCAGGCCGCCAGGGCGGTAATCAAGGGCGCTGCTGGCGGTCCACTGCCGCGAAAGCTCGCTTGCCCGCAAGTCGGCCTGACTTGCCGGCCGCCCAAGCGAGCTTGAACACGCTGTCGAACCACTGCTAGCAAAAACGTGCACAAAAGTGTGCAGCGTTTTCTTCCTGCCCCGAGCCGTCCTGCTGACCGTGCTCGTGCCTGACAGGCGTGACTTTCCCGCCTCCCGCCGGCACCTGGCCGGCGGCAGTGCCCGGCGTCGCCGCCGGACTCGCCACGGGTAGCGCCGTTGCCGCCGCGAGGGCGCCGGTGGCGAGCCGTTGCAAATTGATGGCCGCGTTGACGTCGCGGTCGTGGTACGCGCCGCAGCCGGCGCATGTCCAGGCGCGCTCGCCCAGGGCCAGGGCGGCGTTGCGTGCCCCGCAGCCCGAACAGAGCTTGCTGGACGGATACCAGCGCTCGGCCAGCACGATCAGGGTGCCGTAGCGCGTAGCCTTGTACAGCAGCTGGCGACGGACCTCGTAAAAGCCGACATCCGAGATCGCGCGGGCTAGCCTGGCGTTGGCCAGCATGCCGCCCACGTTCAGGTCCTCGATCGCCACCGCTTGGTTTTCGCGGCACAGGCGCGTCGTGAGCTTGTGGGTGAAATCCTGGCGCACCCGCGCGATACGGGCTTGCAGGCGCGCCAGCGCCTTCGCTCCCTTGGTGCGGTTCTTCGACACGGGCAGCCGTGTGCCTTTCAGGATCCGCCCCGCGATCCCGGCCAGTGCCTTTGCGGCCTCCAGCTTGCGCGACAGGCGCCGGCTGCGGATGCGCAGGCGCCGCAGCGCGGCCTTGAGGGGACGCGGCGCCGCGATCTTCTCGCCGCTGGCGAGGGTGGCGGCGGCGCTCACGCCGAGGTCGACGCCGGTGATACCGTGGCCGGTGCGCGGCAGGCGCGCCGCCGGGTCGGGCACCTCGACCTGGAGGCACAAGAACCAGTGGTCCGCCTGGCGCGCGACGCTGGCGCCCAGGATGCGCCCGGGCCATCGCAGCGCTTCGCGCAGCGCCACCTGGCCGACCCGTGGCAGCACGGCAGTGCTTCCCTTGATCCGGAACTTGTCATTGGCCAGGTAGAACGCATCGCGGCAGCGGTAATGCCGTTCAGTTAAGGTAGCTTCTTGACCTTTCGAACGGCATAGCGCTTCGGCGCTGCCTTGACGGCCCGGTCGCATTTGCGGCCGGGCCGTTCGTCTTTCAGGAGGCTAACCAGCCTTTCCCG
>NZ_JNNN01000022.1:0-640 GCF_000735635.1 Massilia sp. LC238 | reverse complement strand
GCAAGCTACTACGTCCTTCATCGCCTGTAATCGCCAAGGCATCCACCATGTGCACTTATTCGCTTGTCCCTATAACGTTGGCCCCTGCTGACAACAGGGATCGTCATAGAAATCAAGAGTACAGCTTAATTGCATGTTTGTTGATACTTGATTACTACCCTAAGTGTGCTCGCTTATCGTTTCCGACTCGCTTACACGCTTAAAAAAACTTTACTTCTTCCAGATTGTTAAAGAACGAGAACTACACTTATCTAAAGCCCAGGCTTTACATAAATGCAGTCGAACAGGTAAATGGTGGAGGATGACGGGATCGAACCGACGACCCCCTGCTTGCAAAGCAGGTGCTCTCCCAGCTGAGCTAATCCCCCTTGTGGTGGGTCTGGTTGGATTCGAACCAACGACCCCCGCGTTATCAACACGGTGCTCTAACCGACTGAGCTACAGACCCAAACTGTTCTCGTTACTTGTTCCAACAGCCGATAAGCGTAGGCGCTTGATGACGGAGCGTTAGCTCCTGGTGCTACTCTAGAAAGGAGGTGATCCAGCCGCACCTTCCGATACGGCTACCTTGTTACGACTTCACCCCAGTCACGAATCCTACCGTGGTAAGCGCCCTCCTTGCGGTTAAGCTACCTACTTC
>NZ_JNNN01000021.1:0-67054 GCF_000735635.1 Massilia sp. LC238 | reverse complement strand
GGTGTCAACCGGCGTCATGGCAGCCAAGAAGATGTCCGCTCAAAAGCGCGCCAGCTCCCGCTAACCCGGGCAAAAAAGCAGACATTTCAACTTTGCCAGAAGCGGACATTTCAACTTTGCCTTTACACACCCTACGAAAATCCGGACGCGCCAACGAAAAACCGGGGCACGAGGCCCCGGTTCGGTGTGCAGCTGATAAAGACGCTTACTTCGCCGTCGCCAGCAGCATCTCGTTCAGGCGTTTCACGAACGAGGCCGGATCGCTCAGGCTGCCGCCTTCGGCCAGCATGGCCTGGTCGAACAGGATGTGCGACCAGTCGGCGAAGCGCGGGCCGCTCGCGTCTTCGTACTTCAGGCGCGTCACCAGCGGGTGGTTCGGGTTGATCTCGAGGATCGGCTTCGATTCCGGCGCGTTCTGGCCGGCCGCCTTCAGCATGCGCAGCAGGTTACCCGACAGCTCGTTTTCGTCCGCGACCAGGCAGGCCGGGGAATCGGTCAGGCGGAAGGTCACGCGCACGTCCTTGGCCTTGTCGCCAAGCGCACCCTTCATCTGCTCGACCAGTTCCTTGTAGCCGGCTTCGGTCTCGGCGTGTTCCTTCTTCTCGGCCTCGTCTTCCAGCGCCCCCAGGTCCAGGCCGCCCTTGGCGACCGACACCAGTTCCTTGCCTTCGAACTCGCTGAGGAAGGACAGCATCCACTCGTCGACGCGGTCCGTCATCAGGAGCACTTCGACGCCCTTCTTGCGGAAGATTTCCAGGTGCGGGCTGTTCTTCGCGGCGCTGTAGTTGTCGGCGGTGACGTAGTAGATCTTGTCCTGGCCTTCCTTCATGCGACCAATGTAGTCGGCGAAGGAGACGTCCTGGGCGTCGGACTCGCCGGCGGTGGAAGCGAAGCGCAGCAGCTTGGCGATGCGGTCCTTGTTGGTTGCGTCCTCGCCGATGCCTTCCTTGAGCACCTGGCCGAATTCCTTCCAGAAGGTGGCGTATTTATCCTTGCCGGCCTGCTCTTCCGAATTCGCCATCTCTTCCAGCATGCCCAGCACGCGCTTGGTCGAGCCTTCGCGGATCACGCGCACGTCGCGCGACTCCTGCAGGATCTCGCGCGAGACGTTCAGCGGCAGGTCACTCGAGTCGATCACGCCCTTGATGAAGCGCAGGTAGGTCGGCATCAGCTGCTCGGCGTCGTCCATGATGAACACGCGCTTGACGTACAGCTTGATGCCGGCGCGCTTGTTGCGGTCCCACAGGTCGAACGGAGCGTGGCCCGGGACGTACAGCAGCTGGGTGTACTCGCTGCGGCCTTCGACGCGGTTGTGGGTGTATGCCAGCGGGTCCTGGAAGTCGTGCGAGACGTGCTTGTAGAACTCGTTGTACTGTTCTTCGGTGATGTCGCTCTTCGAGCGCGCCCACAGCGCGCTGGCCTGGTTGACGGTCTCGAACTCGTCCTTCAGGACGGTCTGCTTCTTCTCCTCGTCCCACTCTTCCTTCTGCATCACGATCGGCAGCGAGATGTGGTCCGAGTACTTGCGGATGATCGACTTCAGCTTCCAGCTGGAGAGCAGCTCTTCCTCGCCGGCGCGCAGGTGCAGGATCACGTCGGTGCCGCGGCCCGGCTTCTCGATCTGCTCGACGCTGTAGTCGCCCTCGCCGGTCGACTCCCAGCGCACGCCGTCCGAAGCAAACGCGCCGGCGCGGCGGGTGTTGACGATGACGCGGTCGGCCACGATGAAGGCCGAGTAGAAGCCGACGCCGAACTGGCCGATCAGGGCCGCGTCCTGCTGCTGGTCGCCCGACAGCTTGCTGAAGAATTCCTTGGTGCCCGACTTGGCGATGGTGCCCAGGTGCGAGATGACTTCGTCACGGCTCATGCCGATGCCGTTGTCCGAAATCGTGATGGTGCGCGCGTCCTTGTCGAAGCTGACCTTGATTTTCAGCTCGTGGTCGTTGCCGTACAGGGCGTCGTTGTTGATCGCCTCGAAGCGCAGCTTGTCGGCCGCGTCGGATGCGTTCGAGATCAGTTCGCGCAGGAAGATCTCCTTGTTCGAATACAAGGAGTGAATCATGAGCTGCAACAGCTGTTTTACTTCTGCCTGGAAGCCAAGGGTTTCTTTTTCGGCAACTGCCATCTTGTTCCTCGTGGGTGGGTCTAATAAAGGGTTAAAAATAAACGGACTGCTGCAATATAGGGACATCAACAAGGATTTCAAGACCCCGCCATTGCAGCAATGTTGCAATTATCTTAACCCATCCACACGCCTGGCTTATAGCGGCCTGACCTGGATATTGCGGTAGAAGGTCTCCGCGCCTTCCGACTGCAACGAAAACTTCCCGCGCGTGTGCGGCAGCATCTTGCCGGCCACGTTCTGGCGCGGATTCTCGGCACGCAGTACCTCGACGCCGTTGACGATGTGGACCAGGGTCTTGCCGTCGGCGATCACCTCCAGCGTGTTCCACTCCCCAAGCGGCTTCTCGGGGTTGCCCATCTTGAGGATGCGCGCCCTCAGGCCGGTGCGCAGCGGCAGCGAGGGCTCGTAGCGGTAGAACTTCCAGTCGCCCTCGTTGGCGTCGCCCACGTGCGCATCGACGGTGACGCCGTCCAGGCTGTGGTAGTCGCCGGTATCGCCTTCCTGGATCTGGGCTTCGTGGCTGCGCATCCAGTGGCCGCTTTCCGCGCCTTCCGGCCCGACCGCGTAGTACAGCAGCCCGCTGTCGCGCGGCAGGTCGAGGCGCGGCGCCCACTTCTTGCTGCCCCACTTGAACTCGAGCTTGAGGTGGAAATTCTCGTATTCGCCGACCGTGCTGATGGCGCCCCACTCCTCGCCCGACACGCGCAGCATGCCGTCGACCACCGAGAACACCTTGCGCGGATCCTTGTCGAGGCCGCGGATCGAGGTCGGCGCCTTCATGTTCGGCGAAGTCGGCTGCATGCTGATCCAGGTCGTCCACCCGGACAGGTCGCGGCCGTTGAACAGCGAGGTCCATCCGGCCTCGGCAGCCTGCAGCGGCGCGCACAGGGCCAGGGCGGCGGCCAGCAGGCCGGCTCTGGCAAGGGAATAGCGGGTCATCGACAGTCTCCTTCTCTTATAAATATGCGCCTGGCCTGAAACAGCCTTGCGGCGCCGCGGGCAGCCCGTCCGTACGGGCGAAGTGAATCTAGCATGGTCATGTGTGTTAGCGCTACCACAAAAACCCATCTTGCCGAATTCCTTATAAATTTTTCCGATTTATTGACACTCTTAAACATTTCCGAGTGCTAGTATTTCCCATATAAACAGCCAGGCGTGCCGATGGTGTTAGCGCGCACATGGCTGATCACAAAAGCGGAGACAGGCAGGATGAGCACAATTGTCGTTGGCATGGGCATGGTCATTGCCATGGGCTCGGGCAGCGAGCCCGGCGAGCGCAAGGAGGGCCAGCGCGCCCGGCGTCCCGCCTCCGTGGCCAGGCCCTGCGCCTCCGCCGCACGGGAAGAATGTGCCGGCTTCTTCGCCGCGAACGGCATCTCGACCCCGAGCACCCTGTTCGACACGCTTTCCGATACCTATTGCTTCGCCAAGAACCGGGCCGGCCAGTTCGTCTGGGGCAACCGCCTGCTGCAGGAACAGCACGCGCTGGCGGACGTCAAGGACATCCTCGGCAAGACCGACCACGACTTCTTCCGGCGCGACATCGCCGACCGCATCCGCGCCGACGACCTGGCCGTGATGGAGACCGGCGTCACCGTCAAGAACAAGCTGGAAGTGATCGACGGCGGCAACGGCGAACTGACCTGGCTGTTCACGACCAAGGCCCCGATCCGCAACCGCGAGGGGGCGATCGTCGGCATCGAAGGCTTTTCGCGCGACGCCCGCCGCTCGCAGGACACGATCGCGCCCTTCCACGAATTCAAGGCATGCATCGAGTACGTGCAGGAACACCTGGCCGAGAACATCAGCATCGACCACCTCGCCAAGCTGTCCTGCATGTCGCTGTCGACCTTCGAGCGCAAGTTCAAGGAGCACTTCTCGCTCACGCCCAAGCAGTACGTGCTGCACATGAAGGTCCATGAAGCCTGCCGCCTGCTCCCCGGCGCCAACAGCATCGCCCGGGTCGCGCTGGCGACCGGCTTCGGCGGGCAGAGCTACTTCACCAAGCAGTTCCGCAGCATCGTCGGAATCACGCCCAAGCAGTACCAGCTGGCGCTGGCGGCCGGACGGGCCGGGAATGCCCCATCTTTTCACCGAAAAGGAAACCATGTTGAAGCCTCTTGATCCTCGCGCCCGGCAAAGGCGCTCGGCCCTGCTGCGGCTGGGCGCCCTGTGTGGCGTCACCGGCTTGTCCGCCCTCGCGTCCAGCGGCGACGTGCTCGCCGCCGTGGCGGCAGCCGGCAAGGGCCCCGCCTACGAGCCGGTGCTGCTCACGCGCGACGAGCTGCTGCTGACCGGCGTGCTGGCCGAGCTGATCATCCCCAGGACCGACACTCCCGGCGCCATGGATGTTGGCGCGCACCGCACCATCGACCACCTGCTCAAGGTGTGCGCCCTTGCGCCCGAGCAGGCGCGCTTCAAGGCCGGGCTGGCCCGTATCGAGGCGGTGGCGCAGGCGCAGGGCGGCAAGCGGTTCAAGGCCCTGCCGGCGGCGCGCCAGGTGGCGCTGCTGCGCGCGCTCGACGCGGGCAGCGCGCCCTTCGAGGGCGAAGACCAGGGCTTCTTCCGCCAACTGAAGGGCTACGTCGCTTTTGCCTACTACACCTCGGAAGCCGGCGCCACGCGCGAGCTGGCCTACCTGCCGATCCCCGGCGGCTTCCAGGGCAACTACAAGCTCACCCGATCCAGCCGCGGCTGGGCGATCCAATAAACCCGACACCTGGCCCCATGGAACCCGTCTCCTCCTTCTACATCAAAAGCAGCCCGGAACAGTTCGACGCGATCGTCGTCGGCTCGGGCATCACCGGCGGCTGGGCCGCCAAGGAACTGACCGAACGCGGACTCAGCACCCTGATGGTCGAGCGCGGCCGTCCGGTCGAGCATGGCATCGATTACATCGGCGAAAACAAGGACCCGTGGACCATGCCCAACCGCGGCCGGGTCGACGCCACGGTGGCCGACGAGCAGTACCCGGTCCAGAAGCAGTGCTACGCCTTCGACGAGCACACCAAGCAGTTCTTCAACAACGACCGCGACATGCCCTATTCGACACCCGCGGGCCGTCCGTTCAGCTGGATCCGCGGCAACCAGCTGGGCGGCAAGTCGCTGATGTGGGCGCGCCAGTCCTACCGCTGGAGCGACCTGGACTTCGGCGCCAACCTGAAGGACGGCCACGGCACCGACTGGCCGATCCGCTACGCCGACCTGGCGCCCTGGTACAGCCACGTCGAGCGCTTCGTGGGCATCAGCGGCAGCAAGGAAGGCCTGGCGGTGCTGCCGGACGGCGAATTCCTGCCGCCCTTCGAGTTCAACACGGTCGAAGCGGCGCTGAAAAAGAAGTTCGACGCCATGTATGCGCCGGCGCGCATGATCATCGGCCGCACCGCGAACCTGAACAAGGCCAGCGACGAGCACCTGGCCCAGGGCCGCGCCCCTTGCCAGGCGCGCAGCCAGTGCCACCGCGGCTGCTCCTTCGGGGCCTACTTCTCGACCCAGAGCTCGACCCTGCCGGCGGCGCTCAAGACCGGCCGCCTGCGCATCGCCACCAACGCCATCGTGCACAGCGTAATCTACGACGCCAAGACCAACCGCGCCACCGGGGTGCGGGTGATCGATGCCGACACCATGGAGACGCGCGAGTTCCACGCCAAGGTGGTCATCCTGTGCGCCTCGACCCTGGCCTCCACCGCGATCCTGTTGAACTCGACCTCCAGCGCCTTCCCCACCGGACTGGCCAACTCGTCCGGCGTGCTCGGCCACTACCTGATGGACCACCTGTGGGCCGCCGGCGCCAGCGGCCGGGTCGAGGGCTTCGAGAACGACTACTACCGGGGCCGCCGGCCCACCGCCCCCTACATCCCGCGTTTCCGCAACGTGGTCGACCAGCACCCTTCCTTCCTGCGCGGCTATGCGCTGGCGGGCGGCGCCGCGCGCGACGGCTGGCAATCGGCGGCGTGGAAGCCCGGCTTCGGCAAGGACTTCAAGGCCATGCTGAGAAAGCCGGGCCCCTGGCACTTCAGCCTGGGGGGCCAGGGTGAAATGCTGCCGCGCTTCGAGAACATGGTCAGCCTGCACCCGACCAGGAAGGACAAATGGGGCATCCCGCTGCTGCACATCGACATCACCCACGGCGAGAACGACCGCAAGATGCGCGAGGACATGGCCGATACCGCCGCCAACATCCTCGAGGATCTCGGCGTCAAGGACGTGAAGAAGCGCATGCTGACGGAAGCCGAATACCCGCCCGGCCTGGCGATCCACGAGGTGGGCACGGCGCGCATGGGCCGCGACCCGAAGACCTCGGTGCTCAACGGCTTCAATCAGGCGCACGACGTGCCGAATTTGTTCGTCACCGACGGTTCCTCGCTGGCGTCCTGCGCCTGGCAGAACCCTTCGCTGACCTTCATGGCGCTGACCGCGCGCGCCTGCGCCTACGCGGTGGACCAGCTGAAAGCCGGGAAAATCTGAACAAGAACGGAGACAGAATGAACAAGCAAACGATGCTGTACGTCCTTTTGGCCGCCACTTTCGGCGCAGCTTCCCAGGCCCTGGCCGCCGCGGGTGTCGCGGAGGCGTCGCCCCGCATCGGCGTGCAGCTATGGTCCGTCAAGGACGAGATCAAGCAGGACTTCGAAGGCACGCTCACGAAGATCGCCGGGCTCGGCTTCCAGGGCGTGGAGTTCGCCGGCGAATTCGGTCCCTACAAGTCGAACCCGGCCGCCTTGAGATCCTTCCTGGACAAAAACAAGCTGCAGTGCGCCGGCGCCCACGTGGGCTTCGACCAGCTGGCGGACGCGCGCTTCGAAGCCACCACCGCCTTCTACAAGACGCTCGGCTGCGCCAACCTGGTGATCCCGATGGATGCGCGCGGCGCCAGTGTCGAAGGCAGCACCGCGATGAGCAAGGAGCTCAGCGCCTTATCCGGCAAGCTGGCGCCCAAGGGCATGCGCATCGGCTACCACAACCACGCCCAGGAAATGGCGGGTGAGGTCGGCAGCACGCCCTGGGACGTGATCGCCCGGAACACGCCGAAGGCGTCGATCATGCAGCAGGACGTGGGCTGGACCACGCACGTCGGCAAGGACCCGGTGGCCTACGTCTACAAGTACCCGGGCCGCACCGTGAGCACCCACTACAAGGCCAAGTTCGCACCGGGCACCAGCGGCACGCCGATCATCGGCCAGGACAGGACCGACTGGGCGGGCCTGACGCGCGCCCTGCGCGAGGTCGGGGCTACCCAATGGATCATCGTCGAGCAGGAGGAATACCCGAACGGCATGGGCCAGCTCGACACGGTGGCCGCCTCCCTGAAAGGATTGAAGGCCGTGCTCGCGAAGATGCCGCCCAAATGAGCCTGTCCGTCCGTTTCAGCCACATCGTCAAGGAATTCGGCAAGGTAGCAGTCCTGCACGGGGTCGACTTCGCGCTGGAACCGGGGCGCGTGGTGGGCCTGCTGGGGGAAAACGGCGCCGGCAAATCGACCCTGATGAAGATCCTGGCCGGCTACGAGCGTCCTACCAGCGGCCAGCTGCTGGTCGACGGCGTCGAGCGCCAATTCGACAGCGCGCGCGACGCCGAGGAGCTGGGCATCGCCCTGATCCACCAGGAATTCAACCTGGCCGAGCACCTCACGATCGCCCAGAACATCTTCCTGGGCCATGAGAAGACCCGCAACGGCCTGCTCGACCGGCGCGCCATGGCGGTCGAGGCTGCTGCCTGCCTCGAGCAGGTCGGCCTGGACCGCGACCCGGACACCCGCGTGTCCGAGCTGATCGTCGCCGAAAAGCAGCTGGTCGAGATCGCCAAGGCCCTGTCGCGCAAGGCGCGCCTCCTGATCATGGACGAGCCCACCGCCAGCCTGTCGGCGGGCGAGACGAAAAAACTCTTCGACCTGATGGCGCGCCTGAAGGCCGAAGGCGTCACCATCGTCTACATCTCGCACAAGCTCGACGAGATGGAAGCGCACACCGACGAGGTGGTCGTCATGCGCGACGGGAAGTTCGTCACGCGCGCCGCTACCTGCGACGTGAACCGCCGGCAGATGGCCAACCTGATGGTCGGACGCGACGTGTCGGACATGTTCCCGCCCAAGCAGCCTGCGCTCGACGACGCGCCGGTACTGCTGCGCGTGTCCGGCCTTAAGGTGCCAGGCTGGGTCGAGAACCTCAGCTTCGAGGTGCGCGCCGGCGAGATCCTGGGCTTCGCCGGCCTGGTCGGCGCCGGCCGCACCGAAGCCTTCGAGGCCATCCTCGGCCTGCGCCCGCGCCACAGCGGCAGGATCGAGATAGGTGGGCAGGCGGTCGACATCCGCAGCCCGCGCGAGGCCATGCGGCAAGGCCTGACCTACCTGAGCGAAGACCGCAAGGGCAAGGGCCTGCACCTCGACCTCGGCCTGCGCGAGAACCTCACCATGATGACGCTGGAGCGCGACGCCAGGCCCTGGGTCGACCTGAAGGCTGGCCGCGCGGCGCTCGAGCGGGCCATCGCGGACTTCGGCATCCGCCTGCGCGACCCGGATTGCGTGGCGCGCTCGCTCTCGGGCGGCAACCAGCAGAAGCTGGCGCTGGCCAAGTACCTGCATTCGAACCCGCGCGTGATCGTGCTCGACGAGCCGACCCGCGGCGTGGACGTGGGCGCCAAGCGCGACATCTATGCGCTGGTCCACCGCCTGGCCGGCGAGGGCCGCGCGGTGATCGTCATCTCGTCCGAACTGATCGAGCTGATCGGCCTGTCGCACCGGGTGGCGGTGCTGCACGGCGGGCGCCTGCAGGCCGTGCTCGGCCCCGACCAACTCAGTGAAGAAAACATCATTTCCCATGCAACCGACACCCAACACACCCGCCACTAGGCCCTCCCTCCTGCCTGCCCTGCCGCGCCTGAAGGGCCTCGGCCCGGCGCTGGCCCTGATCCTGCTCTGTATCGCGGGCGGCCTGCTCAATCCCGATTTCGCCACCTTCGACAACCTGATGAACGTGCTGACCCGCACGGCCTTCATCGGCATCATCGCGGTCGGCATGACCTTCGTGGTCGTCTCCGGCGGCATCGACCTGTCGGTCGGCTCGATGGCGGCGCTGATCGCGGGCGTCATGATCGTGGCGATGAACGCGCTGGCAAGCGGCGCGAATCCGCCCGGCGCCGTCGCCATCGTCCTGCTCGGCATCGGGCTGGCGCTCGCCTTCGGCGCGGTGTTCGGCATCCTGCACGGCTTCCTGATCGCACGCGGCCGCATCGAAGCCTTCATCGTCACGCTCGGCACCCTCGGCGTGTTCCGCGCCGTGCTGACCTGGCTGTCGGACGGCGGCGCCCTGACGCTCGATTTCACCTTGTCCGAGACCTACAGCCCGGTCTACTACCACAGCCTGCTGGGCGTGCCGGTGCCGGTATGGGTGTTCGCCCTGGTGGCCCTGCTGGGCGCCCTGATCCTGAACCGCACCGCCTACGGCCAGCACGTGCAGGCGATCGGTTCCAGCGAACAGGTGGCGCGCTATGCCGCGATCCGCGTCGACCGCGTCAAGGTGCTGACGTACCTGCTGCTGGGCGTGTGCGTGGCGATCGCCACCATCCTGTACGTGCCGCGCCTGGGTTCGGCCACGCCCACTACCGGCATCCTGTGGGAGCTGGAAGCCATCGCCGCGGTGGTCGTGGGCGGCACCTCGCTCAGGGGCGGCTCGGGTCGGGTCATGGGCACCGTGATCGGCGCCATCCTGCTGTCCGTGATCGGCAACATCCTGAACCTCACCAGCATCATCAGCGTGCACCTGAACCCTGCCGTGCAGGGCGTGGTGATCATCGCCGTGGCTTATTTGCAGCGCGGTCGCCGCTGAACCGTCTATCCATTAGAAAAGGAATCTTCATGCGTCCATCCAAACGACAATTCGGCAAACTGGCCGCGGCCTGCCTGCTGGCGCTCGGCAGCGGCCAGGCGTTCGCCGCCGACAAGCTCACCATCGGCGTGGCCATCCCCACCGCCACCCATGGCTTCACCGGCGGCATCGTCTGGTGGGCCAACCAGGCCAAGCGCGAGCTGGAAGCGGCCAACCCTGGCTTGAAGATCATCGTCAAGACCGCCGGCAGCACGCCCGAGCAGGCCAACCAGGTGCAGGACCTCTTGGTGGTGAACAAGATGAACGCGCTGGTGATCCTGCCGCTGGAATCGGCTTCGCTGACCCAGCCGGTGGCACAGGTCAAGAACAAGGGCGTCTACGTGACCGTGGTCGACCGCGGCCTGACCAACCCGGCGGCCCAGCATGCCTATGTCGCCGGCGACAACACGGCCTTCGGCAGGCTGCCGGCCGAGTACCTGGCTAAGCGCATGAACGGCAAGGGCAATATCGTGGTCCTGCGCGGCATGCCGAGCACCATCGACAACGAGCGCGTCAAGGCCTTCCAGGCCGAGATCGGGAAGCACCCGGGCATCAAGGTACTCGATGCCAAGTACGGCAACTGGAACCGCGACGACGCCT
The DNA here is from genome assembly GCF_000735635.1 of Massilia sp. LC238. Classification (NCBI taxonomy): domain Bacteria; kingdom Pseudomonadati; phylum Pseudomonadota; class Betaproteobacteria; order Burkholderiales; family Oxalobacteraceae; genus Massilia; species Massilia sp. LC238. The sequence goes on along the minus strand of NZ_JNNN01000021.1, from coordinate 56,467 downwards.
TCAAGGTCATGCAGGACTACCTGACCCGCTTCAAGCAGATCGACGCCGTGTGGGCGTCCGACGACGACATGGCGATCGGCGTCATCAAGGCCATCGAGCAGGCCAAGCGCAGCGACATCAAGGAAGTGTTCGGCGGCGCCGGCGCCAAGTTCGCGGTCAAGAAGGTAATGGACGGCGACAAGCTGGTGCAGGCCGACGTGTCCTATTCGCCCAAGTTCATCTACGACGCCATCAAGATGACCGCCAACGCGCGCCTGAAGGGCCAGGCCCTGCCAGGCAGGACGATCATTCCGTCGGTCCTGATCACGCGCGAGAACGCCAAGCAGTTCTATTTCCCCGATTCGCCTTATTGATACGACAGGCCACCAGCATGAAAACCATCAAGGGACCGGCGATCTTCCTCGCCCAATTCATGGGCGAGCAGGCGCCCTTCGACACCCTGGCCAACCTGGCCGCCTGGGCCAGCGGCCTGGGCTACGAGGGCATCCAGCTGCCGACCGACAAGCGCCTGTTCGACCTCGACATCGCCGCCGAGAGCCAGGACTACTGCGACGAGATCCAGGGCGTGCTCAGCGCCCACGGCCTGGCGATCACCGAGCTGTCGACCCACCTGCAGGGCCAGCTGGTGGCCGTGCACCCGGCCTACGACGCCCTGTTCGACGGCTTCGCCGCGCCGCAGGTGCGCGGCAACCCGCGGGCGCGCCAGGAATGGGCGGTCGGCCAGATGAAGAACGCGGCGCGCGCCTCGCGCCGCCTCGGCTTGAACACGCACGCGAGCTTCTCGGGGGCGCTGGCCTGGCCCTACCTGTATCCGTGGCCGCAGCGGCCCGCCGGCCTGGTCGAGGAAGCCTTCGGCGAACTGGCGCGGCGCTGGCTGCCGATCCTGGACGCTTTTGAAGATGCCGGCGTGGACGTGTGCTACGAACTGCATCCGGGCGAAGACCTGCACGACGGCGTGACTTTCGAGCGCTTCCTGGAGGGCGTTGGCGGCCACCGCCGCGCCAACATCCTGTACGACCCGAGCCACTTCGTGCTGCAGCAGCTCGATCATCTGTCCTTCATCGACATCTACCACGAGCGCATCAAGGCCTTCCACGTCAAGGACGCCGAATTCCGCCCGAACGGGCGCCAGGGCGTCTATGGCGGCTACAGCGGATGGCAGGAACGCGCCGGGCGCTTCCGCTCGCTGGGCGACGGCCAGATCGACTTTTCCGCCATCTTCTCGAAACTGGCGCAGTACGACTACGCCGGCTGGGCGGTGCTCGAGTGGGAGTGCTGCCTCAAGCATCCGGAAGACGGCGCGCGCGAAGGCGCCGATTTCATCCGCCGCCATATCATCCGGGTGGCGGAAAGGGCTTTCGACGATTTCGCAGGCGGCGGCGCCGACCGCTCTGCCGTCCGCCAGCTGATGGGGATCGAAGCATGAGTGCGATCGGACGCAATGAAACGGACAAGCAGGACGGCCTGCCCCCGCGCCGGCTGCGCCTGGGGATGGTGGGCGGCGGCGATGGCGCCTTCATCGGCGCCGTGCACCGCATCGCGGCGCGCCTGGACGACTGCTACGAGATCGTGGCCGGCGCCCTCTCCAGCGACGCCGAGCGCGCCTTGCGCAGCGGCGCGGCGATCCGGCTCGACCCGGCGCGCAGCTACAGCGACTACCGCAAGATGGCGCGGCTGGAAAGCCAACGTCCGGACGGTATCGACGTGGTGGCGATCGTCACGCCGAATCACCTGCACGCCCCGGTGGCGAGAAGCTTCCTGGAAGCCGGCATCCACGTCATCTGCGACAAGCCGCTCGGCATTTCGCTGGGCGAAGGAGAAGAACTCGCCGCCCTGGCGCGCGCCAAGGGGCGGGTGTTCGCCCTCACCCACACCTACAGCGGTTACCCGATGGTGCGCCACGCGCGCGAACTGGTCGCCTCGGGCGCGATCGGCGACCTGCGCCTGGTGCACGTGGAGTACGCCCAGGACTGGATGGCCGAAGCCGCCAACCAGTCCCCGGAATTCCAGGCCACCAACTGGCACAACGATCCGCGCCGCGCCGGCCCGACCGGCTGCACCGGCGACATCGGCACCCATGCCTTCCACCTCGCGGCTTTTGTGACCGGCATCCAGCCGAGCGAGCTGCTGGCCGAGCTGCACTCGTTCACGCCGGAGCGCATCCTGGACGACCACGTGCAGGTGATGCTGCGCTACCCGAACGGCGCGCGCGGCATGCTGTGGTCGAGCCAGATGGCGACCGGCTGCGAGAACGCGCTCAAGCTGCGGGTGTTCGGCAGCAAGGCCAGCCTCGCTTTCGACCAGGAGAACCCGAACGAGCTCGTCCTGACGCCCCAGGGCGGCTGTGCGCAGCGGCTCACGCGCGGCCGCGTGGGCGGCGTCGCGGCCGGGCATGCCACCCGCGTGCCCTGCGGTCATCCGGAAGGCTACCTGGAGGCGTTTGCCCAGCTGTACCGGGATGCGGCGGCGCAGATCCATGCGATCGAGGCCGGCCAGCCAGTGCCGGCGGCGAGCGCCAGCCTGCCCACGGTCGAGGACGGCGTGGCCGGCCTGCGCTTCATCGACGCCGTGCTGGCCAGCCACGATGCGGGTTCGCGCTGGGTGGAGCTCGGCAAAAAATAATTGGCGGCGCATGTCGAATCCGGACCTCCCCGTTCGTCGTAGTGGCAGTAGCACCCCACAACCAGAACAGGAGGTCCACATCATGTCACAAGCAACACGTCCGATTCCCGAAGGTTTCCACAGCATCACCCCGCACCTGATCTGCAAGGGCGCGGTCGACGCGATCGCGTTCTACCAGCAAGCCTTCGGCGCCGTCGAACTCGATCGCATGCCGGGGCCGGGCGGCAGGCTGCTGCACGCCAGCATCCGCATCGGCGATTCGATCCTCATGCTGTGCGATGAATTCCCCGAATTCTGCAGCAGCGGACAGATGCCCGCGCCGGGGTCGGCGGTCTCCATCCACCTCTACGTTCCCGACGCCGATGCGGTGTGGGAACGGGCGCTGGCCGCCGGCGGCCAGCCCATCATGCCGCTGGGCGATGCGTTCTGGGGCGACCGCTACGGCCAGCTGGTCGATCCCTTCGGCCACCGCTGGGCGATCGCCACCCATCTGCGCGACATGACGCCGCAGGAAATCGCGGCCGAGATGTCCAGGCAGGTGCCCGGCGCCTGAGTCTCAGCCAGTCAACGCACGTTCGAGGAAGCGGAAGGTCGCCGGGTCCTGCAGCGCGGCGACGTTCAGGCGCATGCGGGTCGAGGGCAGCTGGCTTGGTGAGAACAGGCTGCCCGGCGCCAGCAGCAGGTCTTCCCGCATGGCGCGCGCGGCCAGTTCGTTGGTATCGCAGCCGGCATCGACCCACACGAACATGCCGCTTGCCGGGGCCGGTTCGGGGCGCAGGCCGAGCGCCTCGATCTGGCGCAATGCCTTCGGGCGCACCGCGTCCAGGCGGCTGCGCACCCGGTCCAGGTGCTTGCGGTAGAGTCCATCGGACAGGATCTTGTAGACCACGCGCTCGCCGATGTCGCTGGTGGTGAGCGTGGCCAGCATCTTGCGGTCGGCCAGGCGCTGCGCCCGCTCGCTGGATGCCGCGATGAAGCCGACCCGCAGGTTGGGCGCCATCGATTTCGAGAAGCCGCCCAGGTAGATCACTTGGCGCAGGCCGTCGAGCGCCGCCAGGCGCGTCGCATTCCCGGGATGCAGATCGGCGTAGATGTCGTCCTCCACCACCGTAAAACCATGCTGCTCGGCCAGGCGCAGGACCTGGAAGGCTTTCGCGGCCGACAGCGAGGTCGAGGTCGGGTTGTGCAGCACCGAGTTGATCACGTACAAGCTAGGCCGGTAGCGGGCCGCCAGCTCGGCCAGCTGCTCCAGGTCGGGACCGTCGCCAAGGCGGCGCACGCCGACCACGTTCAGTCCCATGGCGGCAAACGATCCGAACATCAGGAACCAGGCCGGATCGTCGACAAAAACGGTGTCGCCCGGCCGGCAGAACTCGCGCGCCACCAGGTCGAGCGCCTGGCTCACGCCCAGGGTCATGACGATCTGTTCCGGCGGCGCACCGATCTCGAACTCGGCCAGCTTGCGCTGCAGCTGCTGGCGCAGCAGCAGGAAGCCCTGCGGCGCGCCATAGCCGAGGAAGGCGGCGCTGTTCTGCCGGCTCAAGCTTGCCAGGGCCCTGGCCACGGCCGGACCGTCGAGCCAGTCGGCCGGCAGCACGCCCGCGCCGGGCGAGTGCTGCAGCGGGGACTGCCGGAACATGTTGCGGATCAGCCAGGCGACGTCGAGGCTGGCGCCGGCGCTCCCTGCCGGCGCCAGCGCCCTGTCGGCCGGGCCCGCGGGTGCCGGCGCCCGCCCGCGCACGAAGAACCCGGCGCCGCGGCGTGAGTCCAGGTAGCCCTGGGCCACCAGCCGGTCGTAGCTGGTTACCACGGTGAAGGGCGACACGCCGTGGCTTGCGGCGAACTGGCGGATCGAGGGCATGCGCGCGCCGGGGCGCAGCAGGCGCTCGTCGATGCGGGCGGCAACGAGGCGCACGATCTGGTCGGCCAGCGGCTCGCCGGAATCGCGCGCCAGGCTCAAGACGGGCGTATTGGTCATTTCACCATCACAGTGAAGAAATTAAGTAGCAAAGTGTACTGGGACTGTATTGGTCCACCGCGCTAGCATAGACCTGTGCCCACCTCGCCGCAAGCATCTTCCGAAGGAGTCCCATGCCTACCGCCGCCTGCCCCGCCGCCGCTGCCATCCGCAGCACGGATACCCCTGACCAGAACCGGGGCATGCTGCTCGGCCTGCTCGGCGTGGCGATGTTCAGCCTGACCATGCCCTTTACCCGCATGGCGGTCGCGCAGCTCGATCCGGTGTTCGTCGCGCTCGGCCGCGCCCTGGGCGCCGCCCTGCTGGCGGCCGGATGTCTGCTGTGGCGCCGCGCCCCGCTGCCGCCGCGCGCCGCCCTGCTGCCCCTGGCGCTGGTGGCGGGCGGCTGCATCGTCGGCTTCCCGCTCCTGACCTCGATCGCCCTGCGCAGCCTACCTGCCTCGCACGGCGCCCTGCTGGTGGGCGTGCTGCCCCTGGTGACGGCGCTGTACGCCGCCCTGCGCGGCCATGAGCGGCCATCACGCGGCTTCTGGGGCATGGCCCTGCTCGGCTCCAGCCTGGTGGTGGGCTTCGCCCTGGCCCAGGGCGGCGGCAGCCTGCATCCGGCCGACCTGCTGGTATTCGGCGCCGTGGCCGCAGCGGCGGTCGGCTATGCCGAAGGCGGCCGCCTGGCGCGCAGCCTGGGCGGGCCGGAAACCATTTGCTGGGCGCTGGTGCTGGCGGCGCCGGTCCTGCTCCCGGTGCTGCTGTGGCATGGGATTCCCGCGCTGGGCGGCGTGGGAACCGCGTCCTGGCTCGGCTTTGCCTACGTCACCGCGATCTCGATGTTCATCGGTTTCTTCTTCTGGTACCGCGGCCTGGCGCTGGGCGGGGTGGCGCGGGTCGGCCAGGTGCAGCTGCTGCAGCCCTTCATGAGCCTGGTGGGCGCCGCCCTGCTGCTGGGCGAGGCGCTGACCCTGGCCAACTGCGCGTTCGCGCTGGCGGTTGCCGCCGTCGTGTTCGCGGGACGCCGGATGGCGGTGCGTCAGCAGTAAAACATGCTCCCCGGCGCCGGGTGGACGTACAATATCGGCTTCTTTCACTGCAACGTCACAAAAACCATGTCCGTCTACGATAAACTCAAAGAACTGAACATCACCCTGGCCGCGCCGGCCACCCCGGCCGCCGCCTACGTCATGTACGTGCAGACCGGCAACCTCGTGTTCATCTCGGGCCACATCGCCAAGAACGCCGACGGCTCGCCGAACGCGGGCATTTTGGGCCGCGACAAGACCACCGCCGACGGCCAGGCCGCCGCGCGCTCGGTCGCCATCGACCTGATCGGCACCCTGCAGGAAGCCGTCGGCGGCGACCTGAACCGCGTCAAGCGCATCGTCAAGGTGATGAGCCTGGTTGCCTCGACCCCGGAATACAATGAGCAGCACCTGGTCACCAACGGCTGCTCGGAACTGATCGGCGAAGTCTTCGGCGAAGCCGGCAAGCACGCCCGTTCGGCCTTCGGCGTCGCCTCGCTGCCGCGCGGCACCTGCGTCGAGATCGAGATGATCGCTGAAGTTGCGTAAAGCTTGTCGCTTAAACATTTGTTTAAGCGATGTTGCATTTGTTTAAAGTACCGATCGCGGGCTGGGCCTACCCGGCCCGGTCCATCCCGAGGCCGCCTACCCGCGTGCCTTATAATGGTCCGGCACTACCCGTGCGGTCCCTTCCTGAGAGTCCTGTGAGAACAGCATGAAAATCGAGAATCCAAACCCCATCCAGTGGCAGTTTTCGGAACGCGCGCAGCAGCTGCAAAGCTCGTTCATCCGCGAAATCCTGAAGATCACCCAGCGTCCGGAGATCATCTCCTTCGCGGGCGGCCTGCCTTCGCCAGCCACCTTCCCGGTCGAGCGCATGAAAGAAGCGTACGACAAGGTACTGTCCGAGACCGGCAAGGTCGCGCTGCAGTACGGTCCGACCGATGGCTACGGCCCGCTGCGGGAATGGATCGCCAATTCGCTCTCCACGGAAGGCAGCCGCATCCTGCCTGAACAGATCCTGATGACCTCGGGCTCGCAGCAGGCGCTCGACCTGCTGGGCAAGGTCCTGATCGACGAAGGCAGCCGCGTGCTGGTCGAGACCCCGAGCTACCTGGGTGCCCTGCAGGCCTTCTCGGTCTACCGTCCCGAATTCAAATCCGTCGAGACCGACGAACACGGCCTGGTGCCGTCGTCGATCGACGCGATCGCACAAGGCGCGCGCCTGCTGTACGCACTGCCGAACTTCCAGAACCCGACCGGTCGATCATTGTCGATCGAACGTCGTCAGTCGTTGGTGGAAACCTGCGCCCGCCTCGGCCTGCCGCTGATCGAGGATGATCCCTACGGCACCCTGAGCTACAAAGGCGAGCCGTCGCCGAAGATGGTCGCGATAAACCCGGACGGCGTCATCTACATGGGTTCCTTCTCAAAGGTGCTGACCCCGGGCATCCGCCTGGGCTACGTCTGCGCCCCGCTGCCGCTGGTGCGCCGCCTCGAGCTGGCCAAGCAGGCGGCCGACCTGCACACCGCCCAGCTGACCCAGATGGTGGTGCACGAAGTGGTCAAGGACGGCTTCCTGGACCAGCACATCCCGACCATCCGCAAGCTGTACGGCGACCAGTGCCAGGTGATGCTGGACGCGATGGCCGAGCACTTCCCGGCAAGCGTGACCTGGACCAAGCCCGAAGGCGGCATGTTCATCTGGGTGACCCTGCCGCAGAGCATCGACGCCATGAAACTGCTCGACCAGTCGCTGGCCGCCCGCGTGGCCTTCGTGCCGGGCGCGCCGTTCTACGCGAACGAGCCGGCTACCAACACACTGCGCCTGTCCTTCGTGACCGTGCCGCCGGAGCGCATCCGCGAAGGCATTGCCATCCTCGGCAAGCTGATAAAGGACATGCTGTAAACACCATTAAGCATGCACCAGGCGCAACCGCCAGTATGTATTGGCGGTTGCATAACTGGTCGTAGCGGTACAACACCGGGACAAATTTCAGCCCTGTTTGTGTTTTTGTGGCAACGAATGTTGCCGCAAGCGATGACGAACGGGGTATGATTTCTCCGTATGAACCACCCTGCTTTCGAGTCCGCAGTGCCCGCGCGCCAGGCCGCGATCCTGATCGTCGACGACGCGCCCGCCAGCCTGAGCCTGCTGCAGGACATGCTGCGCAGCCAGGGTTACCGCACCTTCGTTGCCATTTCCGGTGAACGCGCCCTCGATCTCGCCCAGCGGGTCCAGCCCGACCTGATCCTGCTCGACGTCATGCTGCCCGGCCTGGACGGCCTGGAAACCTGCCGCCGCCTGAAGGCCAACCCGGCCACCAGCGACATCCCGGTCATTTTTGTCAGCGCCTGCTCCGAGACCGAGGACATCGTGGCCGGTTTCGACCAGGGCGCCGCCGACTACATCGCCAAGCCGCTGCGCCTGCCCGAAGTCATCGCCCGCGTGCGTGCCCAGCTCAACTTCCGCTCCGCCAGCCTGTCCAGCACCCAGCAGGCCAGGCACCTGCGCATGATCGTCGAGGGCATGGACGAAGGCCTGATGCTGCTCGGCCAGGATGGCCGTATCCAGTACGCCAACCCGGCCAGCGAGCGCTGCCTGGGCTACAGCGGCGCCGAGCTGGCCGGCCGGCACCTGGCCGCCCTGCTGGCCGAACCGGCCGCGAACGACTATGCCGCCTATTTCGACCGCCACGGGCGCAATGAGCCGGGCATCCTCGAGCGCTGCCGCGGGACCCGCGAAGTGCTGTTGGTACAGGCCGACGGGAGCCTGCGGCCGATGGACCTGAACCTGTCGCCGATGGCGCAAGGCGAGCAGCTCTACGTCGCCCTGCTGCACGACATCGCCCACCACAAGCAGTCCGAGACCGCGCTGCAGCGCGCCGCCATGGCCGACCCGCTCACCGGCATCGCCAACCGGCGCCAGTTCGATGCCTGCCTCGAACGCGAATGGCAGCGCGCGATCCGCAATGCCAAGCCGCTGTCGCTGCTGGTGCTCGACGTCGACCACTTCAAGCTGTACAACGACCTGCTCGGCCACGCCGCCGGCGACCAGTGCCTGCAGGCCGTGGCCAGCACGGTGCAGGCGCATGCGCTGCGCGCCACCGACCTGGCGGCGCGCTACGGCGGCGAGGAATTCGTCCTGCTCTTGCCCGACACGCCGTATGCCGGCGCGGCCAAGCTGGCCGATTCGATCCGCGCCGACGTCGAGCGCCTGCGCGTGCCCAACCCGCGCTCGAGCACCTCCGACTTCGTCACCGTCAGCGTGGGCGCCGCCACCTTCGTGCCGACCAAGTTCGACGACATGCGCTCGCTGTTCCTGGCCGCCGACCACGCCATGTACGACGCCAAGGCGGCCGGGCGCAACCGGGTGGTCGCCGTCGGCGGCGGCTATGCCTGGGAAGCGATGCAGACGGCGCTGCCGCGCTAGCCCGCCCGGCTCACACCTGGCGCGGATAACCCGTGATGCGCGCGATGTCGCGGTACATCGGCTGCAGCCGGCGGTACATCCCCAGGTAAACCTCGCGGTACAGCCGGTCGTAGACCGCCCGGTTGGCCGCGATCGGCTCGAACACCCTGCCCACCCGGGTCATGCCCCCGATCGCCGCTGCGAAGTCCGGGTACAGACCCAGCCCAACGGCGGCGTCGATCGCCGCACCCAGCCCCGAGGTCTCGTACACGTGCGGACGCGAGACCGGCAGGCCGAAGATGTCGGCGGTAAGCTGCATCGCGGCGTCGCTCTGCGAGCCCCCGCCCGACACGCGCAGTTCGGTGATGCGGGTGCCCGAGCGCCGCTCGATGCGCTCCTTCCCTTCGCGCAGCGCGTACGCCAGCCCTTCCAGGATGGCGCGGTAGACGTGGGCGCGGGTATGCACGTCGCCGAAGCCGATGATGGCGCCCTTGGCCTCGCGCCCCGGCACCCGGATGCCGGGAGTCCAGTAGGGCTGCAGCATCAGGCCCATGGAGCCGGGCGGCACCGCATTGGCCAGCTCGTCGAACAGGCGCTCGGGCGCCACGTCTTCCAGCAGGGCGCGCATCTGTTCGTGGTGGCCGAACTGCTCCTTGAACCAGTTGACCATCCAGTAGCCTCGGAATACCTGCACCTCCGTGCTGTAGGCGCCGGGAATCGCCGCCGGATACGGCGGCACGAAAGGCGTCACCTCCACGTAGCGGGTGGTGGTGGTGTTGATGGTGGCGGTGGTGCCGTAGCTCAGGCAACCGACGTGGGGCGCGCTGCAGCCGGCCCCGATCACTTCGCAGGCCTTGTCGGCGGCCGCGGCCAGCAGCGGCAGGCCTGCAGGGATGCCGGTGTCGATCGCTGCCTGCGCGCTGATGCTGCCCAGTTGCGTGCCCGGCTCCTGCAGCTCGGGCAGCATGCGCGGCTCCACCGCCAGCGCCTGCCATTTCCAGTCGCGCCGCCCGGCCCACCTGCGGCGCCGGTAGTCGAACGGCAGGTAGGCCACCTGCGAACCGGAGGAATCGGCAAAGCGCCCGCACAGGCGCCAGTTCAGGTAGCCCGACAGCAGCAGGAACTTGTGGGTCGCCCGCCAGAGCTCGGGCTGGTGCGCGTGGATCCAGTTGATCTCGGCCTCGCCGCGCAGGTAGTCGATGGTCTCGCGGACCCGCGCCAGCCGAAAGGCGGTGCGCCACAAGGGCCCGATCGGCGGCACCACATCGGTACGGCGCTGGTCGAGCCAGGTGATGGCGGGCCGCAGCGCTGCTCCCTCGCGGTCGACGTTGATGACGGTGCCGCGCTGCGTCGTCACCGCCACGCCGGCGATGCGGGCGCGGTCGGCGCCCGGCTGGGTCCAGAGCTGCCGGCAGGCCTGGCACAGCGCCTGCCAGAACCCCTCCGGGTCGTGCTCGGCCCAGCCGGGATGCTCGCTGCGGTAGTCCAGCAAGGGGACCTGCGACCTGGCGACGATATTCCCCTTCAGGTCGAACAGCAGCGCGCGCACGCTCTGGGTGCCATTGTCGATGGCGAGGATCAGCGGATCATGCATCGGAAGGGTATGGTGTCATGCCGCGCAGGTGCGGAAGCCGGCGAAGATATCGTCGCGTTCCGGCTGGTAGAAATTACGGAAATGCGGGGAGCGCAGGCGCGCAGGCGTCGCGAACGACGCGCCGCGCAAGGCCTGGCGGCTGCCGAAATACGGCGCCGAATACTCGCGGTAGCGATCCGCACCGAAGCCGGCATAAGGCAGGAAGGGCGAAGCCGTCCATTCCCACAAGCCTCCCCACTGAAAGGCCGGGTAGCTTGATGCCGCCGCGAACTCCCATTCCTGTTCCAGCGGCAGGCGCCGTCCGGCCCAGCGGCAGTAGGCCTGCGCTTCGTGCAGGCTCACATGACGCACCGGCGCACGGGGATCGAGGGCAACCGGGGCCCCGAAGCGCTGCTCCAGCCAGCCTCCCGCGCCATCCGGCATCCAGTAGCGCGGCGCCGTGCGCCGGTTCGCCGTCAGCCAATTCCATCCGGCCTGGCTCCAGCAGGCGGCACGCCGGTAGCCGCCGTCGTGCACGAAGGCGAGGTAATCCGCGTTGGAGACCAGCCCGGCATCGATCGCGAACGGCGCGACCTGGCACACGAAGGCCTGCTTTTCATTGTCGAACACGAAGCCGCGCCGCTGCTCCCCGCCGAGCAGCAGCACGCCGCCGGCAAAGGCGATCTCGCCTTGCGCGCGCGCCGGGCCGACCTCGTCCTCCAGGCAGGCGGCGTCGCGCGGCGCGGCCGCGCCGAGCGTCTGCAGCGTATAGGCAAGCGCTTCGCCATGCATGTCCTCATGCGCCAGCACCAGGCGGTAAGGATAGAGGGCGGCATCGTCGCCGGACTCGCGCGCCAGGCGCGCGCGAACCCGCTCCAGCACTTCATGGCAATAGTCCTTGAGCCGGGCCGGCGCGGGCAGCGCGAGCGACCAGCGCGCGTCGTGCGGCACGGTGTTCGAATCGAAGCAGGCATCGCCCTGCGCCAGCAGCGAATCGCCGCCCGCCTCGCCCGGCGCGCTGCCGCGCGCTTCGCGCAGTACGAACCATTCGGCGAACCAGGCGACATGGCCCAGTTCCCACAGCGGCGGATTGAGGATGGGAAGACGCGGCACGCGGGCACTCTCGTGATAGCCGGCGCCGGCCAGCGCATCGAACAAGGCAAGTGTGCGCTGCCGCGCATCCTGCAGGGCCTGGTCCAGGCCGCGCGGCTCCATGCTACGGAAGGATGCGTGCTGTTCGTTCATGCACGCATTGTACGGCCTTGTCACTGCAAGATCATCACCCGGTCTCCGCAGCGGCCGGCATGCGCCAGGCCTTGGCTTCGCCGGCGTCGACGCCGCGCTCGCGGGTGAACGCCGCGCCCATCGCGCAGCTGTCCGCTTCATGCAATTCCCAGGCGCCCTCCCCCTTCAGGCACAGCACATGGGTATGGTGGCGCATCACCGCGGCGCGGTGGGCGATGCTGATCAGGGTCGCGCCGTCCCTGCGCAGGCGCGCGTACAACGAGGCCTCGTTGGCGGCATCGAGGGCGCTGGTCGCCTCGTCCAGGATGACGATCGTCGGCCGGTGCACCAGCACCCGGGCGAAGGCCAGGCGCTGCTGTTCGCCGACCGACAGCAGCTTTTCCCAGTCGTGCACGGCATCCAGGCCGCCCACCCGCTCGGCCAGGCGCGGCAGCTGGACCTCGCGCAGGATGTCCAGCAGCTGCGCGTCGCTCAGGTCGGCATGCGCGCTGGGGTAGAGCAGCTGGCTGCGCAGCGTGCCCGACTGCAGGTAGGGCTGCTGGGGCAGGAAGAAGAACTGGTCCAGGGCCGGACGGTGGATGACCCCGCTACCCTCGTGCCACAGGCCGGCGATCGCGCGCAGCAGCGAGCTCTTGCCGCAGCCGCTCTCGCCGGTGATGAGCAGCGCGTCGCCGGGTTGCAAGGCGAGCGACAGCTCCTTGATCAGCACCCGTTCCGATTGCGGCGGGTGCAGGGTCAGCGATTCCAGCACCAGCTGCTGGCCCTGGCGCGTCTGGATGCGCGCTTGCCCGCTAGCGCCCCCGGATCCTGCTTCGGGCAGCACCAGCCTGGACAGGGCCTGCAGGCGCCCGATGCCCGCCACGAAGCGGCTCAGGCTCTCGAAGTTGTCGACGATGACGCCCACCGCCGCCAGCACCGCCGTGAACGCGCCGGCCGCCTGCACCGCCCGCCCCACTTCCAGCTCGCCCGACAGCACGCCATTGGCCAGGATCATGAAGGGCAGCACCAGGGTCAGTTGGCTGAAGGTGCGCTGGAACAGGTTGAGCGAACACTGCTTGCGGATCAGGCGCGCGAAATTGTCGATCACCTGCTGGAACTTGCCGTCGATATGGGCCCGTTCCTGCGCTTCGCCACGGTAGAAGGCGATCGACTCGGCGTTCTCGCGCAGGCGCATCAGGCTGAAGCGGAAATCCGCCTCGCGCCGCAGCTGCCAGAAATTCAGGTGGATCAGCGGGGTGCCGAACACGTACAGGGCGACCACGGTGCCGGTCAGCGCATACACCGCCAGCACCCCGACCAGCAGATGCGAGATCGACCACAGCACGGTGCTGAAGGCCACCAGCTGCATGATCGAGCCCAGGAAGATGAGCAGGAAATGGATCGAGCGGCCCGTGAAGCTGTTGATGTCTTCGCTGATGCGCTGGTCGGGGTTGTCGATGTCGCCCTCGGCGCCCAGCCGGTAGTAGGTGCGCCCCTTCAGGTAGCCGTCCAGGAAGCGCCCGGTGAGCCAGCGCCGCCACTGGTTGGCGAAGCGGTCGCGCATGTAGTAGTAGAAGGCATAGACCGGCACCGCGAACGCCAGCGTCATCAGGCAGGCCCGCACCGCGGTCCAGAAGCGGCCGTCTTCCCTGCCCGCCAGCGCCGAGGTCATCTCGCCGGCCTGCTCGTTGAGCATCACCGCCAGCTTGGTCTCGACCAGCATCAGCACGATCAACAGGGCCAGCAGGGTCCAGGCCTGCCTGCGCTTCTCGCCCAGCCAGTAGGGCTTGGCCACGCTGACGAATTCCTTCCATGCTGCGAGCGACAGGGGCGCGGCGCGGCGCCCATCGTCGGCGCCTGCCGGCGCATCCTGCGCTGCTGGGCCCTGGGCTGCTATGGTCGGCGTCTTCATGCTCGGTGAAATGCTGTTGATGTCTTGACACCAGCATAGCGCCGCCCGGTCGCCGCTTCCGTGCGAAAACGGACATAGTCCGTCCTGTTCCGTCAGGTCTTCGACGCCCCCGGGACAGGGTCAGGACAAGGCTCGTCCACGGCCTCAGGCTGCAGCAACGCCAGCTGCTCCGGCGCGAACACCACCGTCTGGGCCTGGAATCCCAGCGCGATCCCGGCCGCCTCGAGCCGCTCGGCGATCGCCAGCAGCAGCGCTTCGCGCGTACGCACGCTGGCCTCGAAATCCGGCACCTCCATGTAGGCGAACACTTCGATATTGAAGGAGCGCTCGCCGATCCGGCCCAGGTGCGCGCGCGATCCTTCGCCGACCTCGTCGTGATCAAGCAGGATCTGGCGGACGATGCCGGCGGCTTCCGCCAGCCTGGCGGCGGGGGTGCGGTGGTCGAGCGCGATCACCGGGTTGAACAGGAAGCGGTCGCGCGCGGCGTAGTTTTCGATCTGGCGCGCCGAAAAGTCGCCGTTCGGGATGGTCACCAGTGTACGGTCCAGGGTGCGCAGGCGGGTCGAACGGATCCCGATGTCTTCCACCGTGCCGATCACGTCGCCGACCTTGACGAAGTCGCCCACCTGGGCCGGCCGGTCGGCGATCACGGTGACGCTGCCGACCAGGTTCTCCACGGTCTTCTGCGCGCCCAGGGCAAGCGCGATACCGCCGATGCCGAGCGCCGCGATGCCGGTGGTGACGTCGATGCCGAAGGTATCGAGCAGGCCGATGGCGAAGAACAGCAGCAGCACCACCTTGGCGGTGCGCCGCGCCAGCACGATGACCGAGACCACCTGGCGCCGTCCGCGCCGCTGCATCCGCGTGATGGCGAGCTGGGCGACGGCGTCGAGCAGGCGCAGGCCGAACCAGACGAACGCGATCAAGAGCAGGATGCCGGTGTAGCGCAGCAGGGTCTGGCGCGCCACGATGGCGACCGGCAGCCGCTCGGCCCATTCGAAGAACACGAACACGGCGACCAGGAGGCTGAGCGGCGGCAGCGCCGCCTCGAAGAAGCGGTAGGCGCCGTTGGCGGCGGGGTCCGCTACCAGGCGGCGGATCAGGGCGACCAGGATGGTGGCGACGATCCACAGCCCGCCGAAGACCAGCGCGCCCAGGCCCACCAGCATGCCCCAGTCCTCCAGCGGCGCGCCGGCCACGGTGAATTGCGGGCGCTGGGCATCGGTGACGGCGGTCGATTTCTCGGCCACGGCGGCGATCGCGGTCGCGGTCTCGCGCGAGATACGCCAGATCTGCAGGCCCTCTTCTTCTCCGCGGCTGAGCAGGACCGGGATCGTCCTGCCCTTGGTCCTGATCTCGCCGATGCGCTCCTGGTCCACCGGCAGCTCGTCGCCGATGCGGCCGGGACCGTCGTTCGACAGTGCCGCATACGGCTCCAGCGAGCCGCCGCTGTCGAGCAGGGCCTGGAACTCGCGCGCCCTGGCGGCGGCGGCCGCGCGCTGCCGGCTGCTGTTCGCCGGGAGGTCGAAATACTGGGCGGCGCGGTCGTGGTCTCCCTCGGCGAGGGCCCGGATCAGCCCGGAGACCGTCGAACGCGGCGTTTCGCGGCCGAGCAGGTCGGCCTGGGTGGGCGCGGCCGCGGCCGCGGCCTCGGGCTCGGCCGCAAACAGGGGACCGGCTGCCGTGGCTGGCAGTATGAATGCGAGCAACAGCCAGGCGAACGATAAGGGAATCAAAAATTTCGGGAAAGAAATCAGGACAGAAAGACGCATTCTCAAGAACAACTCCTTCGCTCAAGGACAAGGCGCAGTCTAGCATCCGCCCCGTCCCTCACGAACTGCTGTCCTCGCCAACGCATCCGCAGGCAAGGGCTATAATTGTCCGAATAGCCAACGCACCCAGACCGCTTATTGACGGTAATCGACGTGAATCCACATCTCGACCAGCTCCTCCCCTACCCCTTCGAACAGCTGCGCCAGTTATTCAGCGGCGTGACCCCGAACCCCGCCTACAGCCCGATCAGCCTCGGCATCGGCGAGCCGAAGCACCCGACGCCCGCCTTCATCGAGAAGGCCCTGATGCATGCGATGGCCGGCCTGTCGGTCTATCCGACGACCCACGGCAGCGAGCCGCTGCGGGTGGCGATCGCAGGCTGGCTCGAGCGCCGCTACGGCATCCCGGCGGTCGACCCGGGCACGATGGTGCTGCCGGTGAACGGTTCGCGCGAAGCGCTGTTCGCCTTTGCCCAGTGCGTCGTGGACGGCGCCCGCGGCAATGCGCTGGTGATGAGCCCGAACCCGTTCTACCAGATCTACGAGGGCGCGGCCTACCTGAGCGGCGCCACGCCCTATTACGTCAACTCGGAACCCGGCCGCAACTTCGCGCCCGACTACGCCAGCGTGCCGGATGAGGTCTGGTCGCGCGTGCAGCTGCTGTTCGTCTGCTCGCCGGGCAACCCGACCGGCGCCGTGCTCACGCTCGAGGACTGGCGCCAGCTGTTCGAGCTGTCCGAGCGCCACGGTTTCGTGATCGCCTCGGACGAGTGCTACTCCGAGATCTACTTCGGCACGACGCCGCCGCTGGGCGCCCTCGAAGCGGCGCACCAGCTGGGCCGCAGCAGCGGCGAACGCCCGTATGCGAACCTGGTGGTGTTCTCCAGCCTCTCGAAGCGCTCGAACGTGCCGGGCATGCGCTCGGGCTTCGTGGCGGGCGACCCGCATCTCCTGAAGAAATTCCTGCTCTACCGCACCTACAGCGGCGGCGCCATGTCGCCGCCGATCCAGGCGGCCTCGATCGCGGCCTGGAACGACGAGCACCACGTGCAGGACAACCGCGCGCTGTACCGCGAGAAGTTCAACCTGATCACCCCGCTCCTGAAGGGCGTGATGGACGTCGAGCTGCCCGATGCCGGCTTCTACCTGTGGGCCGACGTGCGCCGCACCGGCCTGTCGGACACCGAGTTCGCACACCGCCTGTACGCCGAATATAATGTCACGGTTTTGCCAGGCAGTTATCTTGCACGCGAAGCGCACGGCCTCAACCCGGGCCGCAACCGCATCCGCATGGCGCTGGTAGCCAGCGTCGACGAAGGACTCGAAGCCGCCAACCGCATCGTCGAGTTCTGCAAGGGCCTGTGAGGCCGGCACCAAACCATACCTAACTAGAGAATCATCATGACCCAACAACTCCAGAACATCATCGACACCGCGTGGGAACAGCGCGCGGAGTTCAGCCCGTCCAACGCCCCAGCCGAACTGCGCGACGCGGTCGCCCACGTGCTCGCCGGCCTGGATGCCGGCACCCTGCGCGTGGCAGAGAAAAGCAGCGTCGACTGGGTCGTGAACCAGTGGATCAAGAAGGCCGTCCTGCTGTCCTTCCGCCTCGAGAATAACGTGCCGGTGGCAGGTGGCGGCGGCATGCAGTTCTACGACAAGGTGCCGACCAAGTTCGCCGACTACACTCCGGAAGATTTCGCCAAGGGCGGTTTCCGCGTGGTGCCGCCGGCGGTCGCGCGCCGCGGCAGCTTCATCGGCAAGAACGTGGTCCTGATGCCGTCCTACGTCAACATCGGCGCCTATGTCGATGAAGGCGCGATGGTCGACACCTGGGCCACCGTCGGCTCCTGCGCCCAGATCGGCAAGAACGTGCACCTGTCGGGCGGCGTCGGCATCGGCGGCGTGCTGGAACCGATGCAGGCCAACCCGACCATCATCGAAGACAACTGCTTCATCGGCGCCCGTTCGGAAATCGTCGAAGGCGTGATCGTCGAAGAGAACTCGGTGATCTCGATGGGCGTCTACATCGGCCAGTCGACCAAGATCTACAACCGCGAGACCGGCGAAGTCACCTACGGCCGCATCCCTTCGGGTTCCGTGGTGGTATCGGGCAGCCTGCCGTCCGCCGACGGCAAGTACAGCCTGTACTGCGCCGTGATCGTCAAGCGCGTGGACGCCAAGACCCGCGCCAAGACCGGCATCAACGAGCTGCTGCGCGGCGACTAAGCATTACCTACCGGCCCGCAAGGGCCGGCTTCGCATTCAAAGGAGACGATGCCATGGCCATGGACCGCCTGTTCCAGCTGATGAAGGAGAAGAACGCTTCCGACATGTTCTTCGCCGCGAACTCGCCGGTGCACATCAAGATCAACGGGAACCTCATCCCGATCAACCAGCATCGTCTCGAACCCGACAACATCATCTCGCTGCTGTCCGAGATCGCCTCGCCGGAACAGATGCAGGAGCTCGAGCGCGAGAACGAACTCAACATGGGCGTGTCGGTCGCCAATCTGGGGCGCTTCCGCCTGTCGGCTTTCCGCCAGCGCGGCTCGATCTCGGCGGTGCTGCGCTTCGTGCCGGCGAATATCCCGCCGATCGGCGAACTGGGCCTGCCGCCCGTGCTATCCGAGCTGATCATGGAAAAGCGCGGCCTGCTGCTCGTCGTGGGCGCCACCGGTTCCGGCAAGTCGACCACCATTGCCTCGATGCTGGACCACCGCAACGAACAGCGCACCGGCCACATCCTGACGCTGGAAGACCCGATCGAATACCTGTTCAAGAACAAGAAGTCGATCGTCAACCAGCGCGAGATCGGCAGCGACGCCACCAGCTTCGCCACCGCCCTGCGCAACTCGATGCGCCAGGCGCCCGACTGCATCCTGATCGGCGAGATCCGCGACAAGGAAACCATGGCGGCGGCCCTGGCCTATGCCCAGTCCGGCCACCTGGTGCTGGCCACCCTGCACGCCAACAACAGCTACAACGCGCTGAACCGCATCATCAGCTTCTACCCGATCGAGAACCGCGCGGCCCTGCTGCAGGATCTGGCCTCGAGCGTGAAGGCGATCGTCTCGCAGCGCCTCATCAAGTCGGCCGCCGGCGGCCAGCGCCAGGCCGCGGTCGAGGTAATGCTCAATACCCGCTACATCGCCGACCTGATCGAAAAGGGCGAAATCGGCCAGATCAAGGAAGCGATGGACAAGAGCCTGTCGCCGGGCTCGCAATCGTTTGAAAGCGCCCTGCTCAAGCTGGTCAAGGATGGGCTGGTGACGCAGGAAGAAGCGCTGGCCAATGCCGACTCGGCCACCAACCTGCTCTGGCTGCTCAACAATGGGCCGGATAGCCAAGTGCAGCCCGAGGAAGAGAAGAAGCCGGGCAACGAACCGCCGGGTGCGTCGTTTACCGAATTCACGCTCAACAACTGATCCGTTTCTTCCGTCCGCTGCGGAAAAACGCCCCTGTGTAGAATCCTCGCAGGGGGCGTGCTGTGCTATCCTTGCCGCCTTTCCAAAATACCATCTCCCTGCGCATTCGCGCGGGCGCAAGGATTGACGCACCATGACCACGACCCTCTACGGCATCCCCAACTGCGACACCGTCAAGAAAGCCCGCGCCTGGCTGGCGGACAACGGCCACGATTTCACGTTCCATGACTTCAAGAAACAAGGCCTGACGCGCGACCTGGTGGCTAGCTGGCTCGAACAACTGGATTGGGAAACCCTGGTCAACCGCAAGGGCACGACCTGGCGCAACCTACCGGATGAGCGCAAGGCGCAAATCGTCGACAAGGCCAGCGCGCTGGAACTGATGCTGGAGAACCCGTCCGTCATCAAGCGCCCGGTCCTGCAAGGTGTCGGCCCGGTCTCGGTCGGCTTCTCGCTTGATGCCTACGCGGCCAAGTTCAAGGACGCTGCATGAAACCCTCGCGCACCCTCCTGCTGACCGAAGAGCTGATCGCCCTCGATTCGGTCACGCCGCAGGACAAGGGCTGCCAGGAGCGCCTGAAGGAGCTGCTGGCGCCGCTAGGCTTTCACTGCGAGACCATCGAATCGAACGGCGTCACCAACCTGTGGGCGCGCAAGGGGACGACCGCACCCGTGTTCGTGTTCGCCGGCCACACCGACGTGGTGCCATCCGGTCCCGAACACCAGTGGCATTCCGCGCCATTCGTGCCGACCCGCCGCGACGGCAAGCTGTACGGCCGCGGCGCCTCCGACATGAAGACCTCGATCGCGGCCATGGTGGTCGCCTGCGAGGAGTTCATCGCCGCCCACCCTGACCACAAAGGCTCGATCGCGTTTCTCATCACCAGCGACGAGGAAGGCCCGGCCGTCGACGGAACTGTGGTCGTCTGCGAGCGCCTGGAAGAACGCGGCGAGACCCTGGACTACTGCCTGGTGGGCGAACCGACCTCGAACCACGTGCTGGGCGACACCATCAAGAACGGCCGCCGCGGCTCGCTCTCGGGCCACCTGGTGATCAAGGGCATCCAGGGCCACATCGCCTACCCGCACCTGGCGCGCAACCCGATCCACCAGGCCGCGCCGGCGCTGGCGGAACTCTCGCTTGAGGCCTGGGACGAAGGCAACGAGTACTACGCGCCGACCAGCTGGCAGATCTCGAACATCCAGTCCGGCACCGGCGCCACCAACGTGATCCCGGGCCACGTGACGATCGACTTCAACTTCCGCTTTTCCACCGCCAGCACCGCCGACGGCCTGGAAGCGCGCGTGCACGCCATCCTCGACCGCCACGGGCTCGACTACGAACTGCAGTGGACCTTATCCGGACAGCCGTTCCTGACGCCGAAAGGGACGCTCTCGGACACGCTGTGCGACGCCATCTTCGAGGAGCTGGGCGTGCAGACCGAGCTGTCGACCACCGGCGGGACCTCGGACGGCCGCTTCATCGCCCGCATCTGCCCGCAGGTGATAGAATTCGGGCCTCCGAACGCCAGCATCCACAAGATCGACGAACACATCGAGCTGCGCTACATCGATCCCCTCAAGAACATCTACCGCCGCACGCTGGAACAGCTGCTGGCCCAGTAACGAGCAATAAAAACCGGGAGAAGGCCATGACCAACACCACTTTCAGCACGCCGCGCGACCTGCTGCGCTATGCGATCACCCGCTTCAACGGCGCCAAGCTGTTCTTCGGCCACGGCAGCGCCGAGGCCTTCGACGAAGCCGCCTACCTGATCCTGCACACCCTCAAGCTGCCGCTGGACCGGCTCGATCCCTTCCTGGACGCGCGCCTGCTGCCGGACGAAGTGATCCAGGTGATGGAGGTGATCGAGCGCCGCGTGGTCGAGCGCGTGCCGGCCGCCTACATTACCAAGGAAGCCTGGCTGGGCGACTACCACTTCTACGTGGACGAACGCGTGCTGGTGCCGCGCTCCTTCATCGCCGAACTGATCCCGCAGACCTTCAGCCCCTGGGTGCAGGATCCGGAAAGCGTGGAGAACGTGCTGGAACTGTGCACCGGCAGCGGCTGCCTGGCGATCATGATGGCCGACGCCTTCCCGAACGCCGTGGTCGACGCGGTGGACATCTCGAAGGACGCGCTGGCCGTGGCCGAGCACAACATCCGCGAATACAAGCTGGAAGGCCGCGTCAATCCGATCGAATCGGACCTGTACGAGCACGTGCCCTTCAAGCGCTACGACCTGATCGTCACCAACCCGCCCTACGTGAACAGCATCTCGATGGGCAAGCTGCCGCCGGAATACCTGCGCGAGCCGCAGATCGCCCTGGCGGGCGGCGAGGACGGCATGGACCTGGTGCGCAAGATCGTCGAAGGCGCCGCGGAGCGCCTGACGCCGGAAGGCATCCTCGTGGTCGAGATCGGCAACGAGCGCGACTATGCCGAAGCGGCCTTCGGGCACCTGGGCCTGACCTGGCTGAGCACCAGCGCGGGTGACGATGCCGTGTTCCTGCTCACCGCCGAACAACTGCAATCGCAATAATTTACGTTCGCTTTAACGATGTTCGTAGGGTGGGCGGCTTTGCCGCCCACGCGTCCAACCAGCAGATGCGTCACCACAGCGCATACGAGAGTTGAACGCGTGGGCGGGAGACCCGCCCACCCTACGTAAAACCAGAAACTTGCAATGATCCGCTTCCAGAACGTCAGCCTGATGCGCGGCACCAAGCCGCTGCTCGAGGACGCCGACCTTACCCTCAACCCGGGCGACAAGATCGGCCTGATCGGCGCCAACGGCGCCGGCAAATCGAGCCTGTTCGCCATGCTGCGCGGCGAGCTGCACCCGGACCAGGGCGCCATCGACTTCCCCGCCAAGTGGCGCATGGCCTACGTGGCCCAGGAGACCCCGGCCCTCGACCGTCCGGCGCTGGAGTACGCGATCGACGGCGACGTCAACCTGCGCCGCCTGCAGGCCGAACTCATTGACCTGGAAGCGCATCCGGATGCGGACGACCACGGCATGCGCCTGGGCGAAATCCACAGTCTGCTCGCCGATGCCGACGCCTACACGGTGCAGTCGCGCGGCGAACAGCTGCTGCTGGGGCTGGGCTTCTCGCTGGAGCAGATGGCGCAGCCGGTGGCCAGCTTCTCGGGCGGCTGGCGCATGCGCCTGAACCTGGCGCAGGCCCTGATGTGCCCTTCCGACTTGCTGCTGCTGGACGAACCGACCAACCACCTGGACCTGGACGCGATCATCTGGCTGGAGGATTGGCTCAAGCGCTATCCGGGCACCCTGATCATCATTTCGCACGACCGCGATTTCCTCGACGAGATCGTCAACGTCGTCGTGCACATCGACGAGCGCAAGCTGAAGCGCTATTCGGGCAACTACAGCGCCTTCGAGCGCCAGCGCGCCGCCCACCTGGTGCTGGCCGCCGCCGCTTTCGAGAAACAGCAGCGCACCCGCGCCCACCTGCAATCCTTCGTGGACCGCTTCAAGGCCAAGGCCACCAAGGCGCGCCAGGCCCAGAGCCGCATGAAGGCGCTGGCCAAGATGGAAGAGCTGGCCCCGCTGCGCGCCGCCGCCGAATTCTCCTTCGAGTTCCGCGAGCCGCTCTCCGCGCCGAATCCGCTGCTGATACTGGACAACGTCGATGCCGGCTACCCCTTGCTGGATGAGCATGGCGACAAGGTCGGCGGCAAGGCGATCGTCAAGCGCGTCAACTTCTCGCTGCAGATCGGCCAGCGCATCGGCCTGCTGGGCGTGAACGGCGCCGGTAAGTCCACGCTCATCAAGACCGTCGCCGGCGAGCTGATGCCGCTGGAGGGCAAGGCCACCCTGGGCAAGGGCCTGTCGATCGGCTATTTTGCCCAGCACCAGGTCGAGATGCTGCGCCACGACGAGTCGCCGCTGTGGCACCTGCTCAAGATCGCGCCGAACGTGCGCGAGCAGGAGCTGCGCAACTTCCTCGGCAGCTTCAACTTCCCGGGCGACATGGTGACTAGCCCGATCGCGCCCTTCTCCGGCGGCGAAAAGGCGCGCCTGGCCCTGGCCCTGATCGTGTGGCAGCGCCCGAACCTGCTGCTGCTGGACGAACCGACCAACCACCTCGACCTCGAGACCCGCGAGGCGCTGACCATGGCGCTGGCACAGTTCGAGGGCACCGTGGTGCTGGTGTCGCACGACCGCCACCTGCTGCGCGCCACGACCGACGAGTTCATCATCGTCGCCGACGGCAAGCTGCAGCCCTTCGACGGCGACCTGGACGACTACAAGGAATGGCTGTTCCAGACCAAGCTCGGCAAGGGCACCGACACCCTACCGGCGCCCGCCCCTGCGAAGGACGGCAAGCTGGATGCGCCAATGGCGGCCCCGGTCGACCGCAAGGAGCAAAAGAAGCTGGAAGCGGAAGCGCGCCAGCGCATGGCTGCGCTCAGGAAGCCCATCGAGAACCGCGTCAAGCGCCTCGAAGAGCAGATGGCCAAGCTGAACGCGAAGAAGGCCGAGATCGACGCCCAGCTGCTCGAGCCGAGCATCTACGAGGCCGAGAACAAGGAAAAGCTCAAGCTTCTCGTGGCCGACCAGGCCTTCGCCGCGCGCGACCTGGAACAGCTCGAATCCGAATGGCTGGAGCTGCAGGAGCAGCTCGAAGGCCTGGCGGCGTAAGCCTCACGCCACACCTCTCCGTTTGACCCATCCGCATCGCCCTGAGCAAGGGCGATGCGCGACCTGTTGCACCCTCCTTCCCCTTTCCTGTCTTCCCATCCGCGAGCCGCGGCGCTTCGTCGCGCGCTTGGCTTGTCAAAAAAAGTCGAGATATAAATAGGAATCATTCTTATTCTCATTTATAATGTTTCCATTCTGCATATATTTACGTTCTTTTCGACTTTTTACACGGATACCGTATGCCTGCGCCCCGCTTTGCCCTGCCGCTGTTCCGCCGCTCCCTCATCAGCACCGCCGTCGCCCTGCTGCCCCTCGCCGCCAACGCCGATCCGGCGCCGCACGACATGGCGACCGTCGTCGTCACCGCGTCCGGCTTCGAGCAGAGCATCCGCGAAGCGCCGGCATCGATCACCGTGCTCACCCGCGAACAGCTCGAGAAGGAACGCTTCGGCAACCTGGCGCAGGCGCTGGAGAGCGTGGAAGGCATCGACGTCGGCGCGGCCGGCGACAAGACCGGCGGCCTGAACATCAGCATCCGCGGCATGCCCAGCGACTACACCCTGGTCCTGATCGACGGCCGCCGCCAGAACGCCGCCGGCAGCGTCACTCCGAACGGCTTCGGCGGCACCTCGACCAGCTTCATGCCGCCGGTCGGCGCGATCGAGCGCATCGAGATCATCCGCGGCCCGATGTCGACCCTGTACGGTTCGGACGCGATGGGCGGCGTGATCAACATCATCACGCGCAAGGTCGGCAAGCGCTGGCATGGCAACGTGGCGGCCAACTACACGGTGCAGGAGGAATCGAGCTTCGGCGACGTCAAGGGCGCCAAGTTCTACCTGAGCGGACCGCTCGCCGCCGACGTGCTGGGCCTGTCGCTGCGCGGCAGCACCCAGCGCCGCGCCGCCGCCGATATCCGCTACCAGAACCAGAATGGCATCGTTGCGCCGACCATGGGCGCCAATCCGGTCGAGTCAAGCATTCACAACCTCGGCGCGCGCCTGGCCTGGGCGCCCAGCCGCATGCACGAATTCACGCTGGACGCGGACAGCACCCGCCAGAGCTACGACAACACGCGCGGCCAGCTCGGGACCCTGGGCATCCAGGGCGGCTACGGTCCGAAGCAGAAGTACAACCGCGACCAGGGCAGCCTGTCCTACCGCGCACGCCTGGGCTTCGCTACCCTGGACAGCAGCTACATGGTCAACCGCACCGAAACCATCGGCCGCACCATCCCGCCGGGCACCCCTGGCGCAGTGGCCGGCAGCGCGCGCACCCTGGAAGTGGAGAGCCGCGTGTTCGACACCAAGCTGGTGGCGCCCTGGGGCAATCACCTGACCACCATCGGCGCCCAGCACTGGGACGCCGAGATGGTCGACGGCGTGGCGCCGCAGGCCTTCGCCTTCACCCAGAAGGCCCTGTTCCTGGAAGACGAGTGGCGCATCGCCCAGCCGCTGCTCCTGACGCTCGGCGCGCGCTACGACGACCACAGCATCTTCGGCGGCCAGGTCAGCCCGCGCGCCTACCTGGTGTGGAACGCGTCGCCGCGCTGGACCGTCAAGGGCGGCGCCAGCCGCGGCTACAAGACCCCGCGCGTCGAGCAGCTGGCGCCCGGCATCAACGGCTTCGGCGGCCAGGGCACGATTCCCCTGGTGGGCAGCCCCGGCCTGAAACCCGAGACCAGCGTGACGACCGAACTGGGCGTCCACTTCGACAACGGCGCCGGCTGGACCGCCAATGCCGCCCTGTTCAACAACGAGTTCAAGGACAAGATCACCACCGGCACCGGCCTGCTGAACTGCTCCTACCGGCCGGCGCCCAATCGTCCGGGCTGCGTCAGCTTCGGCAACTGGCCGAACGTCGACGCCTTCGGCCAGTCCACCAACGTCGACGAAGCGGTGACCCGCGGCGTGGAGCTCGCGACCCGCTTCCCGCTCGCCCCCGGCTGGGCCCTGAGCGCCAACTACACTTATACCGACAGCGAGCAGAAAAGCGGCCCGAATGCCGGCAAGCCACTCGGCGACACGCCGGAACATGCGCTCAACGCGCGCCTCGCCTGGGACATCTCGGCGCAATGGAATGCCTGGCTGCGCCTCGAGGCCCGCAGCGAGCGCTTCCGCGATCCGGGCAGCTCGGCAGCAACCCGCGCGGCCAAGGCGGCGCTGGGCGACTACAAGGGGTATGGGATGCTGCACCTGGGCGGCAGCTACCAGCTGAACAAGCGCGTCACGGTGAACGCGGCGATCTACAACCTGGCCAACAAGGACTTCATCGATTACCGTCCTTACCAGGCGCCGGGGTCTGCTGCGCCGACCTGGAGCAGCGTCTACGTCAACAACATGGACGGGCGCCGCTTGTGGCTGTCCGTGAGCGCGGATTTCTGACGCCCCCCTGCTCTAGGCGACCTGGCGCGGTTCGGCCGGCGCCACCGACATCAGGCGCGCGATATCGATCAGGATCATGCGCCGCCCCTTGGCCAGGCCGAGGCCGATCAGGTAGTCGGCGTCGCGCTGGGCGCCCGGCAGCGCGACCACCTGCTCCGGGCGCAGGCGCACCACGCCGGTGACGCGCTCCACCACCACGCCAACCACGCCTGCGGCCACCCGCACGATCACCACGTCGGTATCCGGCTCGGGCAGCGCAAAGACGGGGGCGAAGGCGGCCCGCAGGTCCATCACCGGCATGATCACCCCGCGCGAGAGCGCCACGCCGCCGATGATCTCGCCGTCGCTGCAGAAACGCTCGAGCGACCGGTATGCCTTGAGCTCCTGCACCGCGGAATAGTCGAGCCCGTAATCGAGCCCGCCCAGGGTGAAACCAAGGAACTGCTGGGGTGCGGCGAGAATGTGGTTCGACATGGTGGTTCCTTTCATCGGCACCACCAATGCTAAAGGCGAGCTCCCCTTAAATTGTTGACTGCAGTCAACTATCGCACTGTGCCGGGGCACACTGCACTGCTGTTGTCCAGGCTATTGCCGGATTCGCCGACAGAGCGCAAAGCGCGTTTGGCCCGGCGCAGGGTCTGGACATTGCGGAAGCTCATATAACCCAGCCCGGCGATGAACAGCGCCGCGAAAGCGAGCGCCAGGCGGATGCCGCCGAACAGGAAGCCGCCCGCGAAAAAGAACAGGCCGTACCAATAGATGTCGTAGACCGTGGAGAGCACCAGCCCGGCGGCCGAATGCTTGAGGATGACCGCTTGCGAAGCAAGGTCGCGCCAGCCCAGCACCGAGTTCCAGTCTTCCGCCCGCCCGAATGCGATGGCGTAGGTGGCGCCTGCCTGCGGAATCGTCCCGTGCCCCAGGCTGACGCCGTAATGGGTGCGGCCTTCGCTGCGAAAGCTGAAGTCGCCGGCGGCGACATCGAATACCTCTTCAAAATGGATGCGTTCTATCTGCATGGTTCTCCGTTCGCGATCAGGTTCGGGGGGCAAGGTAGCGCTTCCCCAGCGCCGCCCTGGCGGCGCGCTGTTCGATGTGCTTGAAATAGGCCCTGCCCCTGCCCTCCGATACAAAGAAAAAATACTCACCGTGGGCATTACGCGCATAGCGCGTCACACTGATGGCGCGGATGCGGTACTCGTCCTGGTAGGCCACGCTCTCGACCACGATCTCGGCGCTGCGCCCGTCGAAGCACAGCTCCGGCGGCGCTTCCGTGATACGTATCTGCCGGAACTCCTCGTTCGCCATGCCGACGATGTCGCGCGCGCCGCGTATGTACCGGTAGTTGCTGTACGCGACGACCGCAAGGAACACGATCCCGAGGACCAGCGCAATGGGTTCCATGGCGTCTCTCGTTCAGGCCTGCAGCCAGGCCACCAATGGCGCATCGTTCGGATTGACCAGCACCTTGTCCAGGTGCGCGCGCGGCAGCAGCGACACCGCCTGGCTCTCCCAGCCCATGTCGGACGGGCAGCCGCCGACGCGCCGACCGAGGTAGTAGCGGGTGCGGCTGCGGCTGCGCGTCAGGTCCATCAGGTGTCCGGTCAACAGCACGTGCAGGCCGCTTTCCTCGTACGCTTCGCGGATCGCCGCGGCGCGCAGCAGCATGCCCGGGTCCAGCGTCCCTTTCGGGAAGGTGGCCGGGTAGCCGCCGAAGCCGTTCGACGGGTGCACCACCCAGACCCGCCCGTCGTCCTCGAGGATGACGACGCCGGCCGCCACGCGCTTGCCCGGCGCGGGTTGGAAGGGCGGCTCGTCGAAGGCGTCCTCCTGCCCCGCAAGCGCGATCCAGCCGGCATCGACGCGCGGGGCCTCGCGCCACACGGCGAATGCGAGGCCGTTCAATGCCGGCGGCACCGGGCCGCCCGGGATCACGGTGGCGGGGAGCAGCGGGTCGAGCCAGTTGTCCAGCGGCGTCGGCGCGCTGGGCGCGGCGATGGCGACCGGCTTGCCCCATTCATCGGGTTTCGGATGGATCGACGTCTGCATGTCTCCATTCTAATACCGCAACAGCCGCGCAGCGAAGCATTGATTCGCCACCCCTTCTGTGACAACATCGGTCGACCCCATCCGCCTCCGACCGCGACCGACAACAATGAACAAGACGCCCGGCTCCGCTCCCATCACCCTTGCGCTCGACAACGTCCTGCTCGACACCCGCCCGCGCCAGCTCGGCGGCTGGCGCCGCGCTGGCGCCGAGTTCCTGTACTTCGGCTTCAAGAACGCGCGCGCCTGCCTGTTCGTGGGCCTGTTCTTTGCCGCCATGATGCTCACGCCGCGCACCGGCATCCTCGGCATCCCGCGCTACGACCTGCTGCTGCTGGTGGCGCTGGCGATCCAGCTGTGGATGGTGAGGTCAGGCCTGGAGACGATGGACGAGCTGAAGGCGATCTGCCTGTTCCACGCGATCGGCTTCGCGCTCGAGGCCTTCAAGGTGTCCGGCGCCATCCAGTCCTGGGCCTACCCCGACTTCGCCTACACCAAAGTGCTGGAGGTGCCGCTGTTCTCGGGCTTCATGTACGCGGCCATCGGCAGCTACATCGTGCAGGCCTGGCGCCTGTTCGACCTGCGCATCCGCCACCATCCGCCGCACTGGATGGCCTGGGCCATCGCGATCCTGATCTACCTGAACTTCTTCACCCACCACTATATCGGCGACTACCGCTGGTACCTGGCGGCCTGCGCGCTCGGCCTGTACTCGCGCACCATGGTGGTGTTCCGGCCGCTCGACCGCGACCGCAGGATGCCGCTGCTGCTGGCCTTCGTGCTGATCGGCTTCTTCATCTGGCTGGCCGAGAACATCGGCACCTTCTGGGGCGTGTGGCGCTACCCGAACCAGCTGGGCGCCTGGTCGGTGGTCCACGTGAGCAAGTGGAGCTCGTGGTCGCTGCTGGTGATCATGACCTTCACCATCGTAGCCAACCTCAAGCATATCAAGGAGAAGATCCACGTCGCGCGGGCATAGCTGCGCGCGGCGCGGGTATCATGGGTGGGTAGCGCCCGTGTCCGCTTTTCCAAAGGAGCCGCCATGAAACCGCCGACCAGCCTGGTCATGCTTGCCCTGCTCGCGATACTGCCCGCCGTCCTGGCGACGCCCGGAGCCGTCCAGGCGGCCGGCTTCCAGAGCCAGCGCGCCATCGCCGCCGGCGAAGTCGACCTTCCGGCCATGCTGGCCGGGATGGAACGGCAGCGCGCCAAGGCCATCGTGCAGCGCGATATCGCCACCCTGCGCCACCTGATGGACCGCGAGTACTACCACGTCGACAGCCGCGGGCGGGTGCGCAGCAAGACCGAGCTGCTCACCGCGCTCGAACGCAACGAATTTCGCTTCCGGCTCTACAATATCGACAGCACCGAGGTGCACCCGCTGGAAGGCGGCAACGCGGCCCTGGTCACCGGCACCTACCGCGCGCTGATGGCGGGCGACACCGCCAAACCGCCGCGCTTTCGCTACGCGCATCTGTGGATACGCCAGCCGGACGGCTGGAAGAACAGCTTCCACCAAAGTACTGCCATCCGTCCCGTGCAGGACGATTGAAGATCAGGCGACGGCGGCTTCCGCCGTGCTCCAGCTGACGCTGCCGCTGCCGCCGGCGAACAGCAGTTCGGCGCCGCTGGCCTCGCGCAGGCGCGCCTTGATCTCGCGTGGCGCCAGGTTGTAGTGATTGCCGCGCTCCGCATCCGCGCTGTCCGGTTCCACGTCGAGCGCACGCACCGTGAGCTCGCCGGCCACCTGCCCGATGGCGACGCTGACCGTGCCGCTGTGCTGCGCGCGCTGGGCTTGCAACCTTTCCAACAGCGCCATCCCGGACTGCTGCTCGGTCTCGACGTCCTTGATCTCCTGCGACAGCGTGGCCATCTGCTTGAGCGCCGGCGCGGCGGCGGCGGCGAGCTTCCTGAAGGCCGGCTGCTGTTCCGGCGTGAGCACCAGTTCGCCCTTGCGCACCCGCCCCGCCAGGCGGACGTAGCTGGCCACCTCGGGCTGGGCCGCCAGCGTACCCATCGCGGCGCGGCGCCGGCCGGCCAGCTCGCCGAACTGGCCCACTCGCTCGCGGATCATGCCGATCGCCGCATCGATGCGCGTGCAGTCCGGGCGCAGCACGAAGACCCGCATCTCGCTGTGCCCGCGCGGCGCGGCGCGCTCGATGGCGATGCGCCTGGCGACGATGGCGCAGCCTTCGGCCTGGCTAATTTCCACCACGTCCGCCACGATCTCGCAATTGAGCGCCTCGACGATCGAGACCCTGCTGCCGGAGATGATGCAGTTCTCGGCGCGCTGCAGCGTGACCTCCCCATTGGCGCTCTGGATGGTGGCGTTCGATGCCACGCCCGCCACGACGATCGGACCATCGCTGTTGCGCGCGCTGCCGCCCATCAGGTTGCGCTTCAGGCGCACCACGCCGCCGCGCGAGACCACGTTGCCGAAGACGTCGGCATGCACCGTGATGCTCTCGCCTTCGACCACGCGGTTTTCCTGCACCTCGCCGAATTCCTCGTAGTCGCCCTCCAGCTGCAGGTTGCCGGTCGTCCTGGCGCTGACCCCGTCGTGGCTGACGATCTTGTCGCCCACCGAGATCCGGTTGCCTTCCACGTTCAGGAAGCCGTCCTGCAGGGCGAGCACGAACTCGCCTTCGGCGATGCGGTCGACCGTGGTGCCGGGACCGCTCCAGTCGCTCAGTTCGAGATCGAGCGGCAGTTCGGGCGCGAGGGCGATGCCGGACAGGTCGAAGCCCGGCTCACCCTGCACGCGCGGAAGCTTGCGCAGCAGGCGCGTGCCGCGCTGGACCTGGGGGAAGCGGTTCTGGAAGCTCATCAGGTCGAGCTTGCCGTTGGCAAGCTGGCGCGGGGCGTCGCTGCGGTGCAGTTCGTTCGAGACCTCGACCACGCGCGCATCCTCGCCCGGCCGCGGAGGCAGGCGGCGCGCCACCACGATGCGGCCGGCCGCGCCGGTGGCGATGGCGTCCCTGACTCCCGCGACGTCGATGCCGAAGCGGATGCCCTTCATCCACATGTCGGCGATGAACTCGTCGATGTCGAGCCGGGACGGCTGCTCGACGCCCTCGGGGTCCGGCAGGAACACGGGTTCGAAGTAGTATTCGGCCTGGCCGTCGGCGATCCTGACGGCGCGGTAGAGCTCGCGGCGCGCCGGATCGAAGGGCTGGATGTCGTCCGCCAGGCGCACCACGGTCTCGCCGCGGGCATTGCGCGGCAGTTCGGGACCGTGACCGAACAAGGCCTTGATCAGGACCGGATAGTCGAGCCCCGAAAAATACTGGTTCCCGAGCAGGATGTCGTCGACCGCCGCCAGCAGAGCCGGGCCCAGGGCGGCCACGTCGCAATAGATGCCGTCGGCCTGGCGGGCGATGCAGGCTTCTGCGGCTGCTGGGTTGGACACGGCGTGTTCTCCTGATCTGCTAAGGTCTCTTCAAGATAGCACGTTGCAATACGAAAATAAACATATAGCAACTAGATTTCCATAAAGAAACCCCAGCGATGGGGGAAGCGCGCCGTAAAACGAGAACGGCGCCCGCAGGCGCCGTCAGGGATGGATTGCAAGCCGGCTCAGCGGCGCCGCGCGTTCGGATACAGGTCGCGGTTGGCTTCGTTGATCTGGCGCTTCAGTTCGCTGCGCTCGTCCGGCGTCATGCGGCCGCGGCGGCCGCCCTCTTCACGCATGGAGTCGCGCATCGCCTGCTCCTGGCGCATGCGGGCCTCGTCGCGCATTTCCTGGGCGCGCGGGTCGTAGCGCGGATCCTGGGTGCGCATCTCGTAACGGTCGCGCATGGCCTGCTGCTGCATCTCTTCGCGGCGCGGGCCACGGTCCTGGCCTTGCGCCATGGCGCCAGCGGCGCTGCAAGCCAGGGCGACAGCGATCACACCGTGCCTGACGAAACGCGCCAGCCGCCCTTCGTTTGCTGCCTGGATTTTGGTGTGCACGTTGTTCATGGTGTTCCTCTTCCGCGATGCCATATAAACAGATAAGCTGTGATTTCCACTTGCAGCCAGTGTATGTGCATAGCGTCCGAGGTGTAAGACCGATTGGGTAAAGTTTGTAACACAATGTAATGGCTGAGCCATCCGAACAAGATGTTCAAGCGATAACACGTTACCATAGCGACATGCTTCTGACAATTCTGGATTCCATATGAACGCATCGACGAACAATACGGGCAGCAGCCCGACCAGCAACAACGCCACGGGCAACCAGGGCGGCCACTCCGCCAAGATCATGGTGGTGGACGACGACGTGCGCCTGCGCGACCTGCTGCGCCGCTATCTCACCGAGCAGGGCTTCCAGGTGGTGACCGCGGAGAGCGCGCCGGCCATGAACAAGCTGTGGCTGCGCGAGCGCTACGACCTCCTGGTGCTGGACCTGATGCTGCCGGGCGAAGACGGGCTGTCGATCTGCCGCCGCCTGCGCGGCGCCGGCGACCAGACCCCGATCATCATGCTGACCGCCAAGGGCGAGGACGTCGACCGCATCGTCGGCCTCGAGATGGGCGCCGACGACTACCTGCCCAAGCCCTTCAACCCGCGCGAGCTGGTGGCCCGCATCGGCGCGGTCCTGCGCCGCAAGGGCCCGGACGAAATCCCGGGCGCACCGAGCGAAACCCCGCAGACCTTCGAGTTCGGCGATTTCGTGCTCGACCTGGGCACGCGCACGCTGAAGAAAAATGGCGAGACGGTGCCCCTGACCACCGGCGAATTCTCGGTGCTCAAGGTGTTCGCACGCCACGCGCGCCAGCCGCTCTCGCGCGAGAAGCTGATGGAACTTGCCCGGGGCCGCGAATACGAAGTCTTCGACCGCTCGCTGGACGTGCAGATCTCGCGCCTGCGCAAGCTGATCGAGCCGGATCCTTCCAGCCCACTGTACATCCAGACCGTCTGGGGCCTGGGCTATGTGTTCATCCCTGAAGGACAGCCGCGCTAGTGTTCGCCCCACTCTCGGCGGCGCGCCGCGCCGCCCGCTTTGCCTGGTACCGGAGCGGCCTGTTCTGGCGGACCTTCCTCCTGATGTCGGCGCTCACCGCCGCCTCGATGGGCTCGTGGATCGGCATGATCAGCGTGTTCCAGCGCGGCCCGCAGATCCAGCAGACCGCCGAGCTGGTGGTGTCGGCGGTCACCATCACCAGGGCTGCCCTGATCCACTCGGCGCCTGCGCAGCGGCTCGAGCTGCTGCTCGAACTGGTGTCGAACGAAGGCATCCGCGTCCTGACGCTCAACGAAGACGACATCGTCGAGCCGCCGCCCAACAATCCCCTGATGCCCGAGATCGCCGCCATCGTGCGCGAACGGCTGGGCAAGCAGACACGCTTTTCCGCCGGCGTGAACGGGGTGCCGGGCTTCTACATCAGTTTCAACATCGACGGCGACGAATACTGGCTGATGCTCGAGCGCGAGCGCCTGGCCGGGCTGACCCGCGTGCAGTGGCTCGGCTGGGCCACGCTGGTGGGCTTGCTGTCGCTGATCGGCGCCGCCTTCATCTCCTCGCTGGTCAACCGGCCGCTGGCGCGCCTGACGGCGGCCGCGCGCGCCATCGCCAAGGGCGAAAAGCCGGCGCCGCTGCCCGAGAAAGGCTCGCAGGAGATCATCGAGGCCAACCGCAGCTTCAACCAGATGGTCGACGACCTGGCGCAGGTGGAGAAGGACCGCGCCGTGATCCTGGCCGGCATCTCGCACGACCTGCGCACGCCGCTGGCGCGCATGCAGCTCGAGGTCGAGATGGCCAACCTGCCGCAGGAGGCGCGCGAAGGCATGCAGTCGGACATCGACCAGATGGATGCGATCATCGGCCAGTTCCTCGACTACGCCAAGCCGACCGATGCCGCCACCTTCATCGCGGTGAACCTGTCCGAGATGCTGGCCGAGGTCGGCCGCGAGGCGGGCCGCATCCGCGACCTGCGCGTGCAGGTCGACCTGATGCCGGGCGTGCACGTGATGGGCAATGCGACCGACCTGCGGCGCGTGGTCAACAACATCATCGAGAACGCACGCAAGTACGGCAAGACCCCGGGCCAGGATTACACCGAGATCGCGATCGTCCTGCGGGTCAAGGCCACCGGCCACGGTCGGCGCGCCGTGATCGAGATATGCGATCACGGGGTGGGCGTGCCGGAAGACCAGATCAACCAGTTGCTCAAGCCCTTCACGCGCCTGGACAGCGCACGCGGCCAGGCCAACGGCGCCGGCCTGGGCCTGGCCATCGTGGAACGCGTCTTGAGCCGCCACAATGCCGAGCTCACGGTGAGCAACCGCGAAGGCGGCGGGCTGCTGCTGCAGCTGGCCTTGCCCCTGGCCGGGTAAGCGCGCGTGGGTCAGCTGCTGGCCGCCCTCCTCCGTGGCCTCGGCCGCAACCTGCTACTGTTCGCGGCCATCGTGCTGGTCCTCGCCTCAGGCCACTGGCTGCGGGGCGAATGGGCGAACATCCAGCACATCGTCGCCGAGCTACCGGCGCTGCGCCAGGCGCAGGCCGACTTCGACGCGCGCCGCGCCGCGCTGGCGCGCAATACCGAAGAAGAACTGCGGCAGCTGGCCGGCGCCGGCATCGTCCGGCTCGACGGCCGCATCGCCGCCATCGACGCCGAGATCGCGCGGCTGCGCCGCGAGCGGGAAGCGGCGCCGGGCCTGGGCGCCGCCCTCGCCGGCCGCGAGGCATTGGCGCAGCAGCTCGCCCGTTCGGCCATGCGCGACATGGAAATCGAACTGCGGCGCCAGGAAAAGACCCACCTGCAGGCCCTGCGCGCACGCGCCGATGCGCTCGCAAACCGGCAGGCCGCGCTGGCCACCCTGGAGCGGCTGCGGCGCGAACACGTGGCGGTCTACACGGCGCTGCAGGACGCCATGAAAAAGCGCGCCCAGGCGGAACAGGCCGCAGGAACCTGGGGCAAACTGTTCTTCACCGACGACTACCGGCAGCTGCGGGCACTGGACGCACAGCAAACACAGCTGCGCGCCAGGAACAGCGCCGCACACCGCGCCTTCGTGGCGCAGCGGGCGCTGGTGAACACGCTGCCGGCGGTCGGCGCACCGGCCGCGTTCCGGCTCAACGAAGAAGCCCTGGCGGCAGCGTCCGCACCGCTGCGCGAACGGCTGCGCGAGGTCGAGGAGCTGGCGGGCACCAGCGGCGCCTGGCGCGCCTACGGGCTGGTGCAGCCGCTGTTGCTGCCGGCATTGCTGGTGCTGGCCGCGTGGTGGCTGGTGCCGGCCGCCATCCGCGCCCTGTTCTATTTCGTGCTGGCGCCGCTGGCGGCGAAGAGGCCGGCGATCGTCTTCGAGGACGCGCCGGCGTCCTCCGGCACGCCCACCCGCACTTCCTCGCGCATCTCCGCCGTCTCGCAGCAACTGGCGCTGGCGCCGGGCGAGGAACTGCTGATCTGCCCCGACTACTGCCAGAGCCAGCCTGCGGGCGTGCTTGTTGCGACCCGGCTGCTGTTCGACTGGCGGCGGCCGCTGAGCAGCCTGGCCGCGCGCCTGTGGATGCTCAAGCGCCTGCGCGCCTGCGCGGCGGCCGAGGTGGTCGTGTCGGCCACCGGCGACCCGCTCGACGAAGTCGCGCTCCTGGTACTCGGGCCCGGGGAATCCTTCGTGCTGCAGCCGCGCGGCCTGGCCGGGATGGTCTACCAGACCGGCCAGCGGCCCGCCATCCGCAGCCACTGGCGCGTGGGAACCCTGCACGCCTGGCTCACCCTGCAACTGCGCTACCTCGCCTTCGAGGGTCCGGCGACCCTGGTACTGAAAGGCTGCCGCGGCGTGCGCCTGGAACAGGCCGGGGCCGGCCGCACGATCAGCCAGGATGCAACCCTGGGCTTCAGCGCGCATGCGCGCTATGCTACCGTTCGCGCCGAACCCTTCCTGCCCTACCTGGCGGGCAGGCAGCCCCTGTTCCACGACAGTTTCGCCGGGCAGGATGCCTGCTTCCTGTACGAGGAAGTGCCGCGCTCGGCCCAGGCGGGCGGGCGCCGCAGCAATCCCTTCGAGGTGCTGCTCGACGCCGGCTTGAAGGCCTTCGGTATTTAAGCCTCAGGCTTCCTTGCGGAACACCGGCGGCAGCACCGGCGTGGCCAGCGCCGCCCGGCCGCCGAAGGTGGCCGCCATGTCATAGCGCAGGCCGGCAGCTTCCCAGCGTCGCAGGAACTCCTCGATCACGTCCGGATGGCTGCCCAGGTGCAGGCGCACGTAGGGCACCGGCGCGGTCTGGTTGAACAGCGAAGCCGACACCAGGGTGCCGGTGGCGAAGAACAGGTCGTCGCGGAAGCGATCGATGCCGCCGTCCGTCGTCTGGTAAACCTTCGGGATCTCGATCAGCATGTACGAGGTCGACGGTCCGATGCACAAGGCGGCATCAATCCATCCCATGCGCTCCTTCAGGCGCGCGCGCACCAGTTCTTTCTGGCGGGTGTAGAACAGGCCGGTCTCGATGGTCCAGTCGGCCGCTTCCGGCGTGGCCAGCCAGGCGCACATCAGTTCCGCGTTGTGGGTATTGGTGTGGTAGCGGTTGATCCAGGATTCGCGGCTCAGCTGGCGCAGCATCTTCGGCGAGGTGGTGATGGCCGCCACGCCCATGGTATTGCAGGAGAACTGCTTGCCGAAGGGACGGGTCGCGACCCAGCGCTCGAACATGCCCGAGCGCACCAGCGCATTGTCGCCGCCGTCGTGGTCGAACGCGTCGAGCAGCGCTTTCAGGTGGTTGACGACCGGCGCACGCGGATCGTGGACGCAGTAATAGGCGTCGTCGAGCAGCAGGAAGCCGCCCTGGTCGGCGCACAGGTCCAGCAGATAACGGGTCACGTCGACCGGCCACTGCATGCCGGTCGGGTTGTGCTGGGGATTGCTCACCGCCATGGCGATGTGGCGGCTGCCGTCGGCCAGCGTCTCGCGCACGATCGCATCCCATGCCTGCAGGTCCGGCAGCCAGCCGTTCTGCGGCCCCAGCGGCAGGAACACGATCTCGAAGCCGACGTCCTTGAAGATGCCGCGGTAGTCCCAGCTCGGTGTCGGCACCAGCGCCACCGGCGTCTTGCCCGGATGGGTTTGCGTCGCTCGGCGCATGGCGACCTTTGCCATGTCGTACATGGCCATCCGGGTCGTCATCGCCAGGCAGCCGACGTCGATGTCGAGGCCAGCCGCGGGCCGGCGCGCCTCCAGGTGGTGCTCGCTGACGATCAGGCGGCGCATGAAGTTGCGGTGGCGCTGGATGCCGTAGCCGGATTCGGCATAACCCATGTCGCCGCGTGCGAACTGAAAGGCGTTGATGAACTCCAGGAATTTCGGGCTGACGCCGTTCCAGTGTTCGCCCTTGACGGCATACAGGGCCGGTCCGTGCGGGGC
Source organism: Massilia sp. LC238 (assembly GCF_000735635.1). NCBI lineage: Bacteria > Pseudomonadati > Pseudomonadota > Betaproteobacteria > Burkholderiales > Oxalobacteraceae > Massilia > Massilia sp. LC238. Next base: position 19,097 of record NZ_JNNN01000021.1, on the reverse strand, counting down.
TCCGGCCTGCATGTACTCGTGGTAGAGCACCTGCTCCGGCGAGCACTGGCGCATCTCTTCCGAGTCGTTCTGAAGGTGTTCGGCGGCGGCCTGGATGTGGCTGCGCAGGTGCGGCGTCCAGGTCGGGACCGTGGGACGTTCGAGGGCTTGGTTCAGCTGGGTCATCGGGAGGTCTCTCACTATTAACTTGGCGGAAAGTTTGCAGTTTTGCCATGCGGCAACACTGCAAACTCCGCGCAGTCTAATGAGTTGGCATGGACCCGGTCGCACGATTGCGTGAGGCGATCGCGCCCCATGCAGGCCGCATGAAACACGCTCTGTCAGGCGCCTTTCAGGCTCGCCAAGGCCTGCGCAATGCCGGGATAGCGGAATGCGAAACCCTCCCGCTGCAGCCGGCGCGGCGCGACGCGCTGCCCTTCCAGCAGCAGGTCGGACTGCTCGCCCAGCACCAGGCGCAGCGGCCAGCCGGGCGTCGGCATGAAGCTGGGGCGGCGCCAGATGCGCGCCGCCGCCTCGCTGAATTGCGCCTGCGTGACGCATTCGGGGGCGGTGAAGTTGCTGGCCCCGATCGCCCCCGGACGCGGGTGCGCGAGCGCATGGCGCCAGCGGTGCGCCATGCCGCCCACGACATCGTCCACATGGATCCACGACAGCCACTGGCGCCCGCTTCCCAGCCTGCCGCCCAGGCCGAGCAGGATCGGCAGCAGCATCATGGGCAGCGCCCCGCCCACGCCCACGACCAGGCCGAAGCGCATGCACTCCACCTGCACGCCATACTGCGCCGCCCCGCCGGCCGCCTCTTCCCATTCGCGGCACAGGTCCGACATGAAGACCGGCTGCGGCGGCGACGATTCGTCCAGCTCGGATTCGTCGCCGATGCGCTGGATGCCGTAGTAGCCGATGGCCGAGGCATTGAGCAGCAGGAAAGGCTTGTGGTCGGCCCGCGCGATCCAGTCCACCACCTGCCGCGTCAGGCCGATGCGGCTCCGGCGCAGCGCTTCCTTGCGCGCCGCGGACCAGCGCGGACCCAGGATGCGGGCGCCGGCCAGGTTGACCACGACCTCGATGCGGGTCTGCGGCGGCAGCGCCTCCATCGATCCGACGCACTCTACCCTGCCGTCGAACAGGCGCGCCGCCGCTTCCGGCTGCCGGCTCAGGGCGAACACCCTGTGGCCGTCCTGCAGCAAGGCCCGCACCAGGTGCTGGCCGACGAAGCCGGTGGCGCCAGTGACAAGGACGCTGCGTCGATGCGCGTCGAAGGATATGACGGGCGTAGCACCGCCGCCCTGCCCGCGCGCCGCCGCGATCACCTCGCGCAGTCCCGATAGCTTGCTCACGGTGGATGTCATGGCTGTTCCTTGCTGTTGGGTCCGAGGAAGCGGGCGACCTTGCCGCCCATCTTGAGGAAGCGCTGCAGCGTCTGCGGCGGCAGGTGCCGGTAATCCTCGAAGCTGGCGCTGAGCATCTCGAGGAACTCGAGCACGACCTGCATGCGCGCCAGCGTGGCGGCATCCAGGCCCGCGTCTTCTTCGCCTTCGATGGCGCATTCGCGCAGCACGGTCAGGGTCGGGTCGATCTCGCGGCGCTTGCGCTCTTCCAGGATGACCCGGAAGATTTCCCACACGTCCTGCAAGGCCTGGAAGTGGTCGCGCCGGTCGCCCAGCACGTGCGACACGCGCACCAGCTTCCAGCTCTGCAATTCCTTGAGGCTGTTGCTGACGTTGGAGCGGGCCACGCCCAGGGTCTCGACGATGTCGTCGGCGGTCAGCGGGCGCTCGGACAGGTAGAGCAGCGCGTGGATCTGGGCAACGGTCCGGTTGACGCCCCAGCGGGTGCCCATCTCTCCCCAGTGCAGGACGAATTTCTGTACGGTCGGGCTCAGGCTCATGGATTTCCTTTATTTCTGTTATTACAGAAATTAAAGAACATAATGAACGAAAGGTCAAGCGGCTTCTGCAGGAGCGCTACAATGCGCTTTGCCGACATCGACTGAGCCCACCATGAAAAATCCTTTCCGGCATGCCCTGTTGTATGCAACGCTGTCCGCTTCGCTCATGACGCCCGCATCGCCTGCCGTCGCGCAGCAGGATGCGCCTGCGCACGTCGATCTGGCCACCGGGTTGCGTTTTCCGCCCTACCTCGCACGCCTGCGCTTCCAGGAGATCCGGACATTCCCGGACAAGAAGCTCGGCTACTGCGCGCTGTACTCGTCCGCAGTGGCGACCGGGCAGGTATGCGTGTACGACCTCGGCTACGACAAGCTGCCGACGGGGATCGACAGCCCCGGCTTCAAGGAAGCGCTGCGCATTGCCATGGAAGGCTTCGTGTACAGCCTGAACAATCCTCCCTATGCAAAAGGACAGGTCATTGGCGAGGGGACACCGTCCGTCAAGGCCGACGGCAAGATTGCCAGGGCCGAAATGCGTCTGTTGAGTTCGGAACTCACGCAGTCGGACCAAAGCTTGGCCCAGGGCACCCACCTGCTCTTGATGACAGGGGGCCTGGGAAAGATTCTGAAGCTGAATTATTCCCAGCGTAATGTCACGCAGGAGGTCTTTTCCGCGGACGCAGAGCGGCTCATCGAAGACTTCGTGCGCTACAACGAGGCTGCCATGAAAACGCTGCTGCTCGAGCCCGACAAGTCCGGCGATTAAAGGCGGCAGCATTCGCTATACTGTCGGCTTTCGACTTTCGCGAGCCCGCCATGACCGCTACCTCCGCCGCTGCCACTCTTACCTACCGTGAGGTCGAACTGGCCGCCGAGCGCCTGGCTGGGGCCGCGCACCGCACGCCGGTCCTGACCTCGAGCACGGCCAATAAGCTCTCCGGCGGCACCCTGTTCTTCAAGTGCGAGAACTACCAGCGCATGGGCGCCTTCAAGTTCCGCGGCGCCTACAACGCGATCGCGAAGTTCGACGATGCCCAGCGCGCCGCCGGCGTGCTGACCTTTTCGTCGGGCAACCACGCCCAGGCGATTGCCCTGTCGGCGAAGCTGGCCGGCATCAAGTCGACCATCATCATGCCGCAGGACGCGCCGGCGCTGAAAGTCCAAGCCACCAAGGAATACGGCGGCGAAGTCATCACCTACGACCGCTACACCGAGAATCGCGAAGAGATCGGCCGGCGCCTGTCGGAAGAGCGCGGCATGACCCTGATTCCGCCCTACGACCATCCGGACGTGATCGCCGGCCAGGGCACGGCGGCCAAGGAATTGTTCGAGGAAGTCGGCGAGCTCGACATCCTGCTGGTGTGCCTGGGCGGCGGCGGCCTGCTAGCCGGCTGCGCGCTGGCGGCGCGCGCGCTCTCGCCGAACTGCAAGGTGATCGGCGTCGAGCCGGAAGCCGGCAACGACGGCCAGCAGTCGCTGCGCAAGGGAGAAATCGTGCACATCGCGGTGCCCAAGACCATCGCCGACGGCGCCATGGTGACCCATATCGGCGAGCACAACTTCGAGGTGATCCGCCGTAGCGTGGACGACATCGTCACGGTCAGCGACGCCCAGCTGGTGCAGACCATGGCCTTCTTTGCCGAGCGCATGAAGATGGTGGTCGAGCCGACCGGCTGCCTGGCGGCCGCCGCGGCCCTGCACGGCGTGGTCGACGTCAAGGACAAGCGTGTGGGCATCCTGATCAGCGGCGGCAACGTCGACCTGTCGCGCTTCGCCGAACTGATGCAGACATTGGACGCCTGATGGAATGCATCCAGGCGCCCGAACTGCCGGCACCGGCTGGCGTGTTCGGCGCGCACCGGCCGGCGCGTGCCGTGGTGCCGGTGCCGGCGCTGCACTATGGTTTCCTGGTGGAAGTGCAATTGGTCGCGGAACGCCCTAACGGCTGAGAGATTCTTGTGCGCAGGCCGCGCACACGTGAGGCAGCGAACAGAGCATTGTAAGATCGACATCGACAATGGAGGCTCGAACAAAGGAGCCGACCATGAAGCGTCATCTCTGCCTCAGTATCCTTGTCGCGGCACTGGCCGCGCCCGGCGCCCACGCTGGCGCGAACATCGTCAAGTGCGTGGACGGCGCCGGCCGCGTCACCCTGACCGACCAGCCCTGCGAGCACGGCGCCACCATGGTGCGCCTGGCGAATATGCCGGCCGACGAAGGCGTCACGCGCGCCGAACCCTATCCCTTGATCACCGAGCGCGGCGTACTGCCGCCGACACCGGTCGTGCAGCGCCGCCAGGCGACGCAGCGCGTGAAGGCCAAGCCGATGCTGCGCGACGTGGTCACGCTCAAGGCGGCGCGGGCGCAGTTCCTGTTGATGGATGCGGCGGGAACGCCGAAGCATACGCTGGCGACGCTGGACTGAATTCCGGCCTGCCCGGCCGGGCAGCTCAATGCAGGTCGTGCAAGCGCGTCACGCTCGCCAGGTGCGACGGCGACGGCGACTCGAGCATGCGCAGTACCTCCAGCACTTCCGGGTGGGTGATGAAATCCGCGGCCGACCTGGCCTGCAGCAGGCGCTCCGGCGGCTGCGAGCGCGCCACCGCCCAGCCCTGCACGTAATCCACGCCGATCTCCGCCAGCGTCTGCACGGTGGCCGCGTCTTCCGCCCATTCCGCGATCGTCTTCATGCCCAGGTTGCCCGCCAGGCTGACGATCGCTTCGACGATCGCCACGTTGGCCGGGTGGGCGTTGATGTTGACGATGAAGTTGCCGTCGATTTTCAGCACGTCGGCCGGCAGTTCCTTCAGGTAGGAGAAGGAGGTGTAGCCGGCGCCGAAATCGTCGAGCGCCACCTTCACCCCGAAGCTGCGCACCTGGTCGATGAAACGGCGCGTATTGTCGAGGTCATGCAGGGCGACACTCTCCGTGATCTCGAGGCACAGGCGGCTGGCGACGTGCACGTAGCGTCCCAGGATGTCGAAGGTGTCCTGCACGAAGCGCTCGTCGTTGAGCGAAGCGCCCGACAGGTTCATGCAGACGAAACGGGTATTGCCCAGCTCCTCGGCATGCTCGGCGATCCAGGCCAGGGTGGTGTTCAGCACCCAGCGGTCGATCACGCTGGCGCGGCCGCTCTTCTCGGCCGCCGAGATCACGGCGCCGGCCGGCACCACGCGGCCGTCCGGCTCGCGCATGCGCAACAAGACCTCGAAGTTCAGCGATTCGCGCGGGCTGCGCAGGGACATGATCGGCTGCATCTCGAGCAGCAGGCCTTCGGTGGCCTGCGGCCCGGACAGGCGCGCCACCATGTCCAGCTCGGCCGCGCGCTGGCGGAAGGCTTCGGCGCCGCGTTCGTACACCACCAGGCCCTCGCCCTGCCCCGTCTTGGCTTCGCGGCAGGCGCGGTCGGCGGTCGACACGGCGTCCTTCATGGCGATGCCCGGCGTCACCTCGATCAGGCCGACCGAGCCGCGCACGTGAAAGGCCTTGTCGCCCACCCGGTAAGGCGTGTTGCCGAGGCGGTCGACGATGCCGCGGCAGATGATCGAGGCCAGCGGGATGGCGGTCTCCGGCATCAGGATCACGAACTCGTCGCCGCCCACGCGGCCGATCTGCTGGCCGCCGGCCAGCATGGTGGCCATGCGTTCGCACACCTGCTTGAGCACTTCGTCGCCGGCGGCGTGGCCGAACAGGTCGTTGATGAGCTTGAAGCGGTCGAGGTCGACGTAGGCCAGGGCCATCGGCTTGCCGGCGGCCAGGCCATTCGCCGCCAGCGCGAATTCGCGCTCGATGCCGCGGCGGTTGAAGACCTTGGTCAGCGGATCGTTGTTGGCCATGAAGTGCAGCTGCTCGGTGGCCTTGTGCTTTTCGGTGGTGTCCTGCAGCACGCCCTCGATGCGCGAGCGCGCCAGCGTGGCGCTCACCAGGAAGCGCTGGGTGCCGTCGCGGCTGGTCAGTTCCATCTCGGCCTCGGCCTTGGCGTGCACCCCCTCGTGCAGTTCGGTCCAGGTGCTTTCGGTGAAGAACTGGCGCCATGCGGTGCGGCCCGGCACGAAGCTGGCGATGCCCAGCATCTTCTGCAGCGCCGGGTTGACGCTCAGGAAGTGGCCGTACATGTCGAGCGTGAACAGGCCTACCGGCATGGCCTGGTAGGCGTGCTCCAGTTCCTGCTGGGCCGCTTCGCGCTGCTCGGTCTCGACCCGCATCTGCTCGGCCACGGCCAGCGCGGCCAGCAGGCTCGACGCCAGCGCGGCGGTGACGCTGTTGATGATGCCCAGCAATTCGCGCATGCCGAGCGCGGCCGAGGCGACTTCGGCGATGGTGGCCAGGAAGCTGACGGCGAAGGAGGCGGCAAACCAGGAGGCGACCCGGTTGCGCGATTCCGCGATGATCTTGAACAGGCCCACCGTCATCACCGAGAAGCAGCATACGGTGATGCCCCACAGCAGCGGCAGGTACATGCCGTAAGGCAGGAACATGGCGGCGGCCAGCATCGGCATGCACAGCCACTGCATGATGCGGAACGGCAGCACGTAGCGCAGCGCGGCGATGTTCTCGCGCAGCAGCGACTGGTACAGGGTGAGCGTGGCGATGCCGTACAGGGTGATGGTCACCGAACGGCTGCGCAGCAGCCAGTCCGAGGGGATGGTCTGGCCGAGCCACTGGATGTCCCAGCCGGCCGACAGCGCGGCCACCCGCAGGTTCAGCACCAGCCAGCCGGCGAACAGCACGTACAGCGGCTGGCGGTTGATCAGGGCGGTGATCAGGATGAACAGGGCCAGCACGATCATGCCGCCGTCGAGCAGGCCCGATTTGCGGTGGTACTGCTCGACCGAGAGCTGGTGCTGTTCGGCCGGCCACTGCAGGACCGACAGGCGCGCCGGGCCGGAGAAATCGGCGCGGCACAGCAGTTCCGGCGGCAGCGGGTTCAGCGTGAGGGCGAAGCCGGCTTTCGAGGCTTCGATGGCCCCTTGCCCGGCGCTGCGGGTGGCGCTGCCGAGCGGCGCCAGGCTGGCGGCGTCCCAGCAGGCCACGTCGAGCGCGTGACGCGAGGGAAATTCGACCACCTGGGCGCCGGCGCGCGGCATCGGCTCGAAGGCGAACCAGACCGGGGCTTCGGACAAATGGGTGTCATGGCCGGTCACCAGGCTGGAGGCGCGCGCGCGCGCCAGCGCGGCGCCCGGCGACAGGCTGGCTTCCTGCTGGACCGTCACGTGCATCGACAGCGGCACGTCGCCGGAGGTGCGGTACTGGTCGTGCCAGAAGATCAGGGCGACGAGGGAAACGAGGCCGATCCCGAACGGGATCAGGTAATACGAGAACAACTTCAACACCCGCTCTACCACCGCATGCGCGGCGGCCAGGAGCGAAGAACGACGTTGGGGTGTTGGGATGGACATAAGCTGGACCGGTGCGAATCAATGCTGCGCCGGAGCCGGCGCAGCGTCAAGTCGCAAGGATACAGCTTTAGGTAGATGCCGTCATGCAATATATGCTTAGCAAATAGCGAATTGGCGTGTCTGCAACGTCAAATCCGTCAATTTTGTCACCTTGGTGGTGGCCAGCGCCGGCGGCGCGGCGGGGCCGACGTCGATGTCCGGATGCTGCGTATCGAAGAAGAATTTGGCCAGCGGATGGCGCGCATCGCGGTAGCGCTGTTCGAAGCTGGCAATCTCGAAGGCCATGACGCGGTGCGGGATATTGCCGACGTGGCGCAGCGGCACGGCGCCCTGCTCCGGGAACACGTCGGAAAACAACAGCTGCTCGTACTGGCGGTCCACCGGCGGACGGCCGGTAGCGACCGAATAGTCGATGGCGTTGTCTTCGCAATACATGAAACAGGCCTTGATCAGTGCCATCTTGACCACACGGCCGATGCGGCCTTCGTCGATGCCGAGGCGGGTCGCTTCGACCAGGCGGCGGCCCTGCAGCCAGGACGGCAGCTCGACCGATTCCTCGACGCCGAGCGGGCGGTACAGGTTGGTGCGGATGCGGGTACTGCCGATCGGCGAGCCGTCCAGCCGGGATTCGGCCAGCAGCACGATGGTGTCGTCCTCGTAGTCGGCGGCTTCGGGCTGGGCCAGCGAGCGTGCGAAGTCCGGCACATGGCGGGCATAGGCCGCATGGCGGATCTTCACGGCCTTGAGCAGGTCGGCCTCGGTTTCGACCCGGCGAATGGTGAACGGCAGGCGCTCGATGGGGCGATCGGCGGCGCGAGCGGCGCGGGCCACAACGGCGGGGTTGGAAACGACTGGGTCGAACAGCGACATGGCTACTCCGGATTGAAATTATGAAACGAAACTTGCTTGAATCAAATTATCAATCCGATCAGCAAAAATCTAATTGCTGAGCTGAAGCACTTTTTGCCCTCTGTTTGTCCTACACAACTGCAAGATTATTCCGACAATTTTGCAAGATTTCTCCTACAAGAAAGCACGAGCGTACTTAACAATGTCGTCACACTTACCAATAGGTATTTGACAATCAGCGCCGCCCGGTCAGCGCCGCAGCGTGCCTACATCATGCGCGCCGTGCCGGACACCCGGATCGATCCACCCGCGTCAAGGCCGATGTCGGCGGACAGGCGCGAGCGCATGCCCATGTCTTCGCCCTGCACCACCTCGATGCGTCCGCCGTGCGGCCAGCCGATGTCGCGCAGGTAGCCGGCCAAGGCCGCGGTGCCGGCCCCGGTCGCCGGGTCCTCGAGCACGCCGCCGGAGGCGAAGGGATTACGCGTATGGAACAGCTGCGGCGTTTCCGCCCAGGCGAAGACCACCGTCACCAGGCCGTGTTCGTTCATCAGGCGGCGGCCGGCGTCGAGCTCATAGGCCATGCGGGCCAGCGCGGCGCGGCTGTTCAGCGCCAGCACCAGGTGGTCGGCGCCGCCGTGGGCCAGGGCCGGCGGGATGCGCTCGTCGAGGTCGGCGCGGGTGTAGCCGAACAGGGCCAGCGCGGCGTCGACCAGCGCGGCGGGCGCCGGGCGGCTCCTGGTCGGCGGGGCCTGCAGGCTGGCCGCCACCCGGCTACCCTCCACCCGTCCCTCGACCGAGATGGTGGCCGCGTTCAGCGCCAGCTCATAGCGGCCGTCGCCGAAGCGGCGCGCCAGCGCGGCGCCCAGCGCAATGGTGGCATGGCCGCAGAACGGCACTTCGGACTCGGGCGAGAAATAACGCACGCGCCAGGCCCCGGTCGAGCCGGCAAGCTGCGGCGCGGCGAAGGCGGTTTCGGAAAAGCCGATGGCGTGCGCCAGCGCCCCCATTTCGGACGGGGACGGCAGCGCCTCGCCGATCCAGACGCCGGCCGGGTTGCCGCCCTGGTCGCCGTCGGAGAAGGCGGCAATGCGGAGGATGTCGGTGTCGTTCATGGCAGTCTCTTTCTTGTGCTTGGGCGACCGCCATGATAATGCCTCAGGGGCAGCCCTGCTGCATGGCCGCGGCCATCTCCTCGGGCGAGACGTCGCGGATACGGGTGGCCATCGACCAGCGGTGCCCGAACGGGTCTTCGACCACGCCGTAGCGGTCGCCCCAGAACATGAGGCGCTCTACTTGCGCGCGATCGCGCCCGCTTCCACCGCGCGCTCGAAGGCGTGGTCGACGTCCGGCACCGACAGGTGGATGGTGACAGGCGTGCCGCCCAGCGCCGTGGGGCCGCTGGCGTCCCAGTCGGGGAATTCGTCCATCAGCATGAGCATCGAATCGCCGATGCGCACGCTGGCGTGGGCCAGCTTGCCGCCGGGCCCGGGCAGGCGCATGACTTCCTCGGCGCCGAAGGCGCGCGTGTAGAAGGCGATGGCGTCGGCGGCGCCGGCGCAGACCAGGTGGGGCGTGATGGTGTGCATGCCGTCTTCGACGGGCTTGACGGTGTTTTCTAGCGTGCTCATGGCGGTCTCCTCGGTTGGGAACAAGCGTACAGACACTAGCGCCGGGCGAAGGTTCTGGCCATCCCTAAAAAGCTGGCGCTGTCAACTTTAACTATGGATGAGCGCGGAACTGCTGAGCTGTTTCATGGTCGAACGCCTGTCATCACAGACGGGAACGACCATGCGCGCACCGCATTTCAAGAAGTGGTTTGCCAGACTCCCCGCACTGAACCTGCCCCAGCGCCTGCAAACGCTGGCGGCCCTGCATCCCGCTGCCGGGCTCGACCAAGTCATTGCCCTCATCGGCCAGATCGGCGCCACGCAGCGCCGCTGCCCCAGCTGCGCCTGCGAACGCTACTACCGGCACGGTCAAGCGAACAGCCTGCAGCGCTACCGCTGCCGCGCCTGCGGCCGCACCTATAACGACCTGAGCGGAACGCCGCTGGCGCGGCTGCGGCTACGTGAAAAATGGCTCGATTACCTCGGCACCGTGCTCGACTCGAAGTCGGTACGCGCAGCCGCCAGTGACCTCGGCGTGCACCGCAACACCGCCTTCCGCTGGCGCCACCGCTTCCTGGAGCGCCCCAGGCATGTCCAGCCGAAGTGCCTGGCCGGCATTGCCGAGGAGGACGAGATGTTCATCTTGGAATCGCAGAAAGGCGCGCGCAAGCTGGATCGACCGGCGCGCCGGCGAGGCGGCCGCGCCCGCAGGCGCGGCATTTCACGCGAACTCGACTGCATTCTTGTCGCGCGCGACCGCAGTGGCCAGACCGCCGATGCCGTAGTCGGCCGTGGCGCCTTGACGGTTGCGCAGCTGGAGCAGCACCTGCTGCCCCGGCTCGATCGGCAGGTGCTCTTGGTCAGCGACGGCCATGGGGCGTATCGCCGTTTCGCCCGCAAGCATCGCATTGCGCACGAGGCGGTGAACCTTCGTGCGGGCGTACGGGTACGCCGCGGCCTTACCGGTGTCATCCATGTGCAAAATGTGAATGCCTACCACCAGCGCTTCCGGCAGTGGTTGAGCCGCTTCCGAGGAGTAGCTTCGCGCTACCTGCCGAATTACCTGGGCTGGCGTCGGGGGCTCGATGGTGGACGGATTAGGACGGTGGAGCAATTGCTGCGACTCGTGTTCGGAGTCATCCATAGCTAACGCTGACAGCGCCAAAAAGCTTGACCTGGGACCGTGCCGGCCCTAGTATTTAGACAATCATCTAATTAGAAAGCGATCGAACATGGCAGGACCGCTGAACGAGGTGTTCAAGGCGATCGCCGATCCGACGCGGCGCGAGATCCTGCGCCTGCTGCGTCACGAAGAGATGAGCGCGGGCGAGGTGGCGGCACGCTTCGACATGAGCAAGCCGACCATGTCGCATCATTTCGCAGTGCTCAAGGCGGCCGGCTTGATCACCAGCCGGCGCGAGGGGCAGACCATCTGGTATGCGCTCGACACCACGGTGCTCGAGGACGTGCTGGCCTGGTCGATGGACATGGCGCGCGGCGCCAGGGGAGAAAAATGATGAAGAAGCGTTTTATCCTGGTGTGCCTGGCGGCGATGCTGATCGTGCTGGGCATGGTCGTGGCGATCTATCCGGAACTGCCGGCGCGGGTGCCGGTGCACTGGAATGCCGGCGGCGAGATCGACGGCTGGGACGAGCGCCACACTCTGCTGATCCACTCCGCCTTCCTGCTGGGACTGGCCGCGCTGTGGCTGGTGCTGCCCAGGATTTCGCCGCAGCGCTTCGCGGTCGACGGTTTCGAGAGCACCTGGTGGTTCAGCGGCATGCTCATGGTTTGCCTGATCGCCTACCTCCAGTGCGTCCACCTGTGGGCCGCATACCGGCCCGGCTTTCCGATGGACCGCGCGGTGCTGGGCGGGCTGGGGCTGCTGTTCGTCCTGCTCGGCAACGTGATGGGCAAGGTGCGCCGCAACTTCTGGCTCGGCATCCGCACGCCGTGGACCCTGGCGAACGAACGCGTGTGGTACGCCACGCACCGGCTGGCGGCCAGGAGCATGGTGGCAGGCGGCCTGCTGCCCCTGCTGGCGGCCTTCGGCGTGCTGCCGGGGGCGGTGGCGGTGGTGGCGATGGTGGTCTCGGCGCTGGTGCCGGTGGCGTTTTCGCTGATCTACTACAAGCGGCTGGAGCGCGCCGGGACGCTCGAGGCCTGATCCTTCAGCGCTCCAGCACCTCTTCCAGGCGCCGCGCCAGGAAGTCCACCAGGGCGGCCACGCGCGGCGCCAGCGATCCCTGTTTATAGAAGACGGCCCACACCGGCTGGGTCCACGGCAGGCTCGCCCCTTCCAGCACCGGCACCAGCCTGCCGGCCGCCACATCGGCGCGCGTCAGGAAATCCGACAGCGAGGCCACGCCCGCCCCGGCCAGCGCCAGGTGGCGCACCGTTTCGCCGCTCGATGCCGCCACGCTTGGTGCCACCGTCCACCCTTCCCCGCCGGCGTGGCGCAGCGGCCAGGTGTTGAGCAGGGCCGGCGCCGTGAAGCCCAGCGTGCGGTGCTCCTTCAGCGCGTCGACGCCGGCCGGCGTGCCATGCTTGTCGAGATAGGCGGGCGCCGCCAGCACGCGCAGGCGCGAGCTGCCCAGGCGGCGCGCGTTCAGGGTCGAATCGGGCAGCGCGCCGATGCGGATCGCCAGGTCGGCCCGTTCCTCGATCAGGTCGACGTAGGTCTCGCCGCTGACCAGCTCCAGCTGCACCAGCGGATACTGGTCCAGGAATTCCGGCAGCAGCGGCGCCAGCAAGTGGTCGAGCGCCGGCGTGGCCGCGTTCACCCGCACCAGGCCCGAAGGCTGCGAGCGCCGCGCGGCGGCCTCGAGCTCGGTATTCGCCAGGTCGGCCAGCAGGCTGCGCGCCCGCCCCAGCAGCCAGCCGCCCTCTTCCGTCAGCTGCAGGCGCCGCGTGGTGCGGTGCATCAGCGTCATGCCCAGGTGGTCCTCGAGCCGCGAGATGGTGCGCGACACCCCCGAAGGCGTCTGTCCGAGCCGCTCGGCGGCCTTCGAGAACGACCCTGTATCTATGACTGCAGCGAACGCAATCAAGGCTTCTACATCGATCATTCGTGACTCCACGTCAAAAGTAAATTGTACGACAAGGCATTTTTCTGCGCAGCCCGAAGCGGCACACTGCGAGGCCTGGATCAATCCCCCGGCATACAAAGGAGAACACCATGCCACTCGCCCTCTGGGCGCTCACGCTGAGCGCCTTCGCCATCGGCACGACCGAGTTCGTGATCGTCGGCCTCATTCCCACCATCGCCGCCAGCCTGAACGTGTCGGTGCCGTCCGCCGGCCTCCTGGTAAGCCTGTACGCGCTCGGCGTCGCCGTCGGCGCGCCGGTGCTGACCGCCCTCACCGGGCGGGTGCCGCGCAAGCAGCTGCTGCTCGGCCTCATGCTGCTTTTCACCATCGGCAACCTGGTGGCCTGGATGGCGCCCGGCTACGCGGCCCTGATGGCCGCCCGCGTGCTGACCGGCCTCGCGCACGGCGTGTTCTTCTCGATCGGCTCCACCATCGCCACCAGCCTGGTGCCGAAGGAAAAGGCCGCCAGCGCGATCGCGCTGATGTTCACCGGCCTGACCGTGGCCCTGGTCACCGGCGTGCCGCTCGGGACCTTCATCGGCCAGCACTTCGGCTGGCAGGCGACTTTTCTCGCCGTGTCGCTGCTGGGCCTGATCGCGATCGTCGGCAGCTGGATCCTGGTGCCGGCCGACATCGCCGGCAGCAAGCCCTCGAGCCTCCTGACCCAGCTCGCGGTGCTGAAGAAGCCGCGCCTGCTGCTGGTGTATGCCATGACCACGCTCGGCTACGGCGGCTCCTTCATCGCCTTTACCTACCTGGCGCCGATCCTGCAGGAAGTCTCGGGCTTTGCCGCCTCGAGCGTGAGCCTGGTGATGCTGGTCTACGGCGTCTCGGTCGCGGCCGGCAACATCTGGGGCGGCAAGCTGGCCGACCGCAAGGGCCCGCTGCCGGCGCTGCAGATCGTGTTCGCGCTGCTCGCGCTGGTGCTGCTGGTGCTCAGCTTCACCGCGCCGAACAAGTGGCTGGTCCTGGGAACCGTGCTGGCCTGGGGTGCGGTCGCCTTCGGCAACGTGCCCGGCCTGCAGGTCTACGTGGTGCAGCGCGCCGAACGCGATGCGCCGCATGCGGTGGACGTGGCCTCGGGCCTGAACATCGCCGCCTTCAACGTCGGCATCGCCTTCGGCGCCTGGGGCGGCGGCCTGATCGTCGCCAAGTTCGGCCTCATGGCCACGCCCCCAATCGGCGCCCTGATCGTCGTCGGCGCCTTCCTTCTTACCACGCTGGCGCGCTGGCTCGACCGCCGCGACGGCCTGCCAGCCAAGGCGGCTCGGCAACACGCCGTCGCCACCCACTGATTTTTCAATGAAAGGATTCACCATGCACATGCCACAACTCGGCCTCGGCACCTTCCGCCTGCAGGGCCAGCAGGCCATCGATTCGGTCCGCAACGGACTCGAACTGGGCTACCGCCACATCGACACCGCCCAGATCTACGGCAACGAAGCCGAAGTCGGCAGCGCGCTGTCCGCGTCGAAGCTCGCACGCAACGAGGTCTTCGTGACCACCAAGATCTGGACGGAGAACCTGGCCGGCGAGGTCCTGGTGCCCAGCCTGAAGGAGAGCCTGCGCAAGCTGCGCCTGGAGCAGGTCGACCTTACCCTGATCCACTGGCCTTCGCCGGGCGCCGCGGTGCCGGTGGCCGAATCGATGGGGGCCCTCCTCAGCGCACGCGAAAAGGGTTTCACGGGAGCCATCGGCATCTCGAATTTCCCGGTCGCCCTGATGCGGGAAGCGATCGATGCGGTCGGCGCCCACAACATCGCCACCAACCAGGTCGAGCTGCATCCCTACCTGCAGAACCGGACGGTCGCCGCCTTCGCACGCGAGATGGGCATCCACGTCACCGCCTACATGCCGCTCGCCTACGGCAAGGTCATCGATGATCCGGTCATCCAGGGAATCGCCGCGCGCCATGGCGCCACGGCCGCGCAGGTGACGCTGGCCTGGCTGATGTCCAAGGATTATGCCGTCATCCCCTCGTCGACCAAACGCGCCAACCTGGCCAGCAACCTAGCCGCCGGCAGCCTGGTGCTGACGCGGGACGAGCTGCTTGCGATCGAAGCGCTGGACCGCGGCGAACGCCTGGTCAGCCCCGAGTTCGCGCCTGGGTGGGACTGACTACTCGTCGAGTTCGGGATAGTGGCGGAAGATCCCGTTCTGGTTGAACGGGATGCGGCGCGGCGAGGCCAGGTAGGCCGCGATATTGGGCCGCGCCGCCACGCGGTCGCGCAGCGCGCCGAGGGCCGGATACTCGCCCTCCAGCCGCTTCATGGCGTTCGGGAAGGCATAGCGCAGGCCTTCGATCACCTGGAACAGCGACAAGTCGGCATAGCTCGGCTTGTCGCCCACCAGCCAGTCGCGCTGCTCGGGATTGGTGAGCAGGCGCGAGAAATAGCCGAAGAACTTGGGCAGGCGCGTCTCGATGAAGTCGGCGGCGCGCCGCTGCGCTTCCGGCTTCTGGTCTTCATAGTAGAGCGAGGTGGCGATCGGATGATGGGTATCGTGGATCTCGGTGACCAGGTCGGCGATGGTCAGCTGCAGCTGGTGGGTCCACAGCCGGCCCGGATCGGAGCGGGGCGCCAGCGCGTGCTGCTCGCCCAGGTACAGGAGGATGTTGGCCACCTGGCCGATGGTCAGCTCGCCGGCACGCAGGAAAGGCGGCGCGAACGAGGGACGGGTTTCGGTCTCGAGCGCCGACTGCAAGAGGTCCATGCCGCCCTCGCGGCGCGCCACGTCCACGTACTCGGCCCCCGCCTCTTCCAGGGCAAGCCGGACGAACTCGCCACGCCCTTGTATACCCGGCCAGTAAAAAAGTTCATACGCCATCTCGCACCTCCGGTCTGGTTCGGTCTGGCGCAATTATCGATGATGAATCGGAAGCGTGTCGCCGCACAAACATGGTAATCTTGTAGTGCCTGTCAGGCGAAAACAAAAAGTCGCAAAACCGGCGAAAAAAAACAAGCAAGAACAAGCAAGACGAACCACGAGAGAGAGACACGACATGAACGCAACCCGTCCCAGCGGTTTCATTCCCATCCCCCAGCGTTCTCCGTATTACCACAGCACGAGTTAGCATCCTGGCAAATTGCGTGGCAGAATGTGATTTCTGCGATGCAAGCCCATTTACACTTGCGGCCTCCTGAAACCCACTGCAGCGCGCAGCAGGTTTTCCGAGTACCCATGTAGCGGGCATCGAAGATAAAGCAGTGGCGCCGCCGTGGCGCCCGCAACTTTACGCCGACTGGAGCGCTCACATGATTTTCGCTCACCTGACCAAGGGTTGGATTGCACGCCGCAACCAGTACACGCCTGCCTCCTGGATGCTGAGCATCGTGCGCAGCCTGCGCGTGCTGCGCTACTGGCGCGAGCACCAGGCCCTGTGCCGCCTCGACCTGGTGCGCCGCTTCGTCGCGGCCACCCCCAACGACGACCTGTTCCATCACCTGAGCCACCGCAGCTACCTGGCGCGCGACCTGAGCGCGCGCGAGCGCGTGCAGTGCGTGCTGTCGCACTACCGCTTCGAGGACGCCGCCTTCAGCAATGCCTACCACCAGGCCGTCTACGGCGGCGGCGGGCTCACGCTGTGGCAGCACGACACCGGTGAGCACAGCTTCCTGCTGCGCCTCGAGATGGCGCCGCGCCACGATGCCGAGGGCGACCTCACCATCTCGCTGGTCGCCGACGGCAAGTACCTGCACCGCCTGTCCTATACCTGGATCGACGGCCAGCTGGCCGGCAGCGAGCTGCCCACCGTGCCCTTCGTCACCCGCAACCAGGGCCGCTGGCTTGACTCCGGCGCCGCCTTCGACGCTTTCGAAGAAGCCTTCCCCAACAACTCGCCGAGCTTCTTCTGCTTCGCCGCGATGCAGGGCGTGGCGCAGGCCCTGGGCATCGACCAGGTGGTGGCGATCAAGTGCACCTCGCACATCGCCTACGATCCGGCCGACCTGAAACACTTCGAGAATGCCTACGACGGTTTCTGGAAGATCCTCGGCGGGGTCGAGATGCCGGGCCGCAGCTACCTGATCCGCCTGCCCTTCTACCTCAAGCCGCTGGCCGACATGCCGTCCAAGCACCGCAAGCGCGCCGCCCAGCGCCGCGAATACTGGCGCGCCATCGGCGACTCCACCCGCACCACCATGCTGCGCCACATGGTGCCGGCCGCCGATACCCAGGCACGCGCAGTCGCGGCGCCGGCCACGGCCGAAGCCTGAGGCCGGGCGGCTCGTCGCGGGCCGCCCGCCATCCCGTCTGTCCCATCCGGAGCGTGCCGGCAAGGCCGGAATCCGGCGCGCCGGCCCGGGCATTCCGACTATGATGATGGGACATGCCTTCTCGAGCCCATTCGACATCCGACAGCCGCGCGTCGCCCGCCGTCCCCGTGCCCGCCTTGCCGCGCCTCGTCGCCTGCGCCTGCGCACTCATCGCCGCCATTTGCCTGCTGGGATGGGCGGCCGGCATCGATTCGCTCGTTTCCGTCTTCGCCGGTTTGCCGGCCATGGTCCCGCTGACCGCCACCCTGACCCTGCTCGCCAGCGGCGCACTCACTTTGCACGGGCGCGGCGCCGATACCCGCTTCGGCCCGGCACTGGCGCTGCTCGTGACCGCCATGGCGGCTGCGATCCTGCTGGCACATGGCAGCGCGCGGCTGGACTGGCCATTCGCATCGTCCTTCATTGCCGACCATGCCGGCTGGTGGCGTTTGTCGTCGCCGCTGACCGCGGCGATGTTCTTCAGCATGGGCATCAGCCTCCTGGCCCTGCCCCGTGCGCGCCATGTCCAGCTCGCGCAATGGCTGGCGCTCGGGGTGCTTTCTCTGGCCGCGCTCACGCTGGCAAGCTACATGTTCCGCGACACCTTCCTGTACCAGTCGCTGCCCGGCAGCGGCACCTCGATCCTCACGGCCCTGGTGCTGATCCTGCTGCCGCTGGGCGCCCTGGCCGCACGCCCTTCCGAAGGAATGATGGCGGCGGTCGCCGGCCACACCCCCGAGGCGCAGATGGCGCGCCGGCTGCTGCTGTCGGCCATCGCCATGCCGGTCCTGCTCGGCGCGCTGGTCTGGCTCGCCCTGCACTTCGATGCCACCGACACCGAAACCGGCATCGCGCTTCTGGTCTGGGGGATCGTGGCCCTGATCGTGGCGAGCACCTGGCACGCGGCGCTGCGCCTGAACCGCGCCGATGCCGCCCGCCGGCGCGCCGAGCAGGCGCTGGAACGGGCCCTGGACTCGTTGCGCGAAGCGGACGCGCACAAGGACCGGTTCATGGCGGTGCTGGCGCACGAACTGCGTAATCCGCTGGCCCCGATCCGGGCGGCGGCCGACTTGCTGCGCCTGCCAGGCGGCGCCGACGCCGCGCAGCAGCATCGCACCGCCGAGATCATCGCGCGCCAGGTGGAAACGATGACCCACCTGGTCGAGGACCTGCTCGACGTGTCGCGCGTGCGGCAAGGCCTGATCGCGGCGGAACGCGCGCCCGTGGACCTGTGCCTGGTCCTGAACGACGCCCTCGATCAGACCCGCCCGCTGTTCAGGCAGCGCCGCCACCGGCTGCATGCGGACCTCCCGCCGCAGGGGCCGGTCGTGCTGGGCGACCACAAGCGCCTGGTACAGATCGTCGCCAACCTGCTGGTCAACGCCGCCAAGTACACGCCCGAAGGCGGCGCGATCCGGCTGGCCCTGCAGGTCGGGCGCGAGCGCGCCGAGATCAGCGTGCACGACAACGGCGTCGGCATCGAGGCCGGAATGCTCGGCCGGGTGTTCGACTCCTTCAGCCAGGTCACGCGCACGCCGGGCCGCAACGAAGGTGGCCTGGGCATCGGCCTGGCGCTCGTCAACAGCCTGGTCGAACTGCATGGCGGCACCGTCAGCGCGCATAGTGCCGGCCTGGGCCTGGGCAGCACCTTCGTCGTGACGCTGCCTTGTGCGCCCGCGGCGGCGCAGCCGGACGCCGTGGCCTCCTAGGGCCAGCCCGACTTGCCAGCCTGTCCTGCCACTTTCGCATGGTTGCGGTGCCGGACACTGTTGAAACTGAAGGCGAGCTGCTGCAGGCCGCATCGCCCTGCTTCGCTCAGCGAGTCGAGTCCAGGTAACGTGAAGGATCGACTCCCCATTTGACTGGCGATTCATGGCGCAGTATCTTGTCGCCGCCGCCGAAGCCGAGCGGCTTGGACAGGTCGAGGGTCTGCGGCTTGATGTAGGTCTGGTTCTTGGTGCTGAAGAACACGTTGACCTTCGGCGTGAGCAGGCTGGTTTCGTGCGGCT
>NZ_JNNN01000020.1:0-35996 GCF_000735635.1 Massilia sp. LC238 | reverse complement strand
CACCTCGCCACCGGCGCCCTCGCGGCGGCAACGGCGCTACCCGTGGCGAGTCCGGCGGCGACGCCGGGCACTGCCGCCGGCCAGGTGCCGGCGGGAGGCGGGAAAGTCACGCCTGCCAGGCACGAGCACGGTCAACAAGACGGTTCGGGGCAGGAAGAGAACGCTGCACACTTTTGTGCACGTTTTTGCTAGCAGGATGTGTTCGTTCATGCGGAATCCAGTGCGGCAAAACCCTAGTCTGCCATGGAAGCCCGCAGCAGCGCTTTCCCTCAAGCCTTGAGGGTGGCGCTGTCGATCACGAAGCGGTACTTGACCTTGCCTTCCAGCATGCGTTCGTAGGCGGCGTTGATCTCGCTTGCTCGAATCATCTCGATGTCGGCGACGATGCCGTGTTCGGCGCAGAAGTCCAGCATCTCCTGGGTTTCCGGGATCCCGCCGATCATCGAGCCGGCCAGCGCGCGGCGCTTCATGATCAGGTTGAAGACCTGGGGCGAGGGGTGCGGCGAGGATGGCGCGCCGACCAGCACCATGGTGCCGTCGCGCTTCAGCAGGGACAGATAGGCGTCGAGGTCGTGCGGGGCCGCCACGGTATTCACGATCAGGTCGAGGCGCCTCCCTTGCGCCGCCATGGCGTCAGGATCGCGGGAGACCACGACCTCGTGCGCGCCCAGCGCCTCGGCATCCCGGCGCTTCGATTCCGAGGTGGTGAAGGCCACCACGTGGGCGCCCAGCGCACGCGCCAGCTTGATGCCCATGTGGCCCAGGCCGCCGATGCCGACGATGCCCACCCGCTTGCCGGGGCCGGCCTGCCAGTGGCGCAGCGGCGACCAGGTGGTGATGCCCGCGCACAGCAGCGGCGCGACCGCCGCCAGCTGGGAGGGATCGTGGCGCACGCGCAGGACGTAGCGCTCGTTCACGACGATGCGCTCGGAATAGCCGCCCAGCGTATGGCCGGGCGCGTCCGGGGTCGGCGAATTGTAGGTGCCGACCATGCCGTCGCAGTAGTTTTCCAGGCCCGCGTCGCAGTCGGGGCAGCTGCGGCAGCTGTCGACCATGCAGCCGACGCCGACCAGGTCGCCCACCGCGAAGCATCCTACGTGGGCGCCGACGGCGGCCACCCGCCCGACGATCTCGTGGCCCGGCACGCAGGGGTAGACCGTGCCGGCCCATTCGCCGCGCACCTGGTGCAGGTCCGAATGGCAGACGCCGCAGAAGGCGATGTCGATCTCGACGTCGTGGGCGCCGGGCGCCCGGCGCGTGATGGCGATCGGTCCGAGGGGCTGGTCGCCCGCGTGGGCGCCGTATGCGTTGACAGTCATGCTGGATCCTTCCATGTTCTTGCAAAGGGAGCATGGTAGCGGCTGGCGGTAGCAAAAAACGTATTGGAAATTGCATGGGCTTATGAATGCACGTCATGAATAACCCACCCGATTCGTGAGAAAATTTGCATAATTCCCACACCTGCCCCTATCGATGGCTCGCGACAACATCAACGACATCCTCGTGTTCCTCGCCGTCGCGCGCGAACGCAGCTTCACCCGCGCCGCGGCCAGGCTGGGCATGACCCAGTCGGCGCTCAGCCACATCGTGCGCTCGCTCGAACAGCGCCTGGGCGTGCGCCTGCTCTAGCGCACCACGCGCAGCGTCTCGCCCACCGAGGCCGGCGAGCGCCTGATCCAGAACGTCGCCCCCAGGCTGGAAGAGATCGAGGCCGAGATCGCCGACATCAGCGACCTCGGCGGCAAGCCGGTGGGCACCATCCGCATCACCGCCGTCGACCACGTGGTCGAACAGGTCCTGTGGCCGCGCATCGCCCCGCTGCTGCCGCAATACCCCGACCTGCACGTCGAGTTCAGCGCCGACTACCGCATCGTCGACATCGCCGCGGAGCGCTTCGACATCGGCGTGCGCCACGGCGACCAGGTCGACAAGGACATGATCGCCGTGCGCCTCACCAGCGACGTCCCGATGCGCATCGTCGGCGCGCCCGCCTACTTCGAGCGGCGCCCGCTGCCCGCCTCGGTTGCCGACCTCATGAAGCACAACTGCATCACGCTGCGCCTGTCCAGCAGCGGCGGCATCTACGCCTGGGAACTGCGCCACAAGGGCGAGGACATCGAGGCGCGCGTGCGCGGCCAGGCCGTCTTCAACGATGTCAGCCACCACCTGGATGCGGCGCTGAGCGGCAACGGCCTGGCCTTCCTGCCCGAGGACATGGTCGCCGACCACGTCCGGGCCGGCCGCTTGATGAGCGTCATGGAAGACTGGTGCCCGAGCTTTCCCGGGCTGCACGCCTTCTACCCCAGCCGGCGCCATTCCTCGCGTGCGCTGGGCCTGGTCATCGACGCCATCCGCTACCGCGGCGCATGAGCGCAGGGAAATTCGACAAGAATTTGATCTGCATCAGGCGCACGTCTGACACAGCCGTCCACTCGGCGTAGAGTCCTCGCTGCCGCGACGTATTCGTAGGAGGTGCTGCCGTGTACAAGACCATCATTGTCCATGTCGACGAAAGCCCGCTGCTGGACGCCCGCCTGCGCGCCGCCGCCTGGCTCGCCAACAGCCACGAGGCGCACCTGGTGGGCTGCGCCGCCACCGGCATGTCCTGGCCCGCCTACGCCATGCTCACCGGCTCGATGGCGGTGTCGCCGGTCGCCGAATTCGACTCCCTGCGCAGCACGGCGCGGGCAAGCCTGCAGCGCTTCGCCGAGCGCGCCCGCCAGCTGGGCGTGGGCTCGATCGAGGAACGCCTGGTCGAGGACGAGAACCGGGACGCCCTGCTGCTGCAGGCGCGCTATGCCGACCTGGTCGTGACCGGCCAGGACGCGGGCGACGCCGCCACCGTGCGCGGCCTGCCGCAGTACCTGGCCATGCACGGCGTGCGCCCGGTGCTGACCGTGCCGCCCTCCTACGCCGGCGCGCCGATCGCCGACAGCGTGGTGGTCGGCTGGGACGGCAGCGCCCAGGCGATCCGCGCCATCGGCGCCGCCATGCCGCTCCTGGCGCGCGCCGGCACGGTGCGCCTGGCGCTGGTCAACCCGGACCTCGAATCCGGGCTGCACGGCGAGGAACCTGGCGCCGACATGGCGCTCTACCTGGCGCGCCACGGGGTGCGCGTCGAGGTGCTGGTGGAGCGCACCGGGGTCCCCGTGGGCGAGGCCCTGCTCGGCGTCGCGGGGGCCTGCGGCGCCGGCCTGCTGGTGACCGGCGCCTTCGGCCACAGCCGCTACCGCGAGATCGTGCTGGGCGGCGTGACCCGCCTGCTGCTCGACCGCGCACCGCTGCCGGTCCTGTTCGCGCACTGAAGACGCACGCACTGCCCCCATGAACCAGCCCGGCTTCCCACCCGGCGGCGTGCACGAGCGCGACGCCAGCGACTGGCAAGGCACGCGCCACCGCTATCCCGAGGTCGAGCCCGACCACGCCGGCATCGACCTGGCGCTGCAGGCCTGGCTCGGCCGCTTCACCGGCCAGGTCTCGCCGGCGGCGCTGGCCGTGGCCTGGTTCGACTGGTGCACCCACCTGGCCTTCTCGGCGAACAAGCAGGCCGAACTCGCGTTCCAGGCCATGTCATCGAGCATGCGCTGGCTGCGCTACGCGGCCGGCGCCGCCCTGGCCGACGTGGCCGGACCGGTGGAGCCGCTGGCGCAGGACAAGCGCTTCGCCGATCCCGACTGGCAGCGCTGGCCCTGGAACGTGCTGAGCCAGGGCTTCCTGCTGCAGCAGCAGTGGTGGCACCGCGCCACCCGCAGCGTGCGCGGCATGTCGCGCCACCACGCCGACGTCGCCACCTTCGTCGCGCGCCAGCTGCTCGACGGCGTCGCGCCCTCGAACTACGTCCTGACCAATCCGGTGGTGCAGCGCGTCAGCTTCGAGCGGGGCGGCATGAACCTGGTCGCCGGCAGCTGGCGCGCCCTGGGGGACGCCTGGCGCACGGTCCTGGGCGATACCCCGGCGCCGCATTGTCGCCCGGGGCAGGACGTGGCGCTCACGCCCGGCAAGGTGGTCCTGCGCAACCGCCTGATGGAACTGCTGCGCTACGACCCGGCCACGCCGCAGGTGCATGCGACGCCCTTGCTGGTGGTGCCGGCCTGGATCATGAAGTACGACATCCTCGACCTGTCGCCCCACAATTCCCTGGTGCGCTACCTGGTCGAGCATGGGCACACGGTCTACATGATCTCGTGGAAGAATCCATCGGGCGCGGACCGCGACCTGGGCCTGGACGACTACCGCCGGCTCGGCGTCAACGCAGCCCTCGACGCCATCGTGCGCGACACCGGCGCACCCAGGGTCAATGCCTGCGGCTACTGCCTGGGCGGCACGCTGCTGGCGATCGCCGCTGCCGCGACGGCGCGCGAGCGCGACCGGCGCCTGGCCAGCCTGGCCCTGCTCGCCGGCCAGGTCGATTTCACCGAACCGGGCGAGCTGTCGCTGTTCGTCGACGAGAGCGAGATCAGCTTCCTGGAAGCGTCCATGTGGAGCCAGGGCTACCTCGAGACGCGCCAGATGGCCGGCGCCTTCCAGCTGCTGCGCTCGAACGACCTGGTGTGGTCGCGGCGGCTGCGCCACTACCTGCTCGACCTGCCGGACCAGCAGACCGACCTGATGTCCTGGAACGCCGACGCCACCCGCATGCCCTACCGGATGCACACCGAGTACCTGCGCCGCCTGTTCCTGAAGAACGACCTGGCCAGCGCGCGCTACCTGGTCGACGGCGAGCCGATCGCGCTCACCGACATCGACGCGCCGCTGTTCGCGCTCGGCACCCGCACCGACCACGTCGCCCCCTGGCGCTCGGTGTACAAGATCGGGCTCCTGACCGATACCGAGGTGACCTTCCTCCTGACCAGCGGCGGCCACAACGCCGGCGTGGTGGCGCCGCCCGGCGGGCCGGGGCGCTGCTACCAGCTCACCACACGGGCGGCCGATGCGCCCTACGTCGATCCGGAGCGCTGGCAGCACGACACGCCGGTGCAGCAGGGCAGCTGGTGGCCGGCCTGGGAGGCCTGGCTGGCCGAACACGCCGGGCCCCGGATCGCCGCGCCGGCGGGCGGCCCCGGGCTGGGGCCTGCGCCCGGGCAATACGTACTCCAGCCATGAGCCGCCGCTCATCCGTAGGGTGGGCGGGTCTCCCGCCCACGCGGTCAAATCACGGTACTGCAGCCCGTGCGACTGTTCATTTCGCAACCATCACCGCGTGGGCAGGGAACCTGCCCACCCTACAAGTCTGGCTAACTGAACGGCGTTACCGTTCTACAGGGTCTTTTCCCCGACCAGCTTGGGCGGCCCGAGGATGCCTGCCGGGCGCGGCGCGATCAATTGCGTATCCTGGGGAACGAAACGCTGGCCGTAGCGCGCCGACAGCAGACGGTAATCCGGCAGTGCCTGCCCCGCCAGCGCGTTCAGGGCCAGGTTCGCCACCTTGACCTCGATGCGATTGCTGCCCGGGGCCAGGTACTGCGTCACGTCGACGCGATACGGCGGATGCCAGACCGCGCCGGCGCGCTTGCCGTTGACCCAGACCTCGGCCGCCTCGCGCACCGGGCTGTCCAGCATGGCGCGCATCCCGGCCGGCACCTTGGGCGTGCTCGCCAGCGCCGTGCCCGGGCCGAAATCCAGCAGCACACGCTGGCCCGCAAGCTGGGCGGCGTCCAGCCTGACGGTCTTGCTGTAGGTCGCCACGCCTGAGAAGTAGCGGGTCGCCTCTTCGTCCGTCCACGAGCGCAGCTGCGGCATCGGCCGCTTGGCCGCGCTGCCGGGGAAGGCGACCTGCCAGTCGCGTCCGAGGTCGGCCAGCACGCTTGCCGGGCCCGGGCGCGGGGCCTCGGCGGCGGCCAGCGGCGTATCGGACAGCACCAGCACGCGCGATTCGTAGGGGGCCAGCGCCAGCGGCAGCGGGCCGCCGGCGGGGACGCGCGTCAACCTGCCACTGTGCGGATCCAGCCAGGCCGCATGCGCGCGCCGCACGCCCGGCGTGGCCGTGGTGTCCACCGCCGTATTGCCGGTATTGGCGACGAAGTAGATATCGGCATCGACCAGCTTGCGGCGCACGAAGCCGACCTCGGCGGCGTTCGAGGCCACCTTGAAATCTGGCGCCAGCGCCTTGTCCAGCGCGGCGCCCAGCGCCGTATCGTCGGCCACCACCTGCACGTTCGGACCGGATGCGAACAGGGCCTGAGAAGCTGCCGCAACCTGCGCGGAGATCCGCGCCGCATCGAGGTAGCCCGGCGCCATCGACGGCGTGCCGCCCACGGCGATGATCTTGCCGCCGCCGCGCACGTAGGCGGCCAGCTTGTCCAGCACCTCGGGCGCCAGCCGGCGCACGCGCGGCATCACCAGCACCGGGTGCTTCAGGCCGAGCGCGAGGATGGATTCGGCATCGACGTAGTCCAGGTTGTGGCCGGCGTCCAGGATCTGTTCGGTGAGCTCGGGCGTCACATAGTGCTTCATCCCGTCGGACAGCGACACCTTGCCCGGCACGGAACGGGCGTACACGTCGTCGTTCGGCAGGAACACCGCGACCTGATTGGCGGGCTGCCCCTGGCGCATCAGCCAGCTCATGCGGGTCAGGTAGCCATTCACGTCCGGCATCACGTTCCACCAGGGGTTGTGGTCGTTGAACACGGCCGCCGCGTAGAAGGCGTAGCCGGGCGCGCGGGTCCCGGGCGGCGTGTAGGGCCAGCCGTGGCCGACGAACAGGTTCACGCCTTCGAGCAGCATGCGGTCGGCCTCGGCCTTCATGTCGAGCGGCGTGGCCGAGAAAGCGGGCGAATTCAGCCAGGTCCAGGTCTCGGCCGAGATCACCGGGCGGCCGTACAGGTGGCCGGCGGACGTCGCCAGGCGGGTGAAGGAGAAGGCGCGGTGCTCCGGCCCCTCGCCTTCCGGCAGCGCCACCAGGCGGTTGCTCGACATCGAGACCGCCGGATAGCCATACGTCTGCGAGCGGAACAGGGTCTTGCGGGCCCTTGCCCAGTCATTCATCGGGGTGAGGTAGCGCTCGTTCACCAGTTCGGTCTGGGTCAGCGCCCAGTCGCGCTTGAGCGAGCCCGCCTGCTCGCCCTGGCCATGAAAGATCGCCGGCAGGTGCGGCAGAATGTCGTAGCCGCGGCGCTTGCGGAATTCCTCGGCGAAGTCGGCGGTCCAGTCGCTGCCGTAGACCTCGAGGCTGTCCGAGAACACCGCATAGGGCGGCTGCTCGCCGAAGGCCTGCAACAGCGGTTCGGCCACGGTTTTCAGGTGGTGCTCGACCGCCTCGCGGTTCAGGTGGTCGAGCACGAAGCCTTCGGCATTCAGTGCCGGACGCTTGACCTGCTGCCCGGTGCGGGTGGCGATATAGCCCAGCACCACCCGGTCGCCAGCGCCCGGCGCGATGGCGGCGCGGCCGCCGGCGTCCGCACTCGCCTGGATCCGCTGCAGCTTGCCGGCCTCGTACTGCTTGGCATTGCCGGGGGCGACGAAGGTGGCCAGCAAGCGCTCGCCGTTCATCACCGCCGGCAGCGCGAAGCTCCCGCTCCCGGCCGGCACCTCGATGCTGGCCATGCGCAGGCGCGCGGCGGCGTGCTGGACCTTGACGTGCGGCCCGCCGAAGGGCCAGCCCGAACCGAGCGTGATGTCCACGCGCAGCCCCTGCGCGCGTCCCTGGCGGTTGGCGAAGGAGACGGCGTCCAGGAACTCCGTCGACAAATAGGGCAGGTTCCTGATGCCGCGCGCCGCATCGTCGAGTTCCATCGGGTAGACCGGCTGGATCTCGAAGCCGCCGAAGCCGCCGGCCTTCATGGCCGCGATCTCGCGTTCCAGCTGGGCCGGCACCACGGCGGGGCCGAACCACCACCAGCGCACCAGCGGCCTGGCGTCCGGCGGCGGAGACGCCACGCGCGCAGCGACGTCGGCGATGCGGTCGAACACGACCGGATCCTGGGCGGCGGCCGCGCAGGACAGCGAGGCCACCAGAACGCCGATGGCGCCGGCAAGGAGGGAGGGCTTGTGTACCAAGGACTTGCTCATGAATGATCCTGCTGGACAAAAAAAAGCACGGCCGCGACGGACCGTGCGTAAGAGCATCTTCCAAGCGAAAGAAGCCCATGGAGTCGACGGCCGTGCGGCAGGCCGCACGGGGCCGTCATCCATAAAGACGAAGGACGGGCAGCCGATCCTCCGGCGGTCGCGAAGTAATCACGGACTTGATCGATTCGCAAGGTGAACGCAAAGACCGCCATCAGCGCTTGCCCGCCGCGTGCTCGAGCAGCCAGCGCTCGATCGTGTCGCGGTGCGCCTGCGACGTCAGGTGCACCTGGTCCGGCTCGACCACCAGGGTGCGGGCGGTCGGAATCACGTTGTACACCGCGAAGGTCGACGTCGGCGGCGTGACGGTATCGTTGTAGCCGGCGTAGTACAGCACCGGGGTGCGCAGGCGTCTGGCGAAGTTCGCGGTGTCGTAGTAGGCCGAGGTGGCGGCCTTCGGCTCGACCGGCTGGTCCTGCCTTCGGCCTTCGTCGTCCTTGCGGAACAGCCCGGGCCAGCCGCCGGCGCGCTCGTGCAGGTAGCCGGTGACGTCGCTGTAGGCCGGGTAGGACGCGATCGTCAGCGACACGCGCGGATGCAGGGCGCTGGCCATGATCGCCAGCTGGCCGCCCTGGCTGCCGCCCTGGGTGGCGAGCTGCCTGCCGTTCCACTTCGGGTGCTGCACCAGGTAGTCGAGGGCGCGCAGCGTCCCCAGGTAGACCCGGCGGTAGTAGTAAGCGTGGCGGTCGTCCAGGTTGAAGCGGTTGTAGCCGGCCAGGGCGCCGACGTTGAGCTGCTCGTACAGTTCCGCCGGCAGGTCCACGGGGATGCCGTGGATCCCGAGCTGCAGCGTGATGAAGCCCTTCGCCGCCAGCTCCGGCGTGCCCTTGTAGCCGCGCACGCCGGCGCCCGGCACCTGCAGCACCGCCGGGAACGGTCCCTCCCCGCGCGGCACCGAGAGCACGCCGTACATGCGGGTGGTGCGCGGGCCCGGCCCCACGTTCTGGAAGCTGAGGTAGGACACCTCGACTTCCGGCGTGGACAGCGCCGGCGCCGGCAGCAGCCGGAACGCCGGCTCGACCTTGGCCAGCTCGCGCTTCTGCGCCGCCCAGAAGGCGTCGAAATCCTCGGGTTCCGCCTGCACCGGGCGCAGCTCCAGCGGGCTGAAGGCCGCCGTCGCCGCCGCTTCGAGCGCCTTGCCTTCGATGCTGGCGCTGACGATGCAGCGGACAAAACCCGGCTTGTCCCCGCCCGGCGCCGCCAGCAACAGACCGTCCTCCGGCACCACCGCGCTGCGCTCCGGCCCCTCCAGCATGTCGGGTCCCAGGCGATACCTGATCCGGATGCCCTCGCGCGGATAGGGCTTCTTGTCGATACTGATCCGGAAGATCGCGTGCTCGCCCGCGCGGTAGGTCCAGTCCGGACGGTCGAGGCTCACTTTCAGGGGCAGTTCGGGATAGGCCGCCTGCGCCACCTGCACCACGGAGGGCGCGGCGGCGCCGGCCGGGGCGCTCCAGGACAGCTGGAGCGCCAGCAGGATGCCGGCGGCGACCGACAGCGGGCGGCGCGACATCAATCCCCCTTGCCCTTCCTGCGGCGCAGCGCGGCCAGGCCCGCCATCCCGCCCAGCAGCAACATGGCGCTGCCCGGCTCCGGCACGGCCTTCGCTTCCCGCAGCGTGAAGGACAGCAGGGGCGAGTCGTCGATGTAGGCTTCCTCGAATCTGCTCCAGTCATACAGTCCGTTCTGGCCGGACAGGTCGATGGTCAAGGAGGCGCCGAGGTCGAGCAGCGTGAGGTAGAAGCCCGCGTCATGGCCGCCCGGGTCGGCCGGGTTGGTATTGGCGAGGAAGTTCCAGGCGGCGGGCTGGTCGTAGTCGAGGTAGTAGACTTGGTCGATGGCCGTGGCCTGGACCGACGTGGACAGCAGGCCCTCGACCGCCGTGATGCGCGCCGGGGACGCGCTGTCGTAATGGAAGCGGCCCTGGAAGGTCCCATCGCGCCAGGTCGCCTGGTACTCGTACCAGCCGATCGGCGCGGCCCACGCGGCGTGGCCGACGAGGCCGAGGAACAGCGCAAACAGCATGTGAAGTTTTTTCATCCGGATCACCTTATGCATTTTGTTCATTACGGGACGATCAGCTCGTCGATATTGCCCAGGCCCTGGCCAGTCGATTCGAAGCGCAGCGTGTTGTTCTGGCCGGGGGCCAGGTTGACGGTGGCGCTCATGGTGGTCCAGGTGGTCCAGCTGCCGGTGACCCGGAAGCTGATCGCCTGGGCCACGCCGTTCACGCGCAGCACGCCGGTACGCGGGGTCGGGTTGCCGTTCGCGTAGCGGATCGTGATGGTCCTGGCGCCGCCCGCCCCGCCGTTGATGCGCTGGAACTCAGCGGCGCCGCCATTCAGGGGGAAGTTCAGGAAGCCCAGGTGGCGGTAGCCGCCGCGATCGCTCTTCACGGCGGTGCCGCCGCCGACGATCGCGGTTTCGGCCTGCACCGTCCCGGTGCCGTCGTAGGGCACGTGCACCGGGGCCTGCGGGAAGGAAGTCGCGCCATGGCCGAGGTAGAAGCTGGTATGCGGCGGCTGGTTGTAGCCGGCATTCTGCGCCGCCACCTGGCTGCGGTAGTGCGGGTCGTGCATCAGGGTGTTGATGCGGGTGGTGGTCGGAATCGCGGTGCTGAACACCATCAGCTCGGTATTGCTGCTGTTGCGCACGACAATCTCTTCGCGCCAGTCGCCGAACAGGTCGGCGGTGAGCACCGGCGTGGCCTTGGTGCCGTTGTTGGTCGTGCCGCCGTAGCTGCTGGTATCGAGCAGCGTGGAGAAGGTCCTGGTGGCCGGGTTCCATTTCTGGACTGCCACGCTGCCCATCGGTTCGCGCAGCAGGTCGCCGTCCCACCAGACACCGAAGTTCATCGAGCTCGGCGCCGTGCTGTTGATCAGGGCGCCGGTGACCGTGCGGTGGCCGCCGCGCGAGGCCCAGCATTCCGCGCCCGGATAGTTGGGGTCGACGTCGAAGCAGACGCCGCGGCCGACGTCGGCGTTCGAGCCGCTCGCGCCCCAGATCAGGGCGCCGGTCGCCGCGTCGTGCAGGCCGGAGCCGCTGGCGCCGTAGGCGGCAGGCGACTCGTGGATCATGTAAACCTGCAGGCCGGCGCGGTCCGGGTCGAACTTGCCGAAGTGGAGCGCGTCGCCATGTCCCAGCTTGGTGGTGTACAGCAGCTGGCCATAGCTGTCGATGGTGGCGGCGCCGTAGACGATGTCGTCGCGGCCGTCGCCATTGGCGTCGCCGGTGGCGAACCAGTGCGCCCCCTGCCCCCTGGCCGCGCTGCCGGCGACGTCGGTATCGAACACCCAGCGGCTGGTCAAGGCGCCGTCGCGCCAGTCCCAGGCCGCGATCACGGCGCGCGTGTAGTAGCCGCGCGAGAAAATGGCGCTCGGGCGGTTGCCGTCGAGGTTGGCCACGCCGCCGAGGAAGCGGTCGACCCGGTTGCCGTAGTTGTCGCCCCAGGCCGACACGCTGCCGCGCGCCGGCAGGTAGTTCACCGTCTTCATGGCGGCGCCGGTCAGGCCGTTGAACACGGTCAGGAATTCAGGGCCGGCGAGGACGTAGCCGGCACTGTTGCGGTGGTCGACGCTCGGCGAACCGATCACCACGCCCTGGCCGTCGACCGTGCCGTCGGCCGTCTTCGCCATCAGCTCGGCCTGGCCGTCGCCATCGAAGTCGTAGGCGACGAAGGTGGTGTAGTGGGCGCCGGCGCGGATGTTCTTGCCCAGGTCGATGCGCCACATGCGGGTGCCGTCGAGTTTGTAGGCGTCCAGGTAGGTGTTGCCGGTGTAGCCTGACTGCGAATTGTCCTTGGCGTTGCTCGGCTGCCACTTGACGATGATCTCGTAGCTGCCGTCGCCGTCCAGGTCGGCCGGGCTGCCGTCGTTGATTTCATAGGTATAGGCTTCGCCGGCGGGCGTGACGCCGCTCGGGGGCGCCTGCACCGGGATCGACTTGTAGGGCTTGGCCCAGGTGGCGCCGGCCGGGCTGCCCGGCTGCTCCACGCCGTTCACGACCTCGCGCACGGTGTAGCTGTCGGTGGCACTGCCGCCCGGGTCGGTGAAGTTCAGTGCATTCAGGGGCGAGGCGTTCAACCGGGTCGCGCCGCGGTACACGTTGAAGCTGGTGCCATTGGCGTCGGTAGCCAGCTGGCGCCAGCTGATGAAGACTCCCGGGTTGGACGCGCTCGCGCTCGCGATCGCGACCGCGCCGCGGTTCAGGTTTTCGATCTGCTTGCCGGGGATGGTGATGACCGCGCTGGCGCTGCCGGCGGCGGCCAGCAATGCGAGCACGAGGGTCGAGGCTCTCGCTTTCTTGTGAATCATGTTGTCTCCGTTGGCGTATTTGGTATGGGTTTTGCCTACGACTGCCTGACATGAAAACGATGTCAGCGATGCATCATAAGCCGCTGTCCCATGCAAAAATCGCCACCCCTACAATGACTCATCCAGATGATTTTTTTACGGTCTGCTGCCGCCCCTCGGCCGCCGGTCGTCCATGCCGGCCTCGTCGACGTCGGCGCTGGCCGAGCGCGAGCGGCTGTATTCCACGTCACCCGGCAGGGCCGGTAGCGCCGGCCCCGTGTACGAGACGGCGATGTCGGCAAAAGCGCTGGCGCGGTCCGCGCCGAAGCCGGACAGCGGCACCAGCCGGAGCTGGCGGGCGCTTACGGCCTGGCCAAAGCGCAGCGCCTGCGGATCGAAGCCAGACGCCAGCTCGGTGCGCAGTACTTCGCGCCAGCTCTGGCCATCGTCGCTGACCTGCACCGACAGCTCGCGCACGTCGCCCTCATGGTCGCGGTGGTTCTGGCGCGGCATCAGGACCAGGCCGTCGAAGGGGACCGCCTGGGGAAAGGCGATGGTCAGCGCGCTCTGCGGCCGGGGTGCGCCGGCGGGGGCATTGAGCAGGGCGAAGGTATTCGGGTCGCCATCGACCGCATTGCCGGCGTTCGGCCAGCCGCTGGCCGTGGCGCCGAGCTTTTTCATCACGCGGGTATCGAACAGGACCGACCTGAACGCGGCGGGGGCGACGTCCACCTTCGGTGCGAAGGCGCTGCTGGCCATGTAGTCCAGCACCGAGCGGCGCAGCTGGCGCGCCACCACGCGCTCGTCCAGGCGGTTGGCCAGGTCGGCGGTCGACACCAGCAACCGGCCCTTCCCTACCCGGGCTTCGAACAGCAGGCCCAGCTTGTAGTTGCGGTTCCAGTCGTCGATCGGCTGCACGATGGGCTGCAGCGCACGCGGCAGGCGCCCGAGGTTCATGGCGCGCGCGCCCGCCACCAGTTCCGTCCATTGCCAGTCGTGGTGGGCGGCCGTGGGAAAGCCCGCCAGCGCCGGATGCGCCGTGTCGACCCAGGTACCGAGCATGCGGCCCCAGCCCGGGCTCATCAAGCGGTTCCAGAACACCGGGACGTCCGCCAGCGGCGGCGAACTCCAGTCCAGGTCCGCCTTGGGCGGCATGTACAGCACCTTCGCGCCCTCGGCCAGCAGGCGCTCGGCATCGATCCAGGCATGGGTGACGAACACGCCCGGCGGCGCGGTGGTGTCGACCCGTTCGGGGTAGACCCACAGGTTCCAGTCGTTGGCAATCTGGGTGCCGTCCAGGCCCACCACCAGCCGGTATTCCCGCGGCGCCGCCAGCCGCGAGAGGTCGACGCCGATCCGTCCGAGCAGGGTGTTGGTCCCGGTGGCGACGTCCAGCGCCGGCAGGCGGCCCTCGATCACGGTCTTGCCGGCGCTGTCGACCAGCTTCCACCAGGGCCGGGCCCCGCGCAGGTCGGCGCGGCCGTAGTGGGCGATCTCCACCGGCACTTCCAGCCGCTGCGCGGTGGTGTAGACGCGGCGCTCGAGGCGCGCCAGCGGCACCGTCTCGCCGTTGAAGCGGCGGAAGCCCTCCGGCGTAGCGTAGCCCTTCGGCTCCCAGAAGGCGTCCAGCACCCCGACCAGGGCCGTGCCCTGGCCCAGGTAGTCGTGCAGGTCGAGCATCTGGTAGCCCGAGATGCCGCGCGTGCGCAGCGCCGCTTCGATTTCTTCCTTGTAGCAGGCCAGCTGGAAGGCGCCGGAGGCCAGCGCGAATTCCTGGTTCTTCTCCAGCACGCCCTGCTCGCGCGCCGAGTCGCGGAAGATCTCGTAGTTCCCGGGACGCAGGTAGCCTGTGAACTTGTCGATCATCTTGAAGTCCGGATAGGCGATCCACTGCCCGATCTCGTGGGTGATCACCGGCACCTTGACGTCCTCGAGCGAGGCGGCATAGTCGCGGCCGAACCAGCCGGTCTTGTTGCGCAGGGGCTTGGGGCCGATGCGCTGGACGGCCAGGAAGTCGGTGCCCTGGTCCAGTCCCGGCACCGAGGGTTCGGTATGGCCGGTGCCGTTGGTGTACAGGCGGCGCGGGTCCGTCGCGCGGTAATGGGCGATCCACTTGTCGAAGGCGGCTTTCCAGTTGCCCTTCGGCTCGTTGCTGGGGCTGAACAGCAAGAAGGACGGGTGGTTGCCATAGGTGCGCAGCATGCGCTCGCTTTCCTCGTAGAGCATGGCTTCCATCGGCGTGCCGGGCGAGACCGCGTTCTACATGCCCGGCTCGGCCTGCAGGTAGATCCCGACCTCGTCGGCGGCGGCGAAGGCCGCCTGCGGCGGGTTGTAGGAATGGAAGCGCACGTGGTTGATGCCCCAGGCCTTGTTGATCCTGAAGATGCGCTTCCAGGATTCGACGTCGGTGGGCGGATGGCCGGTGAGCGGAAAACCGCCGCCATCATGGGTGCCGCGGAAAAAAGTCGGCCGGCCATTGACCAGGATGTCCTTGCCCTCGGCCCGGATCTCGACGAAGCCGAAGCGCAGCTGCTGCCGGTCGTCCGCCCCCTCTCCCTGCAGGCGCAGCGCGAGCTTCTGCAGGGCCGGGTTCCATTCGTCCCAGGTCTGCGCATTCTTCGGGTACTGCACCCGGAACTCGGCCTCGCCGCCGGATGCAAGCCAGCGCACCGGGATGCGCCGGCCATTGGCCGTCAGCGTACCGCTGCCAGCCTTGCCGCCGGCATTGCCGATCCGCACCCGCACCAGGGCGCTGCGGTCGCTCACGCGCGGAAAGACCTGGGCGTCGTCGATGTACACCGGCGTGGTGGCGCGCAGTTCGACCTTGCCGACGATGCCGTTCCAGCTCATGCCCTGCGAATCGGAGACGCTGTGCGAATCGGGGCGGTAGTCCATCAGCATGCGGTTGTCGACGCGGACACTGATGCGGTGCCGGCCCGGCGCCAGGAGTCCCAGATCGTAGGCGTGTTCGGCCACCAGGCTGCGGTTGGCGCCCACCTCACGCCCGTCGACCCACAGCGTCGATCCCCAGCGCGGCCGCTCCAGGAACAGCACCACGCGCTTGCCCTTCCACGTGGCCGGCACGTCGATCTCGCGCCCGTACCAGGCGGCGCCGAGGTAGTGGCGTTGCGGCTGGGCCAGGAAGGGCACCTTCACCTTGCCCGGCTGGGCATACGGCAGGTACTGCGCGCGCTGGTGCCAATGCTTGTCGTAGAGGGACAATACCCACGGGGTTTGGGCGCTGATCTCGTCGCCGTAGCCTTGCGCATTCAAGATGCCGGGCAGCCTGATGCTGTCCGGCAGGCTGCGGCCATGCCAGCCCTGCGCCAGGCCCTGGTCCTCGCGATCCAGCGCGAACTGCCAGGCGCCGGACAGGTCGAGCACCTCGGCGGCCTGGCCGAGCGAGCAAGCGCCCCACAGGAGGACGGCCAGCGAGGTGCGCGCGGCGCGCTTCAGGAACATGTCGGTCTTCATGGTGCGAGCCCGCCTGTCAAGTTGCCCGCCTGGGCGCTCAGCTTGGCGCGCGGCCCCTGGACGCGCACCAGCACGCTGGCGATGCCGGCCTCGGTGGACACCGTGGCACTGCCGACGATCTCGCTTCCCGGGCCGGCGGTAAAGGCCACTTCCCGCCCGCTCAGCGGCACCGTGGTTCCGTTGGCGTCGAGCAGGCGGGCACGCACGAACACCAGGTCACCCGCCATCGCAGGCACGCCCATGTCGTCCAGCGCCAGCGCCAGCTTGACCGGCGCGCCGGGGGTGCGCACGCGGTGCTCGGCCACCATGCGCCCGCCGGAATATGCGCGCGCCACCAGTTCGCCGGGCGCGAAGCCGCCGGTATCGAATTCCAGCGGCGGATGCGCCAGGCGCGGATGCGTCGCCGAGGGCAGGCTCTTCTTGCGCCCGACCGGCTTGCCGTTCAGGCGCAGCTCGACTTCCTCGGCATTGCTGAACACGCGTACCCGCGGCATTGAATCGGCCTGCCAGTAGCTGGCGATGAACACCATCGGGCCGCCGCCCCAGCGCGGCGAAGCTTCCTTCGCGTCGCGCTGCGAGCGGAAGAACTCGGCCGAGAACTTGGGCAGGCGCTCGATGCTCAATGCGCCCGACTCTTCGAGGTCCGGCGCGTAGCCGCGCGCGTAGTCGAACATCACCCAGTAGCCGTCGGCGAAGGCCGGGGTGGCGTAGTTGTCGTCATGGGCCTCGGCCACGTTCCTGGCCTGCTGCAGCAGGCGCGTTTCGCCGCTCCCCAGCGCCTGGCGGCTGGAACGGTCGTCGGGTTTCAGGTCGGCCCAGGCGCCCTGGTTGAAGCCCGCGTTCATCGCGTAGTATTCCCAGTCGCCGTATTCGGACACGATCAGCGGCTTGTTCGGCAGTGCATGCTTGCTGCCGATGCGGTGTTGGCGCGCCTGCAGGTAGATGTCATAGGTCTGCGGCACCCAGCCGGCCGAGAAGGCCTGGTCGCCCGGGTATTCGGCATGCACCGTGTCGTGCAGGGCCTGCACCAGCGCGTCCGGCATCCGGCTTTCGTTCAGCGAGCACTCCCAGGCCAGCACGCTCGGGTGGTTGCGGTCGCGCCGGATCATGTCGGCGCAGGTGCGGATCACCTGGCGGGCGAAGGCGGGGTCGGGGTTGTGGAACTGCCAGCCCGGGATCGCCGGCAGCACCATCAGCCCGAGCTCGTCGGCCGCCGCCATGAAGGCGGGCGACTGCGGATAGTGCGACAGCCGCACGTAGTCGAAGCCGTACTTCTTGATCAGGATCGCGTCGCGCACGTCCGCGCTTTCAGACAGGGCGTAGCCGACGTAGGGATATTCCTGGTGCCGGTTCACGCCGCGCAGGTGGACCGGCTCGCCATTGAGCAGCAGCTTGCCGCCCTCGAAGGCCAGGCGGCGCACGCCGATGCGGGTGTTGACCACGTCTTCGCGGCCGGCGGCCGCCACCCTGGTTTCTAGTTGATACAGGTTCGGCGCTTTCGGCGACCACAGCTTCGGCTGCGTGAGTTTCAGCGGGATGCTCACGTGGCGGCGCTCGCCCGCGGCCAGCTGCAGCTGCTGTTCCACCCGCGCCACCTGGCGGCCGCGCCAGGCCAGGGTATGGCGCACGGTCACCGCCTGCACGCTGTTCGAGGTATTGCTGACTTCGGTCTTGACCTGGACCACGGCCGCCTTCTTGTCGGCCTGGGGCGTGGTGACGAAGATGCCGCCGCCGCCCGGCGTATCGGAGAGCATCTCGTCGGTGACGTGCACCGGCGGCTTGATCACGAGCGACACGCCGCGGTAGATGCCGCCGTGCTGGATGTAGTCCAGGTCCTTGAGCGGCTTGGGTCCGGTGATCGGGTTGTCTTCGTTATTCGCGCGCACCACGAGTTCGTTGTCGCCTCCCGCCTGCAGGATGTCGGTGATGTCGAAGGCGAACGGCAGGTAGCCGCCCAGGTGCTGGCCCAGGTGCTTCCCGTTCAGCCAGACGTCCGCCACGTTCATCACGCCCTCGAAGCGCAGGATGACGCGCTCGCCCGGACGCAGCGCGCTCTGGAGCCGCTTCTTGTAGAAGACCGTCCCCTGCCAGGGCGCCGTCGGCACCCGCGGCTCGATGCGCGCGGCATGCGGCAGGTCGACCCGGGTCCAGCCATTGGCGGGGACCTGTTCGATGCCGGCGGCCTGGCGGCTGTCGTCGCGGTGGAACAGCCAGCCCTGGTTCAGGTCGACCGGCGCGGCCTGCGCGGCGGCGAAGGCTGCGAAGCAGGTGACCAGTCCGGCGGCCGCGGCCTTGCGCAGCAGCCCGGCGGCGGCGAAATCGAAAGCAATCATGGTGATGTACGATGAGCAACAAGAACGGGCTGCCAGTCTAGGCATGCCGGAGCGCGCACCGCAAGCGCTATCGGCCCGCCGCCCGAAACACTCACGCCCTTGAGTTTTTCCATCAAGCACTCATGAACATGAGCAATTTGCCAAGCATGCGTTCTTGAAAAGGGAAACCCATTACTATTCGCCATCCTGTCGGCAACGCGCCGCACAAGCATTCCTTGATATCCTAGAACCGAACGAGGCCCTCGATGTTCAATCCCACCGATCATCCTCACCGCCGCTACAACCCGCTCATGGGCGACTGGGTGCTGGTCTCGCCGCACCGCGCCAAGCGCCCGTGGCAGGGCCAGCAGGAAGCGGTCGACCGCGAAGCCAAGCCCGCGCACGACCCCAGCTGCTACCTGTGCGCCGGCAATACCCGCGTCAACGGCGAGAAGAATCCCGACTATACCGGCACCTATGTGTTTACCAACGACTTCGCCGCCCTGATGGCCGATACGCCCGAGGCCACGGCCGGCGACGATCCGCTGTTCCAGTCGATGAGCGCGCGCGGCACCAGCCGCGTCATCTGCTTTTCGCCGGACCACAGCAAGTCGCTGCCCCTGCTCGAGCTGGCGGCGATCGAAGGCGTGGTCGACACCTGGTGCGAGCAGTCCGCGGAACTCGGCCGGCAGCACCGCTGGGTGCAGGTCTTCGAGAACAAGGGCGCCGTGATGGGCTGCTCGAACCCGCACCCGCACGGCCAGATCTGGGCCACCAGCTTCCTGCCCGACCTGCCGGCGACGGAAGACCGCCAGCAGCGCGCGTATTTCGCCGAACAGGGCAAGCCGCTGCTGCTCGACTACGTCGAGCGCGAGGCGGCCGATGGCGAACGCGTGGTCGTCAGTACCTCCCACTGGCTGGCGGTGGTGCCGTACTGGGCCAGCTGGCCCTTCGAGACCCTGCTGCTGCCGCGCCTCCCGGTCAAGCGCCTGGAAGACCTCAACCAGGAACAGCGCGCCGACCTGGCGCTGGCCCTGAAGCGCCTGACGACCCGTTACGACAACCTGTTCCAGACCTCCTTCCCCTACTCGATGGGCTGGCACGGCGCGCCGTATTCGAACGAGGACGCCGCGCCATGGCAGCTGCACGCGCACTTCTACCCGCCCCTGCTGCGCTCGGCCTCGGTGCGCAAGTTCATGGTCGGCTTCGAGATGCTGGCCGAGACCCAGCGCGACCTGACCCCGGAACAGGCGGCCGCCCAGCTGCGCGCCCAGTCCGAAGTGCATTACCTCAACAACCCGTCCACCTGAAAGCACGATGAACGCTACCCCGCTGGCCCGCGCGGCCACCGTTTTCCAGGCCGCCTTCGGCCAGGCTCCCTCGATCCAGGTCCAGGCCCCCGGCCGCGTCAACCTGATCGGCGAACACACCGACTACAACGACGGCCTGGTGCTGCCCTGCGCCATCGACTACCGCACGGTCATCGTGGCGCGCCCCCGCGACGACCGCCAGATACGCGTCGCCGCGGCCGACTATGACGGCGCACTCGACGCCTACTCGCTCGACGCCCCGATCGAACGCCTGGACGCCCCGATGTGGGCCAACTACGTGCGCGGCGTGGTGCGCGATCTGGTGGAGCGCGGCCTGCCCATGCAGGGCATGGACCTGGCCATCGCCGGCGACGTGCCGCAGGGCGCCGGGCTGTCCTCGTCGGCCTCGCTGTCGGTGGCGGTTTGCCGGCTGTTCGCCACCCTGCCCGGCTTCGAGGGCTTGAGCCCGGTCGACATGGCCCTGGTCGCCCAGCGCGCCGAGAACGATTTCGTCGGCACCAAGTGCGGCAACATGGACCAGATCAGTTCGGCCTGCGGCGTGCAGGACCATGCCCTGATGATCGACTGCCGCTCGCTCGAGGTCCGGCCGGTGCCGATCCCGGCGAACGCCGCCATCATGATCTTCAATTCGCATGTCGCGCGCGGCTTGGTCGACAGCGCCTACAACACGCGGCGCGAACAGTGCGAACAGGCGGCCCGCCACTTCGGCCTGCCCGCCCTCCGCGACCTCGACCTGGCCACCCTGGAAACACGCGCCGCCGAGCTCGACCCGATCGTGCTGCGCCGCGCGCGCCACGTCGTGACCGAGAACGCGCGCGTGGAGGCCGCGGCCCAGGCCCTGGCCGCGGGCGACCTGGTACGCATGGGCGAACTGATGGAAGCCTCGCACGCCTCGATGCGCGACGATTTCGAAATCACCGTGCCGGCGATCGACCAGCTGGTCGGCATCGTCAAGTCGGTCATTGGCACGGCCGGCGGTGTGCGCATGACCGGTGGCGGCTTCGGCGGCTGCGTGGTAGCGCTGGTGCCGCACGAACTGGTCGACGCCGCCCGCGAGGCCGTACAACGCGCCTACACCGCGCCGAACGGCGGCAGCGCGACGATCTACGTCTGCCGCGCCGCCGCCGGCGCGGGCGCGATCGCGGCTTGAGCTGGGAAGCCGCTCCCGGGCGCTACGGGTCGCTCCCCTATCGCCGCTGCGGCCGCAGCGGCCTGCGCCTGCCCGCCATCTCGCTCGGCCTGTGGCACAACTTCGGCGGCGGCGACGACCTGGCGCGCCAGCGCGAGATCGTCCGCAGCGCCTTCGACCTCGGCATCACCCACTTCGACCTGGCCAACAACTACGGCCCGCCGCCGGGCTCGGCAGAGAGCAACTTCGGGCGCATCCTCGACCTGGACCTGCGGCCCTACCGCGACGAGATCGTGGTCAGCACCAAGGCCGGCTACACCATGTGGCCCGGGCCCTATGGCGACTGGGGCAGCCGCAAGTACCTGGTCGCCAGCCTCGACCAGAGCCTGACACGCATGGGGCTCGACTACGTCGACATCTTCTACCACCACCGGCCCGACCCAAGCACGCCGATCGAAGAGACCATGGCGGCGCTCGACTACATCGTGCGCAGCGGGCGCGCCCTCTACGCCGGCATCTCGAACTACCCGGGCGAACAGACGCGCCTGGCCGCCGCGGAGCTGCGCCGGCTGGGCACGCCCTGCATCGTCAACCAGTCGCGCTACAGCATGTTCGTGCGCCAGGTGGAGACCGAGCTGCTGCCGGTGCTGGCGCAGGAAGGCATCGGCGCGGTCGCCTTTTCTCCGCTGGCGCAGGGCCTGCTCACCGACCGCTACCTGGGCGATGGGCTGCCGGGCGACTCGCGCGCGGCGGGCAGCGCGGGCTTCCTGCGCAAGGAACATCTCACGGACGAGCGTTTGACTATCTCGCGGGCCTTGAATGCCTTTGCGCAGCAGCGCGAACAGTCGCTGGCGCAACTGGCGCTGCGCTGGGTGCTGCGCCAGCCGGCGCTCACGTCGGCGCTGATCGGCGCGAGCAGGCCCTCGCAGGTCGTCGAGGCGGTGCGGGCGGCCTCGATGCCGGAACTGGCGGTGGCGGACATCGCTGCCGTCGAGGAGATACTGGCCGGATAGTGGCCTGGGCACGGATATCCGTGCCGCCCTGTCATGGACTGGAGCGGCGTGCTACCATCGGTCGTCAACACGATCACTCCGGTCCAGCTGTCATCATGGCTTCCAGCACTGCCGCGGATCTTCAGCGCCGGCTCGACGACCTGCTCGAGCACCTGCCGGCGGGCGTCGTCGTGCATGACGTCGACGGCCGCATCCTGCACGCCAACCGTCTTGCCTGCGAGCTCATCGGGCGCAGCCTGGCGCAGTTGCGCGGCACCCGGTCCGACGGCAAGGCCTGGCAATTGTTTTGTGCCGACGGCAGCCCCATGCAAGCGAAGCAGTTTCCCGTCAATGCCGTGCTGCGTACCGGCCGCCAGCTGTCCCAGCAGGTGCTCGGCATTCGCGACACCGAAGCAGACCCGGTACGCTGGCTGATCTGTAATGCCTATCCGGAACGCGACGAGCAGGGGGTATTGCGCCGGGTGGTCGTGTGCTTCACCGACTGCACCGCGCTGAAGGAGGCCGAGCAAAGCCTGCAGAAATCCGAGGAGCGGCTGCGCCTTGTCCTGCTGGGCTCGACCGATGCCTACTGGGATTACGATCTCGTCGAGAACAAGATCCATTATTCCCAGCGCTGGTGGACCATGCTCGGCTACCAGCCCGGCGAACTCGGCTGCCATACGGACCTGTGGCTGGAGCTGATGCACCCTGAGGACCGGCCCGAGCTGCTTCGCTTCTGGAAGGACTTGCTGGAGGGGGACCGCGAAACCTACAGCGTCGAGTGGCGCCTGCGCCATCATGACGGGCATTACGTGCCGGTGCTGTCGCGCTGTTTCGTCACGCGCGACGCCAGGGGGCGGGCCCTGCGCGTCTCCGGCACCAATACCGACCTCACCGAGCGCAAGCAGGCCGAGCAGCGCATCTATGAGCTCGCCAATTTCGACCACCTCACCGGCCTGCCGAACCGGCGCCTGCTGGTCGAGGAGCTGGACAAGGCGCTGGCGCGCAGCCAGCGCTCGGGCTGTTTCGGGGCCGTGATCTTCCTCGACCTGGACAACTTCAAGCTGCTCAACGACACCATGGGCCATGACTTCGGCGACATGCTGCTGCGCCAGGTGGCGGAACGCCTGCGCCACACAGTGCGCCACTGCGACCAGCTGGCGCGCCTGGGCGGGGACGAATTCGTGCTGGTGCTGGAAGACCTGGCGGAGGAATCCCAGGAGGCGGTCTCCGAGGCCCAGCATGTCGTGGAAAAGCTGCAAAGCTCCCTGGCCCAGCCCTATTACCTGGACGGCAGGCTGTTCCTGAGCACGCCGAGCATGGGCGTTGCGCTGTTCGACGGCGGAGCGACCGATCTCGACACCATCCTCAAGCAGGCCGACCTGGCCATGTACCGTGCCAAGTCGGAGGGACGCAATACGGCGCGCTTTTTTGACCCCGGCATGCAGGCCTCGGCCGAGCACCAGGTGGCGCTCGAGCACGCCCTGCGCGAAGGCTTGTCGGCGCACGAGTTCGTGCTGTACTGCCAGCCGCAGTTCTCCAGCGCTGGCCGCCTGGTCGGCGCCGAGGTGCTGGTGCGCTGGCGCCGCGCCGACGGCGCGCTGCTCGTCCCCAACGACTTCATCGGCGTGGCGGAATCCTCGGGCCTGATCGTGCCGCTGGGCCAGTACGTGCTCGATGAAAGCTGCCGCGCCCTGGCACGCTGGCGCGCCGACCGCACGCTCGGCCAACTCGAGCTTGCGGTCAACATCAGCGCGCACCAGCTGCACAGTGCCGATTTCACCGGGCGCGTGGCCGGCGCCTTGCTCGATACCGGCGCACCTCCCGACAAGCTGTGCCTGGAGCTGACCGAAAGCGTGCTGGCCCACAACGTTGCCGAGGTCATCGAGCGGATGCGCACGCTATGCAAGCAGGGCGTACATTTTTCGCTGGACGATTTCGGCACCGGTTACTCCTCGCTCGCCTACCTCAAGCGCTTCCCCTTGAGCGCCCTGAAGATCGACCGCTCCTTCGTGCACGACGTGCATCTCGATCCGGATGCCGCACCAATCGTCGAAGCCATCATCGCCCTGGCACGCAAGCTCAAGCTCGACATCGTGGCCGAGGGGGTCGAGCATGAGGCGCAGCGCAGCTTCCTGGTCGGCGGGGGCTGTGGAACGCTGCAGGGCTACCTGCTGGGCCGGCCCGTGCCGATCTGGGAGTTCGAACGAACCTACAGCAACGCCGGGATCGGCCACGCCTGAGCGGCCCCGTGCCCTGCTGACGCAGCTCAATTCTCCGATAGCTTTTATTGCGGAAAGAATTCCCAGGGGCCAGACTGGAGGAATCACCCTTCAGCGGCCGGGTCGACGCAGCCTGGCCTGTTCCCGGATCGACCGCGAGAGGTCATGCATGGTGTCCTACGACGCGCAGCCGACGCAACAAGCCGACAATTCCTTCATCATCCTGGTCTTCTCCCTGGCAGGATGGGCGCTTCTCGAAGCATGGGCCATCATCGTGGGAGCAAGCTGGTACGCCCATGCGCTCAATGCGCTGCCGGGATCGATCCTGACCGTCCTTGCGCTGCCGCGCACCGCGGCCGGGACGCCGGGCAAGGCGGGGGAAGCAAAGCCTGCGTCCAGAGGCCTGGCCTGGGCGCTGCTGCCCGTCCTGTTCCTGTTTCTGCTCGGCGCGCTCCTCGGCATCCTGTTCCTGACCGGCGCCCTGGTCCTGTTCGGATTGCTGGCCGCATGCCTGTGCTTTGCGCCATGGCCACGCTTGGCGTTCACCCGCGACCACGTTTTCCTGTGCAGCGCCACTGCATTGAGCGGCTTGTTTCTCCCGATCGCGCTGGCTTACCCGGACGTCAATGTCATGCTGTTTCCGCTGGGCTGCTGGGTATTCTGGATATGCGCCTGCTGCGCCTTGCTGGTCAGGGCCGACAAGCGGCGCCGCGCCGAGCGCCGGGCGAAGGCCGGACGCGACGATGTTGCGACCCAGCCTGCTGCCGCCAAGTCATGATGTGTTGGCGCAATGTCCTATGTCAATTGCCTCAAAAATTCGGTGTCTAGAATCGAGACAGGCTAAGGGCTCTGGGAAGGAAAGCGATGAAAACGTGGCCGCGGCTGTTCCGCAAGACGGAAAAGGGAAGTGTTGCCGTCGAAATGGCACTCATTCTGCCTCTTTTCGTCATGCTTCTCACCTTGATGGTGTTTTTCGCGCGCATCTTCTGGGCTTACAGTGCAACGCAGAAGGCTGCGCACGATGCCGCGCGATTTCTCTCGACGGCCACGCAAGCTGAAATACGAACGACTGGAGGGGGATTCAACGAGGCGCGCTATCCGGCGGTCGCCCGGTGGATAGCGCAGCAGGAGCTGATGGACATCGTCCCTTGGGCAGACGGAATAACAATATTGCCTGTATGCGACGACGGACCATGCAACGCCACTCGACCGGCTACCGTTCGTGTCAGGGTGGAAGTCGCCCTTCGCAACGATATGTTCCCCGATTTGATTGCACTGTATCTGGGTAACTCCGACATCTCCTTGAAAAGCAAGGTGGTCATCCCTTACCCAGGGCGATAGCTGCATGTCTGAAGTCGAAGCCAGGGTGTTCAGGC
Organism: Massilia sp. LC238; assembly: GCF_000735635.1. Lineage (NCBI taxonomy): Bacteria > Pseudomonadati > Pseudomonadota > Betaproteobacteria > Burkholderiales > Oxalobacteraceae > Massilia > Massilia sp. LC238. The sequence goes on along the minus strand of NZ_JNNN01000020.1, from coordinate 10,804 downwards.
ACGCGCCCAGGGCCAGGAGAGACGTATGGAAGTGGACCAAAATACATCACGCGGCGTGGGGAGGCGACCTGGCGCTCCGCGACCTCCCGCTCGCGAGGGCGGAGCGATCGCCATCATGTTCGCGGGAGCGCTCGTCGTCATCATCGCCTTCTTCGTGCTGGCCCTCGACCTCTCCCGCGTCCACAATCGCACGATGGAGCTGCAGAACCTGGCCGATGTGGCCGCGTTGGCAGCCGCGAATGAGCTCGACGGAACCGAACAGGGAATCCAGCGTGCGCTGGACGCGGTGACGACCGCCATGTCGATCTCGGAATGGGAGGCCAGCTACCAGTACGGCAAGAAGCGAGTGGGATCGCTGGAACGCGCCATCACATTCGGGAGCAGCCCGGGGGGACCCTGGCGAGGCGCGGCGGAGGCAAAGGAAGACGCCGAGGCATTACTGTTCGTGAAAGTGGACACGCGCGACCTCGATGCCGGCTACGGCAAGGTACAAGCTTCTTTCTTGCATGTATTCGCAAGCGCCGATATCGCGACTTCCAGCGTCCGTGCAATCGCGGGACGCTCCGCGATCAGCGTGACACCGCTGGGTATTTGCGCCATGCGCGATGAGGCGCGCCGCGATCACAACGGCGAACTCGAGGAACACGGTTTTCGGCGCGGCATCAGTTACAACTTGCTGGACCTTAACCGGCCCGGGTCGACCGCCGGACAGACCTTCACGGTCAATCCCCTGCCGGGCACTGCGCCCATCACCAATGTCGATACCCTTGCTCCCTTCGTGTGCACAGGCACGATGGCGATGACCAGGCTGACAGGCGGGAAAGTGGTCGTGTCATCTTCATTCCCGATTTCCAGCCTTTACTACCATCTGAATTCGCGCTTCGGTTCCTACAGCACCACGCCGCGGATCCCGTGTGACGCCCGTACGGCGCCAGCCGATGCGAACATCAAGGAATATACCTACGACGGCGGCTCGCCATGGATGAGCGTACAACCGGAGGGACAAGCGGCAAAACGCCTGGAGACCACGGAACGACGGTGGACGATCGCGGGACCGGACAGCGCGCCCACCGGCACCACGGCCGCCCACTGGGGGCCGCTGTGGTCGTACGCCAAGGCGGTGAAGTATGAATCGTACGAGGACCTGGGCGATCCGGAACCGGCGGGGGGTTATGCCACGTTCGACACCGCGGCGTGGGAGACCCTGTATGCCGGCAAGCCGAGACCTTCCACGGCCACGCCCTATCCGTCCGATGCGACCACGCCCACGCCGTATTCATACAAGAGCGGCTCAATCTTCTACAAGGCGCTGGGGGGGACGAACAAGACGATCCGGGGCCGGCGCGTCTTGAACCTTCCCCTGCTGGCTTGCCCCGTCACCGACAACAAAGCAAGCGTACTCGGCATAGGCAAGTTCTTCATGACCAGGACGGCGACCGCCACCTCCCTTTACGGAGAATTCGCCGGGCTGGTTCCCGAGCAGACGCTAGGAGCGAAGGTCGAGCTATATCATGACAACAACTAAGCAAACCCGCATGTGTTACCGGTCACCGGTGAAGCAAGTTGGCGGTGCCGCGGTGGAATTCGCCCTGGTGGGGCTGATCTTCTTCATCCTGTTTTTCGGCATTGTCGAGCTTGCACGGGCGATGTACCTCTGCAATACGCTGCAGGAAGTGACGCGCCGGGCCGCGGCGCTGGCCGTGAATACGGACTTCAGCAACGAGGGCGCCATGCAGGATGTACGTGAGCAGGCAATTTTCCGGACTACGCCGGGCGTTCTGTTGATGGGCGATCCCATCTCGGATCGGCACGTCAAGATCGACTACCTGCACCTTCCGGCGAACTCCAACATTCCCGTATCGCTCGGGACGGTTTTGCCCGCGAATCCGCTGGAGAACCGCGTCAACTGCGCACAGGACATGGAGGGTGCACGCTGCATTCGTCTGGTGCGGGTTCGCATCTGCATGCCCGGTGGAGGGGCGGATGAGTGCGACGCCGTGCCTTACGTGCCCTTGTTCTCGCTGATTCCGTTTTCGTTTGCGCTGCCGTTTTCGACGACGATTGCGACGGTGGAGGGGTTGGGGATGCCGGTGGGGGTGCCGTGTGAGTGTTAAGGCGGCCGCGTGTACGCAAGCCTTTTTAAAGTGGGGACAGGACGCGAGCTGCGCTCGCGGGGCGCCCGCGGTGCGGGCGCAAAGTGGGATTCACCCACGTTCCGCGGGCCGCGGTTGCGCGAGTACGCGCAACCCTTCGAATCCCACGCGGAGAGCGCGCAGGCGCTCTCCTCGCCTCCGCCGACGCTACAAATAAAAAAGCCACCTTGCGGTGGCTTTCTTATTTATAACTTGGCGGAGGCGGTGGGATTCGAACCCACGATACAGGTTTAAGCCCATATGCTTCCTTAGCAGGGAAGTGCCTTCGGCCACTCGGCCACGCCTCCAATCAGTTCCGACTTGTGTGTCAGTCAGCGCTGAGTGCACGCATCTTAAGGGCTGGTGCACGTTGCGTCAAGGACGCACGCCCAAAAATTTTGAAAATTGTTAAGCTTGCTCGAGGTTAAAAGCCTTGTGCAGGGCGCGCACGGCCAGTTCCATGTATTTCTCGTCGATCAGCACCGAGATCTTGATCTCCGAGGTCGAGATCATCATGATGTTGATGCCCTCTTCCGACAGCGTGCGGAACATCTGCGAGGCCACGCCGACGTGGCTGCGCATGCCGACGCCCACGGCCGACACCTTCGACACTTTCGCATCGCCCAGGATCTTGGCCGCGCCCAGCGCCTCGCGCTGCTCTTCCAGCACGCCCATCGCCCTCGCGTAGTCGCCGCGCGAGACGGTGAAGGTGAAGTCGGTCTTGCCGTCCACCGACTGGTTCTGGATGATCATGTCGACTTCGACATTTGCTTCGGCGATCGGGCCCAGGATGTGGAAGGCCACGCCCGGCTTGTCCGGCACGCCCAGGACGGTGATCTTGGCTTCATCGCGATTGAAGGCGATACCGGAGATGACGGCTTGTTCCATGTTGCTTTCTTCCTCAAACGAAATCAGGGTGCCGGACTTCGCTTCTTCGTCCAGCGGCATCAGGGGATCGGTCAGCGACGACAGCACGCGCGTCGGGACCTGGTAGTTACCTGCGAATTCGACCGAACGCGTCTGCAGCACTTTCGAGCCCAGCGAGGCCAGTTCGAGCATTTCCTCGAAGGTGATCTTGTTCAGGCGGCGCGCCTCGTGCACCACGCGCGGGTCGGTCGTGTACACGCCGTCGACGTCGGTGTAGATCAGGCATTCGTCGGCCTTCAGCGCGGCGGCGATCGCCACGGCCGAGGTGTCCGAACCGCCACGGCCCAGCGTCGAGATGTTGCCATCCTCGTCCATGCCCTGGAAACCCGTGATGATGACGATCTTGCCGGCTTCGAGATCACCGCGCACACGGGTGTCGTCGATCGACTGGATGCGCGCCTTGGTGAACGAGGAATCGGTGCGGATGCCCGCCTGCCAGCCGGTGTACGAGACCGCGTCCTTGCCGATGGCCAGCAGCGCCATCGCCAGGAGACCCACCGAGACCTGCTCGCCGGTCGAGGCAATCATGTCCAGTTCGCGCGGGTCCGGTTGCGGCATGATTTCCTTGGCCAGCGCGATCAGGCGGTTGGTTTCACCGGACATCGCGGAAGGCACCACGACGATCTGGTGGCCGGCATCATGCCACTTCGCCACGCGGGCCGCGACATTCTTGATACGGTCCGTCGAGCCCATCGACGTCCCGCCATACTTGTGGACAATTAAAGCCATATCAGGGAGGGTTCCAGCTTGTTGAAAGATCAAAAGGGGACCCTTACTCTAGCATGCTGCAGCGCAGTATCACAAGACGGTCGGGAGAAAAAGCTATACGAAAACAAAATAAAGTAATACCGTTTTCGTATAGAAACAAAAACAAGTCTAGACAGCTTGGGGCACCCAGCGCAGTGCGATGCGCTCGCCCTGCCCCGCACTCAGATGGCGGCAATCCATGCCGATGCCGGCGGCAAACAGCAGCTCGCGGTCCGCCCACACCAGCGGCGCACGCTCGCGCTCCCAGCTTGGCACGCCGAGGGCCTGGTAATGCGCCTTTAGTCCACGGCTGGGACGGTTGGCGGCGGGCTTGAGGCGCTCCCCGCCTTGGCGGAAGTCGATGGTGAGGAGCTGGCTGCGCAGCCAGGCCGGATCGAATCCTTCTGGCGCGTCCTCGAAATGGAGGGCGCCGCCATAGGCAGGAAAGTCCAGCGCGGCCTCCCCGTTCCAGCGGAAGCGCTGGCCCTCCTTGACCAGGACACCGATATCGTCGGGGTCGCGCATGCCGGCAAGCTCCGGCAGCTTCGGTGTGAGGTAGAGCTTGCCGCGGTGGCGGCGGATATCGCAGCCCGGGTGCGTCACTTTCAATTGCGCATCCTCGCGCGCCGAGAACAGCTGGGACACCATCTCGGCCAGCCAGGCGGTCGAGGGCATCGCCAGGCCGCGCACATGGAACAGGTGGCGCAGCATGTTGTCGGCGCGGTCGCGGCTGAGTTTCTGCACGCGCGACAAGTCAATCGCTTCGCCTTCGAGGCAGGCGGCCAGGTCCTGCTCCGCGACTTCATCCAGGATGCGCTGGGCCGACTGCACGTGGGCCGCCCCGCGCGCCAGCCGCGCCTGGTAACCCGGGAAGCTGGCTGCCAGCGCCGGCATCACCGCGTGGCGCAAGGCGTTGCGGGCATAGCGCGGATCGCTGTTCGATTCATCCTCGACCCACGCCAGGCCTTCGGCACGCACGTAGTCTTCGAGCTGGGCGCGCGACAGCGGCAGCAGCGGACGCGCCATGACCAGTTCCGGGTCGCCCAGCATGCCGGGCGCGCGGTTGGCCGCATCCATGCCCGACAGCCCGGCCGGGCCGGAGCCGCGCAGCAGCTGGAGCAGGACCGTCTCGGCCTGGTCGTCGAGGTGGTGGGCGGTGAGCAGGAGCGGCACGCCGTGGGCGACGCACATCTCGCCCAGCGCGCGGTAGCGCAGCCTGCGTGAGGCCGACTCGATGCCGTCCTTGCCCTTGACGACCTCGACATGGCGGCTGTCGAAGGCGATGCCGAGCGCCGCGCAGGCCTCACGGCAATGCGCCAGCCAGGCATCGGCATTCGGGCTCAGCCCGTGATGGACGTGGAAGGCATGCAGGACGATGCCCTGCTCGGCAGCCCAGGCATGGGCAAGCCGCAGCAGGGCCATCGAGTCGAGGCCGCCGCTGCAGGCAAGCGCAATGGAGGTGGGGGTAAACGACTCGCGCAGGCCGTGCATGGCCTGCGCGAAGGTCACCGGAACTTGTCCGGTACGGGTGGAACTCACTCTTCGCGCGGCAGTGTTTCCTTGAACTTGCCGTAAGCCATCAGCTTTGCGTGACGGGCGTCGAGCAGGTCCTTGGTCTTCATGCCCTGGAACTGGCGCAGGGTATCGGCCAGTGCGCGCTTGAGCAGCTGCGCCATCTGCTTCGGATCGCGGTGCGCGCCGCCGAGCGGCTCGTTGACGATCTTGTCGATCAGGCCGATGGCCTTCAGGCGGTGCGCGGTCAGGCCCAGGGCGTCGGCGGCGTCGCTGGCGCGCTCCGAGGTCTTCCACAGGATCGAGGCGCAGCCTTCCGGCGAGATCACCGAATAGGTCGAATACTGCAGCATCAGCACCGCGTCGCCCACGGCGATCGCCAGCGCGCCGCCCGAACCGCCTTCGCCGATGATGGTGGCGATCAGCGGCACTTTCAGCTCGGCCATCACGTACAAATTGTGGCCGATCGCTTCCGACTGGCCGCGCTCTTCGGCGTCGATGCCCGGGAAGGCGCCCGGGGTATCGACGAAGGTGAAGATCGGCAGGCCGAATTTTTCCGCCAGCTTCATCAGGCGCATGGCCTTGCGGTAGCCTTCCGGACGCGGCATGCCAAAGTTGCGCATCGCGCGTTCCTTGGTGTCGCGGCCCTTCTGGTGGCCGATGACCATGCAGGCCTGGCCGTTGAAGCGGGCCAGGCCGCCGATGATCGACTGGTCGTCGGCAAAGCTGCGGTCGCCGTGCAGTTCGTGGAAGTCGGTGAAGATCGCGTTCACGTAGTCCATCGTATACGGACGCTGCGGGTGACGGGCGATCTGCGACACCTGCCACGGGGTCAGCTTGGCGTAGATGTCCTTGGTGAGCTGCTGGCTCTTCTTGGCCAGGCGGTCGATCTCTTCCGAGATGTCGACGGCGGAATCGTCTTGCACGAAACGCAGCTCTTCAATCTTGGAATCCAGCTCGGCGATCGGCTGCTCAAAATTGAGGAAAGTTGTTTTAGTCATTGTACCTCCGGATTATTTCGTGGCCGCAGCGTTTCCGTTCGCGCAGCATGCACCGGGCCTCGTGGGCCCCTGTTGTGGGCGTTATTCTACCGTACCCGAACCGGATACCGGATCGAGACTACGCCATAAATACCAGGTTGCCACCGTACGCCAGGGCTCCCAGTTCGCCGCCACTTCGCGCGCATCGCTGCGAGAAACAGGTTCGCCAGAGAAATAATTCTGGCTGATTCCCTGGATCAGGCCGGGATCGTCGAGCGGCAGCACGTTTGGACGGAGCAGATTAAATATCAAAAACATCTCCGCTGTCCAGCGGCTGATGCCGCGGATCTGGACCAGTTCGGCGATGACGGCCTCGTCGTCCATCTGCGACCACAGGTCGGCATGGACGCGCTTGGCCTTGAAACTGTCGGCCAGGTCGAGGATGTATTCGGTCTTGCGCTTGGACAGTCCGCAGCCGGCCAGCTCGACGGCGCCGGCCTTGAGCACCTGGGCCGGCGAGAGCTTCGGGCAGGTGGCCAGCAGCCTGGCCCAGGCGGCGTCGGCCGCCTTCGGCGTCACCTGCTGGCCCACGATCGAACGTGCCAGCGTGGTAAAGGGGTCGGGCTGGCCACGCAGGTGCAGATCGCCGATCTGGGGGATCAGCTTGGCCATGATGCGGTCGCGCGCGATCAGCGCGGCCTTCGCTTCCGCCCAGTAGATCGGGACGGCGAGCTCTCCCTGCGGCTCCATGGCCGCGGATGTGTCCTTGTCGGCGGCCATTATGCGCGGCGCCAGGTCGTCGTTCCGTCCGGCTTGTCTTCCAGGATGATCCCGGCGGCAGTCAGTTCGGCGCGGATGGCGTCCGCTTCCGCAAAGTTGCGGGCTTTCTTGGCGGCGGCGCGGCGCGCGATCGCGTCATCGATGCTCGCGTCCCCGCCTTCGCTGCCGCCTTGCAGGAAGGCTTGCGGCGCCCGTTCGAGGATGCCCAGCACGCCGGCCAGCGCCTTGAGCTGGCGCGCGGCATCCAGCGACTTGCTGCGGTTGACTTCGCTCGCCAGGTCGAACAGCTCGGCCACGGCCAGCGGCGTGTTGAAGTCGTCGTCCATCGCTTCGCGGAAGCGCACGGCGTGGGCTTCGTCCCAGTTCACGGCCGGCTGCTCCTTATCGATGTCGACCGTCGACAGCGCCGTGTACAGGCGGGTCAGCGCGCCCTTGGCGTCGTCGATGTGGGCATCCGAATAGTTCAGCGGGCTGCGGTAGTGGGCGCGCAGGATGAAGAAGCGGACGACTTCGGCGTCGTACTTCTTGAGCACGTCGCGGATGGTGAAGAAGTTGCCCAGCGACTTGGACATCTTCTCGTTGTCCACGCGCACGAAGCCGTTGTGGATCCAGTAGTTGACCATGTTGCCGCCGAACGCGCCTTCCGATTGGGCGATCTCGTTCTCGTGGTGCGGGAACTGCAGGTCGGCGCCGCCGCCATGGATGTCGAAATGCTGGCCCAGGGTGGCGCAGGACATGGCCGAGCACTCGATGTGCCAGCCCGGACGGCCCTTGCCCCACTTGGAGTCCCACTTGGCCTCGGCCGGCTCCGTCTCCTTGGCGGCCTTCCACAGCACGAAGTCGAGCGGGTCGCGCTTGCCGCTGTTGACGTCGACGCGCTCGCCGGCGCGCAGGTCGTCGAGCGACTTGCCGGACAGCTTGCCGTAGCCTTCGAAGCCGCGCACGGCGTAGTTCACGTCGCCGTCCTCGCTCCGGTAGGCGAGGCCCTTGGCTTCGAGCTGCTCGATGATCGACAGCATCTGCGGCACGTACTCGGTGGCGCGCGGCACCACGGTCGGCGGCAGCATGCCCAGGGCGCCGATGTCCTCGTCCATGTACTTCACGTTGCGCTCGACCAGCTGGCCGATAGTCTCGCCGTTCTCGACGGCGCGCTTGATGATCTTGTCGTCGATGTCGGTGATGTTGCGGACGTACTTGACCTCATAGCCCGAGGCCATCAGCCAGCGATAGATCACGTCGAAAGCCATCATCATCCGCGCGTGACCGATGTGGCAGTAGTCGTACACGGTCATGCCGCACACATACATGCCGACCTTGCCGGCTTCCATCGGGACAAATACCTGCTTGTCACGCGCGAGCGTGTTGTAAATCTTGAGTTGGCTCATGGGTGTATTCTGGTGAGGGAGAGGATCGGAGCTGAAACTGCGGCGCGTCGAGATCGTCTATACCCTCGGGTGTTGTTCTTCTTTGATAGAATGGGACGTTCTGCGCAAAGTATAGCATTGTTAAAATCCCGGCTGGCCGCATATGGTTCAGCTTTATTTTTCGGGAAAACACTTGACACCGCATTGCGCGGTATCCATCAGAGGAGAGCCCAGACAATGACCACCGCCTTCCGCCGTTTGCTGCTCAAGGGCATCGCCCTGGGCGCCGGCGCCCTGCTCCTTTCCGGCGCCGCCTCGGGCGCGCCGCAAGAAACGACCACCGACGCTCCCCAGGATGCCGCGCCCGCCGCGCCGGTCGTCAAGGGTCCGCAGGTGTCGATCAAGACCACGATGGGCGACATCGTGGTCCAGCTCGACGAGGAACGGGCGCCGAAGACAGTGGCCAACTTCATGCAGTACGTAAAGCAGGGATTCTACAAGGGCACCATCTTCCACCGGGTGATCGACGGCTTCATGATCCAGGCCGGCGGCATGAACGAGAAGTTCGAGGGCCGCAAGACCAACAAGCCGGTCAAGAACGAATCGAATAACGGCCTGTCGAACCAGCCGTACACCATCGCGATGGCGCGCGAAGACCACCCGGACTCGGCCACCTCGCAGTTCTTCATCAACGTCGCCGACAATTCGGGCATCGACCATCCGTTCTACAAAGGCTCGGGCTATACCGTCTTCGGCAAGGTCGTGAAGGGTCAGGAAGTCGTGGACAAGATCAAGGGCGTGATGGTGGACGACGTGCGCGGCATGCAGAACGTGCCGGTGACGCCGATCTTCATTAAGTCAGTAAGCGTGCTCAAGGGCGACAAGCTTGTAAAATAGCGGATGCGTTTGCCGCATTAACAATAACCAACTCAACAGGACAGCACATGACCAGCGTTCGCATGACCACCAATATGGGCAACATCACCGTCGAACTGGATGCCGACAAGGCCCCGAAGACCGTTGCCAACTTTATCGACTACGTCAACAAGGGTCATTTCAGCAACACCATCTTCCACCGCGTGATCAAGGACTTCATGATCCAGGGTGGCGGCTTCGAGCCGGGCATGAAGCAAAAGCCGACCGACGCGACCGTCGAGAACGAAGCCAAGAACGGCCTGAAGAACGACAAGTACACCATCGCCATGGCCCGCACCTCGGCGCCGCACTCGGCATCGGCCCAGTTCTTCATCAACACCAAGGACAATGCCTTCCTGAACTATCCAGGCCAGGACGGCTGGGGCTACGCCGTGTTCGGCAAGGTCACCGAAGGCCAGGACATCGTCGACCAGATCAACGGCGTGAAGACCACCCGCAGCGGCATGCACTCGGACGTGCCGGTCGATCCGGTCGTCATCGAGAAGGTCGAAGTCATCTGATGAAGCACGTGCGCCGGGGCCTGCAACACCCGTCAGCTCAGTGATCACCCCCGTGACCACGCCCGCGCGCACGTACGCGCTGTTCATCTCGGACCTGCACCTGCAGGTCTCGCATCCACGCACGGCCGAAGCCTTCTTCCGCTTCCTGGCGGAGCGTGCGATCCATGCCGAGCGGCTCTACCTGCTCGGCGATATCTTCGAATACTGGGCCGGCGACGACGACGTCGACGAGCCTTTCCACCAGCAGGTCCTTGGCGCCATCCGCGCCGTGAGCGACGCCGGCACCGCCGTCTACTGGCTGGCCGGCAACCGCGATTTCCTGGTCGGGCCGGGCTTTGCCGAAGCGGCCGGGCTCAGCCTGCTGGAAGAGCCGCATGTGATCAGTGCCGGCGGAAAACGCATCGCCCTGGTGCACGGCGACGCCCAATGCACCGCCGACCTCAAGTACATGGCCTTCCGCGCCCAGGTGCGCGACCGCGCATGGCAGCAGCAGTTCCTCGGCATGCCCCTGGCCCAGCGCAAGGCGATCATCGCCGGGCTGCGCGAAGGCAGCCGCGAGGCGCAGGCCGGCAAATCCTACGAGATCATGGATGTGACGCCCTCGAGCGTGGAGGCGCTTTTCGATTCGGCGCAGGCCTCGGTCATCATCCATGGCCACACGCACCGGCCGGCCGTGCATGAGACCGGCGGCAGGCTGCGCTACGTGCTGCCGGACTGGGAGCTGGACGCGGAGCCGCGGCGCGGCGGGGGGGTGGAGCTGGGCCACCAGTGGCCCCGCCCCCCCCCCGATTTACCGGACTTCATCGAGCAGCTCTGGGGGCTTGCCCCGCACCCGCAATAGCTTCACCCCGGCCGCCGGCGCCTTTGCCCCGCCCGGCTCGAAGCCGTGTCCTTTTCCACATCCCCGAGCCACCGGACAAGGACAA
>NZ_JNNN01000019.1:0-181706 GCF_000735635.1 Massilia sp. LC238 | reverse complement strand
CGCTCCCGCGGGCGGCCCCCCTTTCGTCGTATGTACGCGTCATTTAACGCATTCTTAACGCCCCAGTAACGCCGGACTGAGCCGTTGCCGCGTAGCATCGACTATGATCTGAGCATAATATACATACACGGTCGCGCTGCCTACCAGGCGGGGCACCACGGGGCATCGCCTGGCGATGTGTGTTCCACGTCAACCAGGCGTCGCAACGCGTTTTCATGTTTCCAAAAGCATCCAGCAGCACCTCCCAGGACAAGACCCCCTCGGCGCGCCTGGCCCGAATCACCCGCTGGGCCGGCCCCTACGCCAGCCTGCTGCAGATGCTTCTGCTGGGACTGCTCATCCTGAGCCTGTCGCGCGTGGCCCTGGCCGCCTGGCAGTGGGAACGGGTGGAGGCGACCGGCATCTCGGCCGTGCTGTTCCTGCAGGGTGCCCGGGCCGACCTTATCCTGCTCGGCTATTTCCTGGCGGTCCCGCTGCTGCTGGCGCCCCTGTTCGCGCACCGCTTCTCGGCCCGCCTGTGGCGCACGGCCACGGTGGCCTGGGCCACCTTCGCGCTGGTCTTCATCGTCTTCATGGAATTGTCCTCGCCGCAGTTCATCATGCAGTACGATGTCCGCCCGAACCGCCTGTTCATCGAATACCTGGCCTATCCGCACGAAGTGTTCGCCACCTTGTGGAACGGCTTTCGCACCGCCCTGCTGCTGGGCGTCGGACTGACCGTCGTGCTGGCCGTGCTCCTGTACCGGCTGCTGCAGCGCGCGTCGAACGGCATGAACATGTGGTCCTCGCGCAAGCTGCTGCTGCTCTGGCCCGTGCTCTGCATCGCGGTCTTCATGCAGGTGCGCTCGACCACCGGGCACCGCCCGGCCAATCCCGCCCTGTTCGCCCTGACGGGCGATTCAATGGTCAATTCCCTTATCATCAACTCGGCCTGGTCCGTGTTCGACGCCATCGGATCGATGCGCAAGGAATCGGTATCCTCGGAAATCTACGGCGACATGCCGCGCGCCAAGGTGCTCGAGCAGGTGCGCGCGGCGCCCTGGCTGGCCGGGGCGCGCTTCGACAACCCGCAGCTGCCAACCCTGCACCACCAGCCGGCCGCAATCCAGCGCGAGCACCCGCTGAACCTGGTCATCGTGCTGGAAGAAAGCCTGGGCGCCACCTTCGTGCAGTCGCTGGGCGGCCTGCCGGTGACGCCGGAGCTGGAAAAGCTCAAGCACGAAGGCTGGTGGTTCGAGCAGCTCTACGCCACCGGCACCCGCTCGGTGCGCGGCATCGAAGCGGTGGTGGCCGGCTACGCGCCGACACCGGCGCGCAGCGTGGTCAAGCTGTCGCTGGCCCAGCAGAACTTCTACACGCTGGCGGCAGGCCTGGGCCAGCAGGGCTACCACACCGAGTTCGTCTACGGCGGCGAAGCGCACTTCGACAATATGCGCAGCTTCTTCACCGGCAACGGCTTCCAGAAGATCGTCGACATCGGCCAAATGCGCCCGTCCTTCGTGGGCAGCTGGGGCGCCTCCGACGAAGATCTGTTCGACAAGTCGCTGGAGCGCCTGAACAGCCTGCATGCCGCGAAAAAACCCTTCTTCAGCCTGATCTTCACCTCGTCCAACCACGAACCCTTCGAGTTCCCGGACGGGAAGATCGCGCTGCATGACCCCGACAAGCAAACGGTCAACAATGCGGTGAAATATGCCGATCACGCCCTCGGCAAGTTCATCCGCGAAGCGAAGAAACAGGACTACTGGAAGGACACCGTATTCCTGATCGTGGCCGACCATGACAACCGGGTGTACGGCAATGCCCTGGTGCCGATCAAGAAGTTCCACATCCCGGGCCTGATCCTCGGCGCCGACATCCAGCCGAAGCGGATCGCCACCATCGCCAGCCAGGTCGACCTGGCGCCGACTCTGCTGTCGCTGCTGGGCGTGTCGAGCACCCACCCGATGATCGGCCGCGACTTCGTGCGCGACAGCAGCTCGCCGGGACGTGCCCTGATCCAGTTCAATAACCTGTTCACCTGGCTGGAAGGCTCCTCGGCCACCATCCTGCGCCCCGGCAAGGCGCCCCTGCTGGGCCGCTATGATGCCGCTAGCGGCGTGCTCGATCCCTACGCGGGCAAGCCGAGCCGGGCCCAGGTTGACCAGGCAATGGCTCACGTGATGCTGCCGTCCCTCCTCTACCGCGAGCAGCGCTACCGGCTGGCACCTTAGATATACATATTCCGGAAACAAACTCGCAACAAAGTCGCCATCCTGCGGCCGATTCTTCGGCTTGGGTTCCTGCTAATATTGGTTGTCCCGCCGGCCTTGCTGTCCGGCCGCGGGCGCCCTATGCAGCGCTCTTCCAACCGGGAACAAGAAGATGGATGCCAGAACGCCAGCCTTGATTGCCTGCACAGCCCTGCCCGCCAGCGCCGATGGACGCTGAGATGCGGCGTCCAGGCTTCCTGCGCTTTTTCCCGGCCTTCCTGCTGGCCCTGGTGCTCTCCTTCCATGCGGGCTGGGCACAGGCCGCCTCCACGGCCGAGACCGGTCATGCGCGCGCCAGCCTGCTGGTGCACGCACCAGGCGGCATCAAGCCCGGCCTTGACGTCTGGCTGGGCCTGCGCATCGAGCACCAGCCGCACTGGCATACCTACTGGCTCAACCCGGGCGACTCGGGCCTGCCCACCACCACGGCCTGGACCCTGCCGCCCGGCTTCGCGACCGGCGACATCGCCTGGCCGACACCGAAGCAGTTGCCGCTCGGTCCCCTGATGAACTACGGTTACGACGGCGACCTGCTGCTGCCGGTGCGCCTGACGGTGCCGGCCGACTATCAAGGTGGGCCAGTGCCGGTGAAGCTGCGCGCCGACTTCCTCATCTGCGAAGAGGTATGCATCCCGGAATTCGCGGAACTCGACACCATCCTCGCGCCCGGCCCCGTCTCCACCCATGCCGCGCTGTTCCAGCGCGCCTTCGACAGCGCGCCGCGCGAGGTGCCCGGCTTGAAAGCCGCTGCCAGGATCGAAAACAATGCGCTGGTGATCGAGGCCCGGGGGCTGCCGCCCGCCTACCGTGGCCAGGCCTTGCAGCTGTTCCCGGCGAACGGCGGCGTGATCGACCACCCGGCGCCGCTGGCGCAGGAGTGGAAGGACGGGCAGCTGGTGCTGCGCGCGCCATTGTCGAGCCAGCGCAGCGACAGCCCGGCATCCATGGATGCGGTGATCACCGCGGGCCACCAGGCGCCCGGCATCCCCATCAGCTTCGCGATCGCGGGCCCCTGGCCGACACCGGGTGCGGCCGCGGCGGCACCGGCGCCAGCCGCGCCACCGGCATCCGTGCCGGTCGACAGCGGCGCCGAGCGTCCCTGGCTGGTGGTGCTGGCCTTCGCCTTCCTCGGCGGCGCCATCCTGAACCTGATGCCCTGCGTGTTCCCGGTGCTGTCGCTGAAGGTGCTCGGCTTCGCCCATCATGGCGGCGAGCGCAAGCGGATCGTGGCGGGCGGCTTCGCCTACACCCTGGGCGTCGTCGCTTCCTTCCTGCTGCTGGCCGCGCTGCTGCTGGCCTTGCGCGCCAGCGGCGAGGGCCTGGGCTGGGGCTTCCAGCTGCAGTCGCCGCCCTTCGTGGCGGCGCTGGCCATCCTGTTCACGCTGATCGGCTTCAACCTGGCCGGCCTGTTCGAGTTCCGTCACATGCTCCCGAGCCGCATCCTGAATGCGCGGGCGCGCAACCCGGTGCTGGACGACTTCCTCACCGGCGTGCTGGCGGTGGCAGTGGCTTCGCCCTGCACCGCGCCCTTCATGGGGGCTGCTCTGGGCGCCGCCCTGTCCCAGCCCGCGCCAGAGGCGCTGTCGGTGTTCGCCGCGCTGGGCGCAGGCATGGCCGCACCCTATCTCGCCGCCAGCCTGTTCCCCGGCCTGGCCCGCGTGCTGCCGCGTCCGGGTCCATGGATGCTGCGCTTCAAGACCTTCATGGCCTTCCCGATGTTCGCCACCGTGGTGTGGCTGCTGTGGGTGCTCGGGCAGCAGGCCGGCGTCGACGCAGTCGCGGCCATCCTCGGCCTGATCGTGGCCGCCGCCTTCGGCGTGTGGGTGCTGGGTATCCCGGCGCGCAGCCATGCCGGGCGCTTTGCCGGCATCGGCGCCGCCGCCCTGGCATTCCTGGGCGCGGCTGCCTGGGCCTGGCCGGCGTTCCAGCATGGTCAGGCAAATGCGGCCACGGCCGCAGCGTCGGCCGGCTGGCAGGCCTGGTCGCCGCAGGCGGTGGCCCAGGCGCGCCAGCAGGGCCGGCCGGTCTTCGTCGACTTCACCGCGGCATGGTGCGTCACCTGCCAGTACAACAAGCGCACCACCCTCGCCGACCCGGGACTGATGCGGGACTTCCAGGCCAGGGAGGTGCTGCTGCTGCGCGCCGACTGGACCCGGCGCGACGAAACGATCACGCAGGCGCTGAAGGAACTCGGACGCAGCGGCGTGCCGGTGTACGCGCTCTACCGCAAAGGTGCGCCGCAGCCGACGCTGTTGTCGGAACTGCCGAGTGTGGAGGAAGTCAGGCAGGCCCTGGCCGCGCCGTAATCAACAGTTCAAGCAGTCCAACCAGACCAACCACCAGGAGGATTTCATGAAGCGCACCATCGCATTCTCGCTGTTCGCCGCCGCCCTGCTTCTCAATGGCAGCGCCCTCGCCGAAGCCGTGGTCGGCCAGCCGGCACCCGCCTTCAAGGGCGTCGACACCGCCGGCAAGCCGGTCTCGCTCGACCAGTACAAGGGCAAGTACGTGGTGCTCGAATGGGTCAACCCGGAGTGCCCCTTCGTCAAGAAGCACTACGACAGCGGCAACATGCCCACCGTGCAGAAGTACGCCGCCGACAAGGGCGTGGTCTGGCTGTCGGTGAGCACCAGCGCCGACGGCGACCACAACAAGAAGTCGGCCGCCATCAGCGACTGGGTCAAGGCGAAGAAGGCCATGCCCGCGGCCACCATCATGGACACGGGCGGCGCCATCGGCAAGGCCTACGGCGCGCGCACCACGCCGCACATGTACCTGATCGACCCGAGCGGCAAGCTGGTGTACGCCGGCGCGATCGACAGCAAGCCGAGCGCCAATCCGGCCGATATCAAGAGCTCCACCAACTACATGGTGCAGGCGATCGACGAATCGCTGGCCGGCAAGCCCTTGAGCCAGGCCGTCACCAAGCCCTACGGCTGCTCGGTGAAGTACGGCTGATTCATGCGATTCAGATAATGTGCCGCAGGGGCCCGCCATGCATGGCGGGCGCTGCTATGATGATTCCCGCTATTTATAACAACAAGGGGATCCACATGCGTCGCACCTCGCTTTCACGCCGCAGCCTGCTGGCCGCGGCAAGCTTCGCCGCCTTCCTGCCATTCTCCAGCGCCCTGGCCGCGCCCTTCGAATCGACGCGCATCACGGTGCGCACGGAGGGCTCCGGGCCCGACGTGGTCCTGATCCCCGGTCTGAATTCCTCGCCGCGCGCCTGGGCCTCGACCGTGGCCGCGGTAAAGGGCTACCGCTACCACCTGGTGCAGGTGTCGGGCTTCGCCGGCCAGCCGGCGGGCGGCAACACCGAAGGCAAGGTGGCGGCGCCCGTGGCCGACGAGATCGCGCGCTACATCAAGGAGGCCGGCCTGAAGCAGCCGGCCGTAATCGGGCATTCGATGGGCGGCACCATGGGCATGATGCTGGCGGCGCGCCATCCGGAAGCGCTGTCGCGCCTGATGGTGGTGGACATGTACCCTTACCTGGGCAACTTCTTTGCCGGTCCCGGCGCGCCGCCCGAGCAGGTCGAGGCGGTCGCGAACGCGGTCATGGCGAGCATCCGCAACGCCAGCCCCGAGCAGCGCGCCAAGAACACCAGCGACACCATCGTCGGCATGGTCAACACCGAGTCGATGCGCGCCGGCGCCATCTCCGACTCTGCCGCCAGCGACCTGGACGTCAGCAGCCGCGCCTACCGCGAGCTGATCGTGACCAACCTGATCCCGGAGCTGGACAAGATTACCAAGCCGGTCACCGTGCTCTACGTGCAGCCGAAGACCGTGCCGATCCCGGCCGAGCAGTTCGACTTCGCCTACAAGAGCGCCTATGCGCCGGTGAAGAACCTGACCCTGAAACGCATTCCGGACAGCGCCCACTTCATCATGTGGGACCAGCCGCAGCGTTTCCAGGGCGAGGTAAAGGCTTTCCTCGCCGCGCCCTGATCCAGCCTGCGCGTTCGCCAGCGCACGGAGCGCGCACCCCGAGACGGTTATATTGCACTGCAACATAGCTTACAGATGCAATATGGTCAAACTTGCCCCCGGGGTGCGCCTGCTCCGCAGCCTGAGCCGCGCCGCCAAGGCGCAACAATCGCTGACCGCGACGCTGCTGGGCGCGTTCGCGCCGGCGCCGCAAAAGCCGGCTTCCAGACGCAGCACTTCCCGACCCGCGCCGCGGGAGAACCGTGCCCTTGAAGCCGGCGCGCCCGGCCGATGGCTGAAGGCACAGTTCCCCCTGCCGCCGCAGCCGGGACAGGGGTCCGCACAAACCATGTCTTACTGGCTGTACCTGCCGCGCCACGTACCCGAGAGCGTGACGCGGCGCGGCTGGCCGCTGGTGGTGATGCTGCACGGCTGTCACCAGAGCGCCACCCAGTTCGCCGACGGCACGCGCATGAACCGCCTGGCGGAAGAAAAAGGCTTCGCCGTGCTCTACCCGCAGCAAGAACGGCAGGTGCAGCGGCAGCGCTGCTGGCGCTGGTACGACCGCGACACCCAGCAGGGCGGCGGCGACACCATGGCGCTGGCCGCGCTGGTCGACGCGGTGTGCACGCGGCACCCGGTCGACCGCCGCCGCATCTATGCCTGCGGCCTGTCCGCCGGCGCCGGCATGGCGGCCGTGCTGGCCCTGAACCACCCCGAGCTGTTCGCCGCCGTCGGCCTGCATTCCGGGCCCGTCTTCGGCGCCGGGCACAGCCCGATCGGCGCGATGCACGTCATGCGCCACGGCGCTCCCCTGCAGGCCGATGCGGCCATCCGCGCCGTGCTGGAACGCCGTATCGCGGATGGCGTGGACGCGCCGATGCCGCCGATGCCGGCGTTGATGATCCAGGGCGAGGATGACCGGGTGGTGCGCCCGATCAACCAGTTCGAGCTGGCGCGCCAGTGGCTCCAGTTGAACGGTTTGCCGGCAGGTCCGGCGACACGGATCGCGCAGAAACCCGCGGGACGGGGCGGCCGCCGCAATGCCCATGAAATCCACGACCACCTGGCCGGTTCCAAGCTGCTGCTGCGCGTGGTCCGCATCGCCGGCCTGGGTCACGCCTGGAGCGGCGGCGATCCGGCCCTGAAGTTCAATGCAGAGGCAGGACCGGATGCAAGCCGCATGATGCTCGACTTCTTCGGCAGGCACCGGCGCCAGGCGCGGCCATGACGGACCGGTATCTTCCAGCGCGTCGCCACCGTAGCGCTGCCGCCGCGCCGCGGACGCTGATGGCGCCCTCCTGGTCAGGACCAGGTCTCAGATAAAGGGCCAGGCGAGGATGCGCTTCAGGTGCAGGACCATGCGCACCGGGATGTAGCCAAAGCCGAATACAAGGATGGGCAGGCTCCATGCATCGCCCAGCACTGCCAGCCAGGCTCCGCCAACCGTGCCTGCCGCCGCAAGTACCATGAGCCATAGCTCGATACTGAGGAAAAAACCGAATGCTTCGCGCCAGACGCGCTGCATCAGCGCGATGGCTTCCCTGAAGGTCTTGATGTCGTGGCCCATGATCGTATTCGCAAGATGGCAATGATAAAAATGAAAAAACGCTGCCGGAAATGAAAATCGCCGGCAGTGCCGGCGATGTGGGGTTATGTTGCGGTGCATTATAACCGAGTCCGCGAGTTTTACCTGACAGCATCATCCTCCACCAGGCAAGCGCGCGTGAACTTGCGCGATTTCAACGATCCATGCGCACCAACGTAACTTCCTTCATCTGCTCCTTCATCGGCTCCTTGAAGGCCTGCAGCAGGCGGGCCGTCTCTGACTTGGCGCGCTCCAGGTTGGCCGCCTTGACGTGCCCATAGCCGCGGATCGACTCCGCCACCTGGGCCAGCTTGAGCGCGGCCGCCCGGTTTTCCAGCGTCAGCTCCGTGGCCAGCATGTCGACCAGCGCAAAATAGTCGCTGCGCAGCCGGCGCTCGGCGCGGCGCTCGTGGGTATAGCCGAAGACGTCGAAGGCGGTGCCGCGCAAGACCTTCAGCGGCGCCAGCATGCGGAAGGCCGAGCGCATCCACGGGCCGAAGCGCATCTTGGCAGGGATGTCCGTGCCCGGCTTCTTCCTGGCCAGCAGCGGCGGCGCCAGGTGGTACTCGACCCGGAAGTCGCCCTCGAACTGCTCCTTCAAGCCTTCCAGGAAGCCGGTCTGCGTGTGCAGGCGCGCCACTTCGTATTCGTCCTTGTAAGCCATCACCTTGAACAGCGATCGGGCGACCGCCTTGGCCACTGCACGCTTCGACGCCGGACCCTCGATCTCGACTTCGCGCGCTTCAACCTTCGCCACGGCGGCGCGGTACTGCTGGGCGTAGGCAGCGTTCTGGTACTGCGTCAGCCAGTCGGCGCGCAACGCCACCAGTTCCTCGAGCGAGCTTGGCGGCGTGAACTGCACCACCTTGGCCGGCTGCGCCAGGCGTGCGGCGGCCTTTTCGTCGGCGGCCACCAGGCGGCCCAGCATGAAGGCCTTCTTGTTCATCTCGACGGCCACGCCGTTCAGTTCGATCGCGCGGTTCAATGCCTCCAGGCCGACCGGCACTAGTCCCAGCTGCCAGGCCGCGCCCATCATCAGGATGTTGGCGCCGATCGGGTCGCCCAGCACGCTGCTGGCGAGCTGCTGGGCGTTCAGGCGTAGCGTCGGGCCGCCGGCGTCCTGGATCTTGGCCAGCAACTCGTCCTTGCGGATGTCGGCGTCGGGATCGCGCGTGAATTCGGCGGTCGGGGTCTCGTTCTCGTTGGCGACCACGCGGGTATGCCCGCGCCGCATCACCGCCAGCGCGTCCGGCATCGCCGCCACCACTAGGTCGCAGGCCAGCAGGGCGTCGGCCTGCTGCAGGTCGATGCGGACCTGGTGCAGCAAGCGCGGCGACGGGGCCAGCCGCACGTGCGACATCACCGCCCCGCCCTTCTGCGCGAAGCCCATGAAGTCCAGGGTCGAGGCGCCCTTGCCTTCCAGGTGGGCGGCCATCGTGATCAGAGCGCCGACCGTGACCACGCCGGTGCCGCCGACGCCCGCCACCAGCATCTCGAAGGGCTTGTCGAAGGCGTAGCTGGCGGGAAGCGGATAGGCGGCCAGCATGCTTTCCAGCTGGCGCAGTTCGAGCGCGGCGGCGGCCGGCTTCTTGAGCTGGCCGCCGATGACGGACACGAAGCTCGGGCAGAAGCCTTCCGCGCACGAATAGTCCTTGTTGCAGGAAGCCTGGTCGATTCTCCGCTTGCGGCCCAGCGGGGTCTCGAGCGGCAGGATCGACAGGCAGTTCGACTGCACGCCGCAGTCGCCGCAGCCCTCGCACACCGCCGGGTTGATCACCATGCGGCGCGGCGGGTCGGGGAAGACGATGTTGTCCGGCTTGTTCTTCTTGCGGCGGCGGCGCTTCTCGGCGGCGCAGGTCTGGTCGTAGACCAGCGCCGTGACCCCAGGCGTGTCGCGCAGCCGGCGCTGGATGGCATCGAGTTCGCCGCGGTGGTGCACCGCCACCCCGGCCGGCAGCGTGATGCCCCCGTAGTTCTCCGGCTGGTCCGTGACGACCACCGCCTCCACCGCGCCTTCGCTGAGCACCTGCTGCAGGATCTGCGGGACGGAGAGCTTGCCGTCCACCGGCTGGCCGCCGGTCATGGCCACCGCGTCGTTGTACAGGATCTTGTAGGTGATGTTGGCGCGCGCCGCCACCGCCTGGCGGATCGCCAGCGAGCCCGAATGGTAATAGGTACCGTCGCCCAGGTTCTGGAACACGTGCTTCTCGCGCGAGAAGCGCGAGGCCGCGACCCAGGGCACGCCCTCGCCGCCCATCTGGGTCAGCGTGAAGGTATCGCGCTTCATCCAGCTGGCCATGAAATTGCAGCCGATACCGGCCAGCGCGCGGCTGCCTTCCGGCACCCGGGTCGAGGTATTGTGCGGGCAGCCCGAGCAGAAGTATGGGGTGCGCTTGATCGCGTCGGCGCCGTTGGATAGCAGCTCGGCGCGGCAGAACTGCGGCAGGAATTCCTCGAGGCGCAAAGCCGGCAGCTTCGGCCCCAGCCAGCGCACCAGCACCGGCGCGATGCGCGAGGGGCGCAGCTCGCCCAGGCTGGACAGCAGCGGCTGGCCCGCGAGATCAAGCTTGCCGAGCACCTGCGGGCGCTGCTCCGGCGCCAGGTTGTACAGCAAGCTCTTGAGCTGGCCTTCGATGACGTCGCCCTTCTCTTCCACCACCAGCACTTCCTGCAGGCCGTGGGCAAACGCATGCAGGCGGGTGCGCTCCAGCGGGAAAGTCAGGCCCGGCTTGTACAGGCGCAGGCCGAGTCCTTCGAGCTGGTCGAGGCCAAGGCCCAGGCGGGCAAAGGCTTCCAGCAGGTCGAGGTAGGCCTTGCCGGCCGCGATGATTCCCAGCTTCGCGCTTGGTGCGGCGACTACCAGCTTGTCGATCGAGTTCACGGCCGCGAAGGCGTGCACGGCCTGCAGCTTGTCGGCCACGCGCTGTTCGATCGCCAGGCTGGGCAGGTCGGGCCAGCGGTAGTGCAGGCCATCCGCGGGCGGCACGTAGTTTTCCGGCGTCTTGAAACCGGGGGGCGCGGGCAGTTCGACGACCGCGCCGCCTTCCACGGTCTCGGAGATCGCCTTGAAGCCGACCCAGGCGCCGGAAAAGCGCGACAGCGCCCAGCCGTACAGGCCGAACTCCAGGTATTCCTCGATATTCGCCGGATTCAGGACCGGCATGCCCCAGGCCATGAAGGCGTGGTCGCTCTGGTGCGGCATCGACGAGGACACGCAGCCGTGATCGTCGCCGGCGATCACCAGCACGCCGCCCAGGGGCGAGGAGCCATACGCATTGCCGTGCTTGAGCGCGTCGCCGGCGCGGTCCACGCCCGGGCCCTTGCCGTACCACATGGCGAACACGCCATCCACGGTGCGGTGCGGGTCGCCCCCGACCTGCTGCGAGCCCAGCACGGCGGTGGCGCCGAGTTCCTCGTTGATGGCGGGGAGGAATTCGATGGCGTTCTGCTGCAGGATTTTCGATGCGCGCCAGGCTTCCTGGTCGACCGCGCCCAGCGGCGAGCCGCGATAGCCGGAAATGAAGCCGCCGGTGTTCAGGCCGGCGCGCTCGTCCAGGGCCTTCTGCATGAGCGGCAGCCGGATCAGGGCCTGAGTGCCGGTCAGGAACACGCGGCCCTGCTCACGCTTCAGGTTGTCGTCCAGCCGGTAGGCCGGGTCGGCCAGCGCCGCCCCGCCGACTTCCTCGTGCATCGATCCCATCTATTGTCTCCACTGTGCCAGCCCTGCAGGGCTTGTTCATAGTGAAAGATGATAGTCAATGCCGGGGAAATAACTTTTCTAACTTACCTGGATTTGGTGCAGAATAGGTAAATTATTTCTATTCCGAGCCCTCCATGGAAAAATCTTACCTTGACGCGGCGTCAATGCGCATCCTGCGCGAGCTGCAGCAGGACGGCCGCCTGTCCGTCAACGAACTGGCCGAACGGGTCGGCATGTCGGCCTCGCCCTGCTGGCGGCGCCAGAAGGAGCTCGAAGAGCACGGCTACATCCGCCGCTACGCCGCCCTCCTCGACCGTCGCAAGCTCGACCTCGGCCTGGTGTGCATGCTGCATGTGTCCCTGACGCGGCACGAGGCCGGCGTGGTCGAGGCCTTCGAGGCGCAGATGCGGGCCTGCCGCGAAGTGATGGAGTGCTACGAAATGACGGGGACCTCGGACTACATCGTCAAGGTGATGGTCGCCGACATGGATGCCTACCACGACCTGCTGCACAACGTGCTGCTCAAGCTGCCGGGGGTGTCGCAACTGAACACGAGTGTCGCGCTGCGCGAGGTGAAGTACGAGACGGCCCTGCCGCTGTAGGGTTCGCAATCATGGAGACTGGGCCGGGGCCTGGGTACGGCGCAGCCGCGCGGCGAAATCGCGCAGGAATGCTTCGCGCCAGCGGCTGATCGACCTGGCGCCCTGGTGCAGGCCTTCACGTAGCCGCGGATCCGGGTCGTCGGTCCACCAGTTCGGGTGCCTAGCAGACGGCCGGCGCGCCAGTTCCGGCGCCGCCATGCGCGAAGTGAAGCCGCCGGTCTGTCCGTCCAGCCCCGGATGCTTGCTGGCGATCCGGTAGCTCCAGATCTTGTCTTCCTTGGGCGAGAACAGGAAGCGCCAGGAACCGTCCGGCTGCGGGAAGCCCGGGAATTCCTGCTTGTCGATCTGAAGGCTGGCCCGGGCGCCGGCCGGCGCCTTGCCCGCGGGGCGGTAGTTCAGCTCCATGATGGCGAAGGTCTCGACCACGTCCTGCGTGCTCGGCGGCGCATCGAAGACCACGCGCGGGCGCTCCCAGGCGCGCACGAAGCTGCCGCCCCAGCCTCCCGCGGTCGGATCCTCCGGCTTCGCGCCCATCACATAGGCGAGCGAGGGCGTGTCGCCCATCTTGACCAGCGGCGCGATGCCGGCGAAGTAGTCGCCCAGCGCGCCCACACCCTTGACGTGGCGCTCCACGAAGGCGCGGTTAGCCAGGTCGCCCGACTGGTCGCCCCCAAGGAACCAGCCGCGGTAGGTCGAGTTGTTCTCGATGATCCAGAGATCGGGGTGCTCGCGCGCCAGGTAGTCGTAGGCCGCGTTCGACCACTTCTTGTTCGGACCGCCGATCATGTACACGCGCAGCTTGGGCTTGATGTCCGGCGCATCGTGCAATGCCTGGGCCAGGTCTTCGAAGCCGCCCCACAGCAGCACCCAGAGCGGGCGCGGGTCCGGCTGGCGGGCGCGCTCGACGATCCAGCTCGATCCCTCGGTCGGCTGGCCCCAGCCCGGCGGCGGCGCCAGGTCCAGGCCGCCCTGCTTCGAGATGCTGCGCAGGGTGGCCGGGCTCGGATAATCCGCCGACCAGGTCTTCAGGTTCGGATAGTCCTTCTCGTAGGCGTCGATGATGGCGAGCAGATGGCGCTTGCGGTCGCGTCCCTCGCCCCATGGCGAAGCCAGCATGCCTTCCAGCTCGATCATGTCGGCGTAGAGCAGCAGGTGGACCAGCGACTGGAAGTCGTCGTAGTCGGTGCCGCCGATGTCGGTGGAGACGATGACACGGGGTTTTGCAGCAGGTGCGGCGTTGTTGGCGGGCGTCAGCCTGCACGCGGACAGCGGCAGCGACATGGCGAGCAAGGCAAGCAGGCGGCGTCGGTTCGTCTTCATTCGGCACCTGCCGGATACTGCAAGGACCAGCTGGCATAACGCTCGAGCGCCCGGGATGGAACCGTCCCGAACCATGCATAACCGTTGCGGCGCTCGATGTGCAGTTCGTTGACATCGTCATGGACGCTGCGGTCGCGGTCACCGAACACCGGCTTCATGCTGCGCGCATCGTAGTAGCGCGCCCAGATTTCTCCCGCGCCAGGCGCAGGCAGCAGCATTCTTCCACGCTCGGGCGTGGTCGACTTCCAGGCGACGTCGCGCAGCGCCACCGAGCGCAGCCATGCTACGCCGCCATGTACCGCTTCCTGCACTTCGCGCGGCGGGCCAGGAAGGCGCATCATCAGCAGGAGCACGCTCGTGGTTTCGGGCGTGGCCAGGGCGGCCGGTTCGAAATTACGCGCTCCGGCAAGCTCCAGCGTCAGGGCATCGAACTGCTGACCCCAGCCGGTCTTCCTTCCGCCCCGCGTCTGCTGGGTCGCGACAAACATCCCGACGGCGCGCTGCACTGCGGACTTTGCTTCTTCTACCTGCGTGGCCGGCACGAACGCAAAGTCGCTCCGCCCTTCTCCGACGTCCATCAACAGGTTCACGACCCGTACCATGGCGTCGTCGTTCAGGGTGACCGCATCGTGGTAGCCGCCCTGCAGCGGATAGATCTGCGGGAAGCCGCCATTGGGATACTGGGAATTCAGGAGATAACGCAGGCCCTTGAGGAAGCCGGCGCGATAGGGCCCGCCCCTCGTTCCTGGCAGCTGCGCCTGGACCCGCGCCAGGAAGCGCAACTCGTTGGTGGTGGTGCCGTTGTCGATGGTGCCGACGTAGGTCCAGTTCGTCTTGCCTTGCCGCTCTTCTCCAGGCACCCAGTGCTCGCCTGGGCGGCGCGGTCGTCCGCCACGGTCGACGTTCTTGCCCCATCCGCCGGCAGGCGTCTGGAAACTGAGGATGTTGTCCGCCACCCGCAAGGCTTCAGCCCCGCCATACCACACAGCCGGTTTGCGCAGTAGCATGCCGCCTTCCGGCGCATCGGTGTGCGGGCGTTCCGGCGTGGCTGATAATCCGGCGCGTTCCGCGCGC
This sequence comes from Massilia sp. LC238, assembly GCF_000735635.1. Taxonomy (NCBI): domain Bacteria; kingdom Pseudomonadati; phylum Pseudomonadota; class Betaproteobacteria; order Burkholderiales; family Oxalobacteraceae; genus Massilia; species Massilia sp. LC238. Next base: position 167,238 of record NZ_JNNN01000019.1, on the reverse strand, counting down.
AGGGCAGCCTTGTCCGCCTCCATCAGCGCACGCGAACGCGTGAGGTAGGCCGTCCATTCGGCGCGCTGCGCCTCGGGCAGCGCGCCGATGCGCGCCTCGCTCAGGGGCTGGGCCGGCGTCATGTGCGAAAGGATCGCCGGCTGGCAGATCGCGGGAAGCGCCAGGCACAGGGCGCCCAGGGTATAGGCAGTTCGTCGCATGATGGTGTTTGATTCCACAAAAGACAAAGCGGCACAGGCGTGGATTGCTTCCGCCCGTGCCGCCGGTGCGCAGGTCTTGCACCTGCGCGACTCCAAGCCTTCAGCTTAGAACTTGTACTCGACCGACATGCGGTAGACACGGCCCATCATGTCCGCCAGGCTGGTCAGGTAACCGCCGCTGTAGATCGTGTTGGCGGTCAGCGGTGGCCACTCTTCCGTGATGTTGTTCACGCCCAGCGACACCGTGGTGTTCTTGATGCCGGTATAGCGCACGTTCAGGTTGAACTGGCTATACGATTCCACTTCGGTCAGGTTCGATCCCGCACGCGGAGTCAGGTCGGTCAGCGCGGTGTTGAAGCGCTGCGACAGCGTGGCGCGCCACGGTCCGGTGCTGTAGGTCACCGCCGCGGTGTACTTCCAGCGCGGGTTCACCTGCGGCATGCCGGCCAGGCCCGAGTTCGGACCGGCGCTGCCGAAGCGGCCGTCGTTGGTGATGATGCCGACGTTGCTGTTCCATGCGCCGCCCGCCTCGCTCTGGAACTCGTACTTGTGGTACCAGGTCGCATCGAGTTTCGCATCGAAGGTGCCGAAGCTGGTCTTCGGGAAGCGGTAGCTGCCCGAGATGTCGGCGCCGCGGATGCGGGTCTGGCCACGGTTGGCCTGGCTGGCGATGATGTAGTCGATGGTGCCATCGGCGCGGCGGTTGATGACGCTCTCGTACTTGGCCGGGTTCTGCTGGATCTCGGCGATCGAGACCGCGCCCAGCACGTCACGCAGCTTCAGGCCCCAGTAGTCGACCGTCAGCGACAGGTTCTTGATCGGCTCCAGGCCGATGCCGATGTTGAAGCCGCGCGACTTCTCCGGCTTCAGGTGGCTGTTGTTGGGCGACTTGGTCCAGTAGTTGGTCAGGACGTTGCAGACCTGGTCGGCGGTATAGCCTGCCGAGGGGGTGCCGGTGCCCGGCTCCAGTGGACGGGTGCTGCGGCACAGGACCGGATCGTCCATCAGCTGGCTGCGCACTTCCGGGGTCGGGTTCTGGATGTCCATGATCGACGGCGCGCGGAAACCGCTCGAGACCGAGGCGCGCAGCACCATTTCCTGCATCGGCGCCCAGCGGGTCGCCAGCGCCGGGTTCACCGTGGTCTGGTCCAGGTCGTCGTAGCGGTCGGCGCGGACCGAACCGTTGACCAGCCAGGTCTTGGTGATCGGCGCATCGACCTCGAACATCAGCGAAGAGATCTTGCGCTTGAGCTTCTTGGCCACGCCCTGCGGGGTCTCGCCCACTAGGTCGGATTGCACCACGTTGCCGGAAGCGTCGATGTTGTAGCTGCCGTCGGCGCGCTTGTACACGAAGTCGAGCGGCGCGTTATGGGTGCGCGCCGAGTCTTCGCGCAGTTCACCCGACACCGCCAGCACCATGTCGCCGCCGCCGAGCGCCCAGACCGGACGGGTGACGGTGGCGTCGATGCTCTTGTTGAAGGCCTTGTTCAGGCGATAGGTATAGTCCTCGGCCTGGATGCTGCGCAGGTAGGCCAGTCCGGCGGCGTCCTGCGGGCCGAACGGATTCAGGATGCCCTGGTCGAAGCCGGCCTGCGCCTTGCTGTACAGGATGTAGCCTTCGCCCACGCGGGTGTCGCGCTTGGAACGGCCATAGTTCGCGCCGAGACGGTAGTCCCAGCCCATCACGTCGCCTTCGAGCGACAGCACGACGCGGTTGTTGCCCTGTTCGTCGTTGCGGTAGGCCGGTCCGAGTTCGCCCGGGCCCCACTGGAAGTAGATGGCGCGGTTGTTCATGTTCAGCGGCGTCGCCGTGCCCGGGGTCTTGGCCGGGTCGATGAACATGGCCGGGGTGTTGGAACCGGTGTTGCTGCCGACTACCTGCGGCAGCGGCGTGATGCCCTTGCCCGGATAGAAGCGGCTGGTCGCCGGCATCGAGTAAGTGGTGAACGGCTGGGTCGCGTTCGGCACCTGCATGCCGCGGAACTTCTGCACGGTGAACGCGGAATGCAGCACGTCGAGGTCGAGCTTGTGGCCACCGGCCAGGTTCCAGCTGACGCGGCCGGCGACGGTGGTGATCTCGCTGCCGTCGGTGACGGCGTTCCAGAACAGCGGATTGCGGATGCAGCCCGGCGCGTAGACCGGCGGAGTCGCCAGGCTGTTGTTGCCGAGGGTCTGCAGCGACCATGGCGAATCGCAGCCGGTGGCGAAATTCGGGTTGTAGTTCGAGTTGGCGTTGCGGGCGAAGCCGAAGTTGGCCAGCGGGTTCGGGTTGCGCGCGTCCGGCGTGATACCCAGGCCCAGGCTGCGCAGCACGGCCGGGTCATGCTGTTCCGGACGGTCGCCCTGGAACAACGCGTCCTTCTTCTGGTGGTCGATGGCGATGTAGGCGTTCCAGCCTTCCTCGCTCAGGTCGCCCCAGCCGAAGATGCCGCTGATGCTCTTGGTACGGCCGCCGCCGCTCAGTTCGGGGCGGGCGTATTCGGCCTTGACCGCGCCGCCCTGGTAGCCGCGCTTGGTCCAGTAGTTCTGGACGCCGCCGATGGCGTCGGCGCCGTAGATCGAGGCGCCGCCGCCGTTCAGGGTCTCGACGCGCTCCAGCGCCATGCGCGGGATCACGTTGACGGAGACGTACTGGTCCTGCAGCGGCTCGTTCGCCAGGCGGCGGCCGTTCAGCAGGGTCAGAGTGCGCATCGGGCCAAGGCCGCGCAGGTTGGTCACCGGACCGGCCGCGCCGGAGTTGGTGCCGAGCGACAGCGATTGCGGCTGCTCCAGCACGAAGTCCTTGAGTTCGGTATGGCCGCGGGCTTCCAGTTCCTGGGCCTTGACGGTGGTGACGGGATTCGTGCCCTCGTCGTCGACACGGCGGATCAGCGAGCCGGTCACCACCACCGCCTGCACGGCTGGCGTTGACGACGGGGCTTCGGTGTTCTGAGCCTGCGCGTGGGCCGCCAGCTGGAACAGCGCCAGGCTAACTGCGCTTGCCAGTTGGGCTCGGCGTGGGGTGGGAACAAAGGTCGGGTTCATTCACGTCTCCTATCTTTTTTCTTAAGATTGATATGACCACACTACTGATTGGCCAGGCCACTTGGAGCGAATTCCACAGGCCTGCCGTCAAATCCTGACGCTGTCTTTGCAGGTTTTACAAGAAGTGATATGACCGGATTATAAATTGGTCAGGCCACTTTGTTGCAACAAATATTTACGGCGCATACTGATCAGCCTGTAAATAATGCTGAATTGGCAAGATTTTGTTGCAATTATCTAACGAATTTCCGTTGGAACGTCGATCTTCCCCCTCGAATTGTTCGACCAGATCCGTGATTTAGTCCAACCACAAATGAAAGTGGTCTTGCCAATTCCCCTGTTTTCAGGCCACCATATGCCGAGCCCGCGGCCGTGAACGCCGGTGGCGCCACAACAAGACTGGAGACGAAAGATGAATGAAAAGAATGTCGGGAGAATCGATCGCCGCACCGTACTGAAGGGCGCCGGGGCGGCTGGCCTGGTGCTGGCTAGCGGCGGCGCCTTCGCGACGACCACGCGCAAGCGCTATGCGGTCGTGGGCGTGGGTTCGCGTGCGCGCATGTTCACCAATGCGATGACGGGCAAGTTCCGCGCTACCTCCGAAGTCGTGGCCATCTGCGACAAGAATGCCGGCCGCCTGGCGCGCGCCGTGAAGCTCGTTACCGAGACCGGCGCCAGCCAACCGCGCGGCTACGCCGCGGCGGACTTCGACCGCATGATCCGCGAAACCAGGCCGCAGTTCGTGATCGTCACCACGCCCGACGCCACTCACGACGACTATATCGTGCGCGCCCTCGAAGCCGGCTGCGACGTCATCACCGAAAAGCCGATGACGACCACCGCCGAAAAGGCACAGCGCATCATCGATGCCGTCAAGCGCACCGGCCGCCAGGTCCGTGTCACCTTCAACTACCGCTATTCCCCGCCGCGCACCCAGATCAAGGAGCTCTTGATGTCGGGCGAGATCGGCGACGTCATCTCGGTCGACTTCACCTGGCTGCTCAACACTGTTCACGGCGCCGATTACTTCCGCCGCTGGCACGCCAACAAGGCCAATTCGGGCGGCCTGATGGTGCACAAGTCGACCCACCACTTCGACCTGGTCAACTGGTGGCTGGGCGCCCAGCCGGAGACCGTGCACGCCTTCGGTTCGCGCCAGTTCTACACCCCGGAAACCGCGCGCCGCATGGGGCTCGCCAAGCCGCACGAGCGCTGCCTCACCTGCCCGGAAAAGCAGAAGTGCAACTTCTACTTCGACCTGGCGTCAGATCCTGGGCTGAAAGCCCTCTACCTCGACAACGAACAATACGACGGCTACTACCGCGACGGGTGCGTGTGGCGCCCGAGCATCGACATCGAAGACACCATGAATGTGATGGTCCGCTACGACAACGGCGCGCACCTGAACTACGCGCTGTCGGCCTATGACGCCTGGGAGGGCTACCACATCGCCTTCAACGGCACCAAGGGCCGCATCGAACACCGCATCGTCGAGTCGGGCGGAGCGGCCGGCGCGGCCAAGGTGCAGAGCGGCAGCGAGAACGTGTCGATCCGCGTGATCCCGATGCGCGGCCAGCCGCGCGACATCGAGCCGATCATCGGCAAGGGCAGCCATGGCGGCGGCGACGACGTCATGCTCACCGAGATCTTCGGCGAAGGCCCGCCGGACAAGTACAAGCGCGCCTCGGACGAGCGCGCCGGCGCCTGGTCGGCCCTGGTCGGCATCGCGGCCAACAAGTGCTTCGAGACCGGACAGACGGTGCGCGTGGCCGACCTGGTCACCGGCCTCACGCCGCCGGACCGCGCGCCGATGCCGGACCGCCGCGCACCGGTGCCGATGCCGATCCGGATCAAGATTCCCTGACCAGCCCCCGATCGGTCCCCTGCCGGCACCCGCTTGGTGCCGGTTTTCGTTTACAGATCCACTGACAAGTACGCCGACACCAAGCGCCCGTTGATGACGTCATACGCGCCGGCGCCGCGCAGTTCCCAGCCATAGGTATCGAACACGTTGTTCACCGCCACCCGCAGCGAAGCCGGCTGCTCGCCCAGCTTGAAGCGGTAGCGGCCGCTCAGCGCCACCAGGGTGCGCTCGGGGATGGCGACCCGGTTGTCGACGGTGGCGGTGATGGCGCCGCTGTGCGAAGCCGTCATGTCCAGCGACAACCCCTCCAGCCACGGAGTGCGCCAGTCCAGGTTGAATTCGGCGCTGCGCCGGCTCATGCCGACCGGACGCTCGCCCACCCGCCCCAGGCGCACACCCTCGCCGGTCGCGCGCGGGCGCGACAGGACCGCGCCGGCGACGACGTTCAGGCGTGGGCTCAAGGCGCCCGCCAGCGACACTTCCAGTCCCCGGTTCTGCACGTCGCCCAGCTGGGCGTAGCGGTTGCCGGCGTCGAAGTTGAAGTAGGGCTTGCGCAGGTCGAACAAGGTGGCCACCAGCTTCATTTCCGGGCTCAAGGCATAGCGCAGGCCGAGGTCGCCCTGGGTGGTGCGGATCGCCGGCAGCAGCTCGTTGCGGTTGAGCGCATTGCTGGGCGCTACCCCGCTCTCTTCCAGTCCGCGGGTAAAGCTGCCGAAGGCCACCAGCCTGGGGCTGATATGGCCGGCGGCCGTCAGGTTGTACAGCCAGGGCTTGTCCTCGGCGGTGGCGAGCGGCAGGCCCGGCTTTTGCAGGCGCTTGCGGTAGTCGGTCTTCTGCAGGCTGAAGCCGATCTCGCCCACCTTGCGCCAGCGTCCGTCGTAGGCGAAGCCGCCGGTCCACTGGCGGGTGCGGTCGCGGGTCTGCTCGCCGAACACGAAGGCCGGCTCGGGCGCGGTGTAAGGCGCATCGATCGTGGTGCGCCCCAGGTCGAAGGCCTGCGAGCCGTCGTAGCGGCGCTGGCGGTCGCGCCCGCGCACGCTGAAGTGAAGATTGTGCAGGCGCGGGCCTTCGACGACGACGCGCGTGAGACGCAGTTCGCCGCTGGTGGACGCATTCTCCGCCGGCGGATCGACGATCAGGCGCCGGTTCGCGCTGCCGTCAAGCGTCACGCCGGTGAGCAGGTGGGTGAAGGCGCGGTGGTCGTTGTACAGCGAGCGGAACACGCCGGCACGGACGGTCCAGTCCTCGTTAGCGCGCAGCGTGGCCAGGCCGCCGTAGTTCATCGCGGTGGTGCGAAAGTCGGCCCACTCCGGGCCGTTGAAACGGCGGCGCTCGATGCGCGGCGGCAGGTGGCAACCGGCCGGCAGGAAGCTCGGCGCCTTTTCGTCGTCGTAGGTCTCGGCGCGGTGCCAGAAGGGGACGATCTCGAGGCTTGCGGCCGGCTGCCAGCGCAGGCTCAGCGCGGCATTGCGGTAGCGCGAGTCGGTGCCGTTGGGGTATTCGTTGCTGCCGACGGCGGTGCCGATGCCCAGGTTCAGGCTGCGCGCCAGCGGCAGTTCGCCGTCGGCCTCGACATAGGCGCCGCCGTAGCTGTCGCCACCCGTGGCCAGGGCCAGCCTGGCCCGATCGCCCGGCTTGCGGAAGCTGTAGTCGACGATGCCGGTCGGCGCCGGGAAGGGATAGCCCTGGGCCGAGATGCCGACCCGGATGTTGGTGGAGCGCCGGATGCGCGGCGTGAGGCCCCAGACCTGGTCGAAGTACAGGCCCTCGATGCGCGCATTGCCCGCCGCGACCGGAGAGAAGCCGCGCACGCTGGACGAGTTGTACAGGCCGATGGTCTCGCGGCCGACGCTGGTGCCGAAGGCATCCTCGGCCTGGCGCATCACGTTCTCGTCGGCCCGCCCATGCAGCTGCTGGGTACCGGGCGTCGCCGGCTCGGCGGGCTGGCTGGCGGCGGGAGGGGTGGTCTGTGCCCAGGTGGGCGCCGCGGCCAGGGCCAGCAGGACGGTCGAGCTCAGGATCTTCAGCATGAGGCAATGCGCAAGTCGGAAGGCTGCGCATTATCCGGTATTGATAGACTACTATCAATATGAATCACGCCTTCGAATATTGATAGAGTATCATCGACACCATTCTTGAACTCCGGGCGCTCCTGATGACGCAATTCACGCTGCCGCAAAACTCCTTCCTGCTCCTGCTGGGCGCGGTGACCCTCGCCTTTTTCTGGATCCTGCTGCCGTTCTCGGGGGCCGTCTTCTGGGGCATGGTGCTGGCGATCGTGTTCGCGCCGGTGTACGAGCGCCTGCTGGCGCGCTTGAAGGGGCGCGCCAACATCGCGGCTTTCGTCACCCTGGTGCTGATCATCCTGATGGTGATCCTGCCCCTGACCCTGATCGCCGCCGCGCTGGCCGACCAGGCGCTCGCGCTGTACAACATGGTCAGCGCCGGCAGCCTTGACTTCGACGCCATGCTGCGCCGGGTCGTGGCGGGCCTGCCCGACTGGGCGGCCTCCCTGTTCGAGCGCTACCAGTCGACCATCATGTCGACGGTGCAGGACAAGCTCAGCGCCGGAGTGGCCCAGGCCAGCCAGTTGGCGGCGCGTTATGCGGTGGGCTTCGGGCGCAATGCGCTCGACTTCCTGGTCGGCATGACCGTCATGCTCTACCTGCTGTTCTTCCTGTTCCGCGACGGGCGCACCATCGCGGCGCGCATCAAGCGCGCGGTGCCGCTCGACTCGCACTACAAGAAGCCCCTGTTCGACAAGTTCGTGACCGTGATCCGCGCCACCGTGAAGGGCAACGTGCTGGTGGCTGTCGCCCAGGGCACGCTCGGCGGCCTGATCTTCTGGTTCCTGGACGTCCCCGGGCCGGTGCTGTGGGGCGTGGTGATGAGCTTCCTGTCGCTGCTGCCGGCCGTCGGCGCCGCCATCATCTGGGGGCCGGTGGCCGCCTATTTCCTGTTCACGGGTTCGGTCACGCAAGGAGTGGTGCTGGCCCTGTACGGCGTGCTGGTGATCGGCCTGGTCGACAACCTGCTGCGTCCCATCCTGGTGGGCAAGGACACCAAGCTGCCGGACTACCTGGTGCTGCTGTCCACGCTCGGCGGCATGGCGCTGTTCGGCCTGAACGGCTTCGTGATCGGGCCGGTGATCGCGGCGCTGTTCATCGCGGCCTGGAGCCTGTTCGCGCGCGCCGACGAGTTCCACGCAGAGTGAAAAGGACTATTGCGTAGCGCGCATCAATAGGGGCCGGCGGCCCCCATAGAATCGGTCCCGACATCCATTTTCGACAAGGACCACACCATGCGCCCCACCACCACGCCCACCGCCACACCCGCCGCCGACATTTCTCCAGGATTGACGCGCCTGCTCGCCGTCTCGGCCGGCCTGATCGTCGCCAACCTATACTACGCCCAGACCCTGGTCGGTCCGATCAGCCTTGCCACCGGCCTGTCGCTGCATGCAGCCGGCCTGGTCGTCACCCTGACCCAGGTCGGCTACGCCCTCGGCCTGCTGTTCATCGTGCCGCTCGGCGACCTGCTGGAAAACCGAAGGCTGGTGTTCTGCGCCCTCCTGGGGACCGCCGCGGCGCTGCTTGCGGCCGCCTTCAGCAGCAATGCCTGGCTGTTCCTGGCCGCCGCGCTGGGCATCGGGCTCGGCTCGGTGGCGGCCCAGGTGCTGGTGCCCTTCGCCGCCCACCTGTCGCGCGAGGAGACCCGCGGCCAGGCCGTCGGCAAGGTGGTCAGCGGTTTGCTGCTGGGGATCATGCTGGCCCGGCCCGCGGCCAGCCTGGTGGCCGATGTCGCCGGCTGGCACGCGGTGTTCGGCGGCGCCGCCGCCATCATCCTGGTGCTGGCCTTCGTGCTGCGCAGCAGGCTGCCGCAGCGCGCACCAACGCAGGCACTCTCCTACCGCAAGCTGATCGCATCGCTGTGGACCCTGCTGGCGGGCACGCCGCTGCTGCGCCGCCGCGCCGCCTACCACGCGGGCCTGTTCGGGGCCTTCAGCCTGTTCTGGACCGTGACGCCCCTGATGCTCGAAGGCCCGCGCGTCCACCTGTCGCAGACCGGCATCGCGATCTTCGCGCTGGTCGGCATGGCCGGGGCCATCGCCTCGCCGGTGGCCGGACGGCTGGCGGACGCCGGCCACACCTTGCCCGCGACCGCCGCGGCCCTGGTGCTGGGCGTAGCGGGATTCGCGCTGCCGCTCTACCAGCCGGCCTCGCGCGAACTGGCGATCGGGGTGCTGGCCGTGGCCTCGATCGTGCTCGACATGGCGGTCGCGGCCAACCTGGTACTGGGACAGCGCGCCATCTTCAGCCTGGGCGCGGACGTGCGCAGCCGCCTGAACGGCATCTACTTCGCCCTGTTCTTCGGCGGCGGCGCGCTGGGATCGGCGCTGGGCGCCTGGGTGTTCGCGCAATATGGCTGGAATGCCGCCCTGCTGGTCGGCATGGCTTTCCCGGCCGCCGCCCTGCTCTACTGGCTGGGCGAGTTGCCGGGTCGTGGTTCGGTACTGGGGAAAACTGTTTAGTTCAGGCCGGAGCGCGTGAGGTGCGCGGCGAGCAGGTCGACAAAGGCGCGGATCTTGTGCGAGCCGCGCCGGTTCGGTTGGTAGAGCGCATGCAGCGTGACGTCCATCGGGCCCGGGTTGACCTCCCAGGCCGGCAGCACCGGCGCCAGGCGGCCGGCGGCGACATCGTCGCGCACCAGCCAGTGCGCCAGCATCGCGACGCCGAGGCCCGCGAGCGCGGCCTGGCGCAGCAGTTCGGCGCTGTTGGCCTGCAGGACGGCGTCGATGCTGATCTCCTCAGCCTCGCCTTCCCTCTCCAGGCGCCGCATGCGCCACACCCGCCGCTCGGCGAGCTGCAGGCAGTCGTGGTGGGCCAGGTCGGCCGGCAGGATCGGCGTGCCGCGGCTGGCCAGGTAGGCCGGGCTCGCGCACAACAGGCGCCGGTGGGACCCGAGGCGGCGCGCCACCAGGGTCGAATCCGGGTCGATCCTGCCGATCCGGATGGCGACGTCGATCGATTCGTCGACCAGGCGCGCGGCTTCGTCGCTGAGGCGCAGGTCCAGCACCAGGCGCGGGTACCTGGCGCGCAGTTCCGGCAGGATGGGCGCGATGTGCAGGGTGGCGAAGCTCGCCGGCGCGGCGACGCGCAGCACGCCCTTGACGTCGCCGCCCTGCCCCGCAACGGCATCGTCGGCCGCATCGAGCTGCTCCAGCACGCGCCGCGCTTCCTCGTAATAGCTGCGCCCGGTATCGGTGAGGGTGACGCTGCGGGTGGAGCGGTTCAGCAGGACGGCGCCAAGCCTTGCTTCGAGTGCATCGACCAGCCGTGTCACGGAAGACGTCGCCACGCCCATCTGGCGTGCGGCGGGCGAAAAGCCGCCGCTGGCCGCGACCAGGCAGAACGCCTTCAGTTCGGCGAAGCGGTCCATGCCCCGCGGCCTCGCTTAGAACGCCAGCATGACGCTACGCGGGCAATGGTCGCTGGTCTCGATGCGCTGGTCGGGCGCCTGCACCGCGGCGGTCTTGCGCGAGCCGAGATTGGCCGGCTGGCGCGCCGCCAGGGCGCCGCTGAGCACGATGTGGTCGAGGCCCGTAAAGCCCTTGCAGTTCGCGTCCACGCTTGCCAGCGGCACCTGCTGCAGGTCCCTGCCCGCGTTCAGCTCCTGCCACATGTAACGTGTGGCCACGCGGCCGTCCTTGTCCGTCGCCGGCACGCCGGCCGGGTCGCTGCCGTCGGTACGCACCTTGTCGGCCGGGATGTTGGCCGCGGCTTCCTCGTCGATGCGGCGGTTGAAGTCGCCCAGCAGGACGAAGTCCGGGCTCTGTTTGGCCACGCTGTCGATCCAGCGCTCGAGCGGCGCGACCTGGCGGTTCAGGGTCTTGCAGGCGCCGGCCGGATCGTCCAGCAGGCGCGCCTGGTAGATCGGGGTCGGCACGATGTTGGCGCAGCCGGACTTCAGATGCACGTTAAGAAAAGCGATGGGGCGTCCCGCCACCTTCATTTCGAGCGCCAGGCCCGGACGGACCTTGCGCGACTCGGGGTCGGTGGGATTGTCGACGATGGCCAGGCCCTTGTCCACGCTGCAGCGGGCCTTGTTACCCAGGCTGCGGTCCCAGGCGAAAGCCAGGGTCTGGAAACTCTCGTGCGGCGCGTCGCAGACGCCGAAGCGGCCGGCATGGCGTCCGAGCAGCTGCTTGATCACCTCGCTCGAGCGCACCTCCTGGAAGGCGATCACGCGCACCCCATCCTTCTCGATCAGCCCGGCGATGGTCGCCTGCAAGCCGGCCAGCTTGGCCGCGTAGTCGGCGCTCGTGAGCGCCACCGGCGCACCGCGTCCCTGGTAGGCATTACACGGCGCCATCATGGCCGCCCCGTCGCGACCGCCCGCCAGGCGCTCGGTATCGGCGACGCACTGGCGCGCCACCTTCACGGCTTCCTCGGTAATGGACGTTTGTCCCGGCTGGCGGCGCGGGCGCGTGTCGCACCACGACACGGTCGAGCAGACCGCGTTCTGGCGATCGAAGTCCTGCTGCGAGCCGGCCCAGCCCATGTTGAAGGAGGCGACGCCGATCTGGGTCGGCGATAGAGCGGAATCGGCGGCGTGCGCGGGGGCCGCAGCCAACAAGGAGACCAGCACGGCCATGCGGGTCGAGCAAGCGATCGGGGTCAGTTTTTTCATCATGGGGATGCCGGTCGCCGCTGCGACGGGCAGTGTCGAGTTAGGGAGAACGCGTCGGGCGAAAGAAGGATTATCGCCAAGTTTCGCGTTGGCAGCAATGCAGACCAGCTGTTTCTTGCGGGTTACATCGGTCGCGCCAGCTGCCGCTCATGCTAATCGGGTATCTTTTGATCTAGATCATAATATTTACACACAGCAATACCGTAGACTGCCAGTCTTCATCAGCTCCAGCGGATGCGAACGCGCTGCGGCGCGACCCTATGTCCATCCGCGTCACGCCCACACAATGCTCAGCAACACTGCTTTTCCAGACCGGCCATCCTGTTCTTCCTATTCCAACATCAGCGCCCGCCCTGCCCAGGCGGACGACATCCAAATCTCCATACTGGACGAACTCAGGCAGGTCATTTTCGAGACCGATTCCCGCGGCCAGTGGCGCTTCCTGAACCGCGCCTGGGAAGCACTGAGCGGGCGCCCGGTCGATGCCGCGCTGGGCACGTCCTGCCTCGCCCTGGTCCATGCCGACGACCGTCAGCGGGCAAGGATCACGCTCGACCAACTGCTCTCGGGCCGGCGCGACCGCTGCCGCCTGGAGCTGCGCTTCCTGGACGCCGATGGCGCGGTCCGCTGGGTCGAGGTGGTCGCACGCGCCTGCGTGGACGTCAGCGGGGCCGTGACCGGTACGGTCGGCACCTTGTTCGACGTGAGCGACCGCAGGGCGGCACGCCACCAGCGCCGGCTCACGGCCGGCGTCTTCAGCAGCGCCGGCGAAGGCATCATCATCACGTCGGCGGATGGATTGATCGTCGACGTCAACGCGGCATTCGAGGACATCACCGGCTATGCCCGCGCCGAAGTCCTGGGCCGCAACCCGCGCCTGCTCAGCTCGGGACGCCAGGACAAGGCCTTTTACCGCGACATGTGGCGCAGCATCGAGCAGACCGGCAGCTGGAGCGGTGAAGTATGGAACCGCCGCAAATGCGGCGAGTTCTACGTTGAGCGCCTGACCATCGCCGGCATCCGCGACGAAGACGGCGCGCTGTCCCACCACGTTGGTGTATTCGCTGACATCACCCGGCAAAAGCAGCAGGCCCAGCATCTCGAACACATCGCTCATTACGATCCGCTGACCGGTCTGGCCAACCGCAGCCTGCTTGCCGACCGCCTGCAGCAAGCCATGGGGCGTGCACGCCGCCACGGCGCCGGCGTCGCCGTGGCCTGCCTGGACCTGGATGACTTCAGGCTCGTCAACGAGGTGCACGGTCACGAAGCCGGCGACGAGCTGCTGGTCGCGCTTGGGCGCAAGATGCAGGACGCCGTGCGCGAGAGCGATACCATCTGCCGGCTCGGCGGCGACGAGTTCGTGGTCGTGTTCGACGGCGTCGAATCGCTCCTGACGTGCCAGCCCCTGATGACGCGGCTCCTGCAGGCGATCGCCGAACCGGTCGCGCTGGGCGAGGCCCGGGTATGCGTGAGCGCCAGCGCGGGCCTGGCCTTCTATCCCCAAGGCGAAGACATCGATGCCGACCAGTTGATCCGGCAAGCGGACCAGGCCATGTACGACGCGAAGATGGCCGGCAAGCACCGTTTCTGCCTGTTCGACAGCCAGGGATACCACGTTATGGTCGCGCGCGCCGAAGAGATCGAGGCGCTCGAAGTCGCCCTGGCCAGAGGGGAATTCGCCCTCCACTACCAGCCTATCGTGCACCTGCGGACGGGCGAGCTGAATTCGGTCGAAGCCCTGGTGCGCTGGAACCACCCGACACGTGGCTGCCTGCCGCCGGGCGAGTTCCTGCCGGCGCTCGAGGGTCACCCGCTCATGCTGGCCCTCGAGAACTGGATACTGGCCGAGGCCTTGCGCCAGCACCAGCGCTGGCTTGACGCCGGCCTGGATGTCGCGGTGAGCGTGAACATGAGCAGCGCCCAGCTGCATCGCAAGGACTTCGCCGATGACTTGCGCGCCCTGCTGGCCGCGCATCCGCGTGTCGATCCGCGCCGCATCAAGCTGGAGGTGCTCGAAAGCAGCGCACTGGAGGACCTGGACCACGTTTCGGACCTGATCGCGTACTGCGCGCGGATCGGGGTCGGCTTCGCGCTGGACGACTTCGGGACCGGCTACTCCTCCCTGCGCTACCTGAAGCAGCTGCCTGCCCGCCGCATCAAGATCGACCAGGGCTTCGTGCGCGACATGCTGCATGATCCCGACGACCTGGCGATCCTCGAAGGGATCATCGGCATGGCCGCGGCCTTCAAGCGCGAAGTGGTTGCCGAAGGCGTGGAAAGCGACGCTCACGCCGCCATGCTGCTGCAGCTCGGATGCCTGCTGGCGCAGGGCTACGGCATCGCGCGCCCGATGCCGCCCGATGCGCTGCCCGCCTGGCTCGGCGGATGGCGCCTGCCGGCCGCGGTGGCGGCGTCGCCCCCGCTCGAGCGCGACGACACGCTGCTGCTGAAGGCCCTGGTGGAGCAGCGCGCCTGGCAGGCCGCGTACCGCGACGGCGACCATGGGCATCCATGCCGGACGCCCTCGCCGGCGATCCAGGCATTCGACGAGTGGCTGGCGCTGCGCGGCCGCAAGCAGGCGCACAGCGAAGAATCGGTGCGCCGCGCCGTCGCCTGCCGCGACGCCTTCGCGGCGCATACCGACCCCATGCACAGGGCGACAGCACCGCACGCGGACGCGTCCGCCTCCTGCGAAGAAGCGAGTCTCGCCTTTGCCGCGGTGCTGGCAACATTGCTCGGCCAGTGCGGGACGCCATGATCACCTTGCAGCTGGCTGCCAGGCGCCGCAACATCAAGCTGCTGTCCTGCGGCATCCTGCTGGTGGCGGGCATCGCGCTGGCCAGCGCATTCGGCTGGAGTAGCTGGCAGCTGCGCCGCCTCCAGCTGGCCAATGTCGAGGTCTCGACCACCAACCTGGCGCAAGCCCTGGCCGATCAGGCCAGCTCGGTGTTCAAGACGGCCGACACGGTGCTGGTCGGCATGGTCGACCGTATCGAGCACGATGGCCTGCACGCTTCCAGCAAGGCCGCCCTGCATCCCATGATGATGGCGCACATGGCGCAGCTGCCGGCATTGCAGGGGCTGTTCGTCTATGACGCGTCCGGCAACTGGATCGTGAATTCAGCGGGCCGCTCCTTCAATGGACGCAACAATGCCGACCGTGCCTATTTCATCCATCACCAGCGCTCGCGGGACCGGGGCGTGCACATCGGCGCGCCCATCATCGGTCGCACCAGCGGCGCCTGGGTGATTCCTGTCTCACGCCGCCTCGAGCATGCGGACGGCAGCTTCGCCGGCGTCGTGCTGGCGACCATCAAGGTCGATTTCTTCCGCAGGATCTACGAGCGTATCGAGCTCCACCGGGACGGGAAGATTCTGCTGGCGCTGGAAAACGGCACCCAGCTTCTGGGCCATCCCTTCACGCATACTGACATCGGAGCCGATCTCAAACGGACCTCGTTCTTCCCCGTCCTGGCCGCCAGCTTGCCGACCGGCGCCTTGCACACGTTCGTGGAGCGTGGCCGGACCCTGTTCTACGGAGTGCGGCAGGTCGGGAGCTATCCGTTGCTGCTCGCCATCGTGCGCTCGCGCGACCAGGTCCTGGAACCTTGGCGAGATTCGATGCTGGCGGCCGGCGCGGCCTTCCTGGCGCTGTCGGCGGGAATGGCGGCGCTGGGCGCCAACCTCGCCAGGCAGATACGCCAGCGCGACCGGCTCGAACGCGGGCTGCTCCAGGCGAAGACGGCGCTTGAAACGTCGAATGCCTCGCTATTGCAGCAGTCGCGGATCGATCCGCTGACCGGCCTGTTCAACCGCCGTTATCTTGAGCAGGCAATGGAACAGGAAACCGCTCGCGCACGCGCCGACGGCAGCCCGCTCGCGGCCTTGATGATCGACGTCGACTACTTCAAACAATACAACGACACGCACGGCCATCTTGCCGGCGATGTCGCGCTGTCCGAAGCCGCCCGCGCGATCCGGGACAGCGCTTCCGGCCCGGGCCATGTGGCCGTCCGATTCGGGGGCGAGGAATTCGTCGTACTCATACCCGGCGCCGACGCGGCCGGCGCCATGCGGGTGGCCGAGGCGATCCGCGCCGGGCTGCGCCTGCGTCGCATCGCACACAGCGCGGCCCCGTCCGGCATCATGACGGTCAGCATTGGCCTCGCCTGCAGCCTGGGGGAAGCGGACGGCGCAGAGGGCGGCAGCCTGGTGGAACGCGCCGATGCCGCGCTGTATGCGGCCAAGCAAGCCGGCCGCGACTGCATCAGGCTCGACGCTATTTTTGATCCAGATCAATGACGTTCAGGATGGCCAACACATATCGTTCAGGCATGACCTACCCAGCTTCGCATGCGGGTTGCACGCCCGCTTCCCATCGATGAACCCGATACCGGGCGCCTGCCGCGCCATCATGTTGTTCTTGCTGCTTGCCTGCGCCGGAACCGCCTTGGCGGCGCCGAACGTCCAGGCTCCTGTCAACGCGCGCGAGCTGAGCCTGCGCCTGCACGCCGCCGAACCGGGCCTGCTGTGGCTGTCCGACGGCCCGGAACGGGCGCGGCTGGCGCTGCGCCTGCTGCGCAAGGCGGGCGAGCATGGCCTTGACGTCGCAAGCTACGGCGTCGAGGAACTCGCGCGCCGGCTCGACAGCGTACGCCACCCGGCCGCCACTGCCGCGCTCGATCGCGACATCAGCACCGCCATGCTGCACTACCTGGCCGAGCTGCGTTTCGGCCGTGTAGCCTCGGGCTACCGGCCAGACAATGGCGCCGTTGCGGATTTCGATCCGGTCGAGCACTTGCGCCAGGCACTGCGCGAGGGAGGACTCGAGCAGGCGGTGGAATCCGCGGCCCCTCCGATTCCCCTGTACGGCAGGGTCAAGTCCACCCTGGCCCACTACCGGGAACTGGCGCGTGCAGTCCCGCACTGGCCGGCCTTGCCGCCGGCAAGGCCGCCCGGCGCCGCTTCCGGCATGCCCTACTCGGGCACCGCGCTGTTGTGCGAACGCCTCCGTTGGCTGGGGGATCTCGACGCCGGCGCGGCCCCTGCCTGCGGCGACCGGTACGGCACTGCCCTGGACGCCGCGATTCGGCGCTTCCAGGCGCGTCACGGACTGGCGCAAGACGGTGTGCTCGGCCCTGGCACGCTGGCGGCGCTGGCAGTCCCGCCTGGCCGGCGCGCGATCCAGCTGGCGCTGACCCTTGAACGCCTGCGTTGGCTGCCGCCGCAGCCGAGGGGCCGCATCCTCGTCGTCAATGTGCCCACCTACCGCTTGTGGGCATTCGACGCCACCGACGGCAATGCCGCGCCGGTGCTGGAAATGCGGGTGATCGTCGGCACCGCCGTACGAACGCCAACGCCTCTGTTCATCGGCCAGATGCTTTACCTCGAGTTCAATCCCTACTGGAATGTTCCGCCAAGTATTCTGTCGAACGAGATCCTGCCCAAGCTGGCCCGCCATCCCCGCTACCTGCAGCAAAACGATATGGAGGTGGTCGCGGCGGACGGCCAGGTGCTCCGGCTATCCCCGGACGCTACGCTTGGCATCCTGCGACGGGGCGAGGCGAGGGTCAGGCAGCGCCCCGGGGAGCGCAACGTGCTTGGCGAAGTGAAATTTGCCATGCCTAATCCAATGAACATTTATCTTCACTCGACCTCATCGAAAGAGCTGTTCAACCGGACTCGTCGCGACCTGAGCCATGGCTGCATCCGGGTCGAGCAGCCGGCCGAGCTGGCGCAATTCGTGCTCGCCGACCCGCGGCGCTGGGATGCCGCCGCCGTGGCGGCCGCGATGGCGCCCGGGGACATGCGTATCGTGCGGCTCCCCAAGCCGGTGCCGGTAGTGCTGTTCTATGCGACAGCCCTCGTCGACCGCAATGGCTCGGCCCTGTTCGCCCCGGATATCTACCGGCAGGACGATGCCCTGGCGCGGCAGCTGGCAATGATGTAGCAGGACAGCGAGCAGCCACGTTTGCCTTAACAATTGCATATATGTAATATGCGCGAATCCTGCTGTCCCACCTGCCTGCCCCAGGCACACTGCAATCCCAGCCCATGAGCGCCCTCTTCGACCACAAGATCACGGAACATTTGCACGAAAGTGCCCGCTCGCTGGTCTACCGTGCCCGCGCCGCCAATGGCGCCATGCTCATCGTCAAGCTGCCAAAGCAGGCGGCTCCCAGCTTTTCACAGCTGGCGCAGTTCAAGCGCGAGTATGCGATCGCGCGGCGCTGCCGTCATCGGTGCGTGGTGCGCCCACTCGCGCTGCAGTTACACCGTGGCCGCTGGGCCATGGTGCAAGAGGATATCGGCGGCCTGTCGCTCGACAAGGTGCTGCGTGCCCGCATGTCAACCGGGCATACGCCCGTACCGGCCGGTTTGGAGCTGGATGATTTCCTGGACATCGCCCTGCAACTGTGTGCAGCGCTCGAAGAAGTGCACGGACAAGGGGTAATCCACAAGGATATCAACCCGTCCAACCTGGTCTGGAATGGCGAGCGGCGCCTGCTCCAGCTGATCGATTTCGGCATTGCCAGCGAGCTGCCGCACGAAAACCAGGGCATCGTCAATCCGGCGGCACTGGAAGGCACGCTACGCTACATGGCGCCGGAGCAGACCGGACGGATGAACCGCCGCGTCGACTACCGTGCCGACTTTTATGCGCTCGGCGCGACCTTTTACGAACTCCTCGCCGGCCAGCCGCCATTCGCAGCAGACGACGAGATGGAGCTGGTTCATTGCCACATCGCGCGCGAGCCCGATTGGTCGCATCCGGCATTGCGCGCCGTGCCCCGCCGGCTGCTGGCGATCGTTCAGCGGCTGCTCGAGAAAAATGCCGAGCTGCGCTACCAGAGCTTGCACGGGCTGCGCAGCGACCTCGGCTCCTGTCGTGCCTCGTCACCGATACGGAGGTTCGGTCTTTCCGATCACAACGCCCGTTTCATGGTTCCGCAAACGCTGCACGGGCGCGAGGATGCGATCGCCGCACTGCTGGAGGCATTCGAACGTAGCGCCGGCGGGCACCGCACAATGCTGTGGGTGGCCGGTTCTCCCGGCATCGGCAAGTCGGCGGTGGTCAACGAGGTGCAGAAACCGATCGTCGCCCGGCGCGGCTGCTTCCTGGCCGGCAAAGCCGACCAGTTCCGGCGCGACGTGCCCTATGCGTCGCTGATCCAGGCGTTCCAGGAACTGGTGCGCCAGCTTCTTTGCGAGCCCGAGACCTCGGTGCGGCAATGGGCGGCGCAACTGCGCACCGCCCTGGGGAGCGGACTGGGCGCGATGGTCGACCTGATTCCCGAGCTGGCGCTCATCGTCGGCCCGACCGAGGCAGCGCCCGCGATGACACCGGCGCAGGCCCAGCTCCGCCTGGACCGTGTGTTTCCCCGTTTCGTCGACGTCTTCGCGGCCGCTGGCCGCCCGCTGGTGCTGTTCCTCGACGACCTGCAATGGGCCGATATGGCCAGCCTGCGGATGATCGAGCTGTTCATGACCTCGCGCGACAAGGGCCACATGCTGCTCATCGGCGCCTACCGCGACAACGAGGTCGACGCTCTCCATCCCTTGATCGCGCTGCGCGACAGGTTGCTCGCGGGCGGCCTGCGCCTGCCCACGCTGGCTCTGGGGCCGCTGACCGAAGCGCAGGTCGGGCGGATCGTATCGGCCGCCATGCGCGTGGCGCCGGCCGACTGCGTCGCGCTGACCCGGCTATGCTTCGCCAAGACCGGCGGCAACCCGTTTTTCCTCAACCAGTTCCTGGACTCGATCCAGGAGGCCGGCCACCTGCGCTACCGCGCCGACGAGGATTGCTGGGATTGGGATCTCGCCGCGATCCAGCAGGCCGATCACACCGAAAATGTCGTCGAGCTGCTGGTCGACAAGATCCAGCGCCTGCCCGCCGCGACGCAGCGCCTGCTGCAACTGGCTGCGGCGGTCGGCAGCCGGTTTTCCCTCGAGATACTGGCGCTTGCCGTCGAACGCAACCCCTGGGACACGCAGCATGTCCTGTGGCCGGCGCTCGACGCGGGACTGGTCCAGCCCCTCGACGGCAGCTACAAGTACGTCGACGTCGACGCGCCCGACAGCGCCGTCGGCTACCGCTTCCTGCACGACCGCGTGCAGCAAGCCGCGTACCTGATCGTGGATGCCGATACGCGTACAAGGAATCACCTGCGCATCGGCCGGCTCCTGGTCCGGCACACGCCGCAGGAACGGCAGGACGAGCGGCTGTTCGAGATCGTCGAGCAGCTCAACGCCGGCCGCGCCTCCATCGTCGACGCTGGAGAACGCGTTCGGCTGGCAGAGATGAACCGGCGCGCCGGCGCCAAAGCGCGTCGTTCGGCCGCCTTCATGGCCACCCTGGAGCACATGCGCATCGGTCTCGACCTGTTGCCGGCGGATGCGTGGCACAGTCACGCCGGACTCTGGCACGAGCTGCAGCTCGGCATGGCCGAGGCGGCCTACCTGTGCGGCCGGTTCGATGCCGCCGAGGCGATCTATCCCCTGCTGCGGGCACGCGTCCCGGCTCCGCTGCTGCAGGTGCGATGCATCGCCGTCCAGGCGCACCAGTACCAGTTGCAGGGCCGCCTGCAGGAAGCCATCGGCGTGCTGCGTGACGGACTGGCGCTGCTGGGCTTCGAGATTCCGCACGATGTCGCGCAACAGAAGGCGCGCTTCGACGAGCTCCTGATCGAGATCGCGCGCCTGCACGGGGCGCGTCCGCCTGAGCTGGTCGCCGGGGAGCTACTGACGGCCAGCGAGATGGATGATCCGGCCGCGGCGGCGGCGCTGCCGATGTTGCATGCGCTGTGGATGGCCGCTTACTACGCCGGCCAACAGGAGCTGTGCCAGCTGATCGTGCTGTTGATGACGCGCCTGTCCATGCAGCAGGGCAGCAGCGATTTCAGCGCCGTAGCGTACGTGGCCTACGCCACGATCCTGGCGCTCCAGGACGGCGACCACGCGCGCAGCCACCGCTTCGGCGCGATGGCGCTGGCGCTGGCCAGAAGCCGCGCCAACCTGCAGGCGCGCACCCAGACGGCCTTGATGTTCGCGGCGCTGGTCAACCACTGGACGCAGCCGCTGCGCATGTCCGACGCGCTGTACGAGGAAGCGTTCGGCTGGGCGCTGGAAATCGGCGACTTCGTGCAGGTCGGCGTGGTGGCGGCCGTGCGCGCGACCGAGCGAATCATCCTGGGCGACTACCTGCCTGACCTGATGCACGCCATCGACCGCGACGTGGCGCTGATGCGCGCCAACGGGCAGCAGGCAATGGCCGATTGCTGCATGGGCGCGGCGACCCAGCCGATCAGGTGCCTGATGGGCCTGGTCCCTCGCAGCGACAGCTACGACGACGCGAACTTCAGCGAGGCCGGCTTTCTTGCGCAGTATGGCGGCTCGAACTTGTTTCGCGCGTACTACCTGCAGGGGAAGATCCGCAACGCTTATCTGTTCGACAGCGCCAATGCGGAAGCGCTGGCCGACCAGGTCGACATCGTGACCCGGATGATGCGTGGCCAGGCCAAGGTGCCCGAGACGAGTTTTTACGCGGCCATGATATGGATCCGCGCCTTGCGGCGCGATCGCACGCGCGCCGACGCGGCAGAGGTGCTGGACCGGATCGACGCCGTGCAATCCAGCCTCGCCAGGTGGGCCGAACTCGGGCCAGACAATATCGGTGCCAGATACGCGTTGCTGCAGGCGGAGATGGCACGCTACCGCGAGGACCTTGCATCGGCGACGCGGGCGTATCAGCGGGCCATCGACGCCGCAGGCCAGGCTGCTTACGTCAATGTCCAGGCGCTGGCAAATGAGCTGTGCGGCGAATGCTGGATCGACCAGGGCATGCCACGGGTGGCGGCAGTGTTCATCAGGGACGCCATCGCTTGCTACGCCCAGTGGGGGGCGGAGGGAAAGGTGACGCAAATGCGCGCCCGCTACAGCGCCTTGCTGGCAAGGGTGGACGAAGGCGGCATGCAGTCGCATGCCGGCACGCTGACGCGCGGCGGCGCAGCGCTCGACCTGGTATCGCTGCTCAAGGCGACGCAGGCCGTGGCGAACGAAGTAGGCCTGCGCAAGGTACTGCAACGCCTGGTTGCCGTCGCGCGAGAAAACGCCGGGGCCCAGGTGGCGCGCCTGCTGCTGCTGACCGACGGCGCTTACCGGCTGGAAGCCGATATCGACGGCGATGCGCTCACGGTATTGCAGTCGCGCCAGCTGGATATGGACGCCACAAGCGATCCGCAATTCCCGCTGTCGCTGCTGCGCTACGTCATCCGTACCGGCGTCGCGGTCATCGAAGACGATATTGCGGAGCGCTCGCGCTTCGCCGCCGATCCCTACCTGCGGCGACAGCAGCCGCGTTCCGTCATGTGCCTGCCGGTGCGGCATGGGGGCGATATCGACGGCATTCTCTATTTCGAGAACCGGCTCGCCGAAGCATCGTTCACCGACGAGCGTGTCGAGTTCCTGCGCATACTCGGCGCACAGGCAATGATCTCGATCGCCAGCGCGAAGCTCCACGACTGCCTGGAGCAGCGCGTGGCCGAACGCACTGCGCAACTGGAAGAGGCAAACCGGAAACTGGCAACCTTGTCAATCACGGACGGCCTGACGGGCCTTGCCAACCGACGTCGTTTCGACGACTATCTACGCAGCGAATCCGCTCGTGCCGCCCGCGCCGGCCAGCCGCTTGCCGTCATCATGCTCGATGTCGATTACTTCAAGAAGTTCAACGATCGCTATGGGCACCAGGCCGGCGACGCATGCCTGAGCCGCGTTGCGCAGGCGCTGGCGGCCGGCACCCGCCGCAGCGGCGACCTGGCGGCGCGTTACGGCGGCGAGGAGTTCTCGATCGTGCTGCCCAATACCGGCGCCGGTCAAGCGTATCTTATTGGCGAATCGCTGCGCGGCGCAATCGAAGCACTCGCCATCGCCCATGCCGGCGCCACCACGGGACATGTGACGATCAGCGTCGGCGTCGCGATCCAGGCACCACAGGCCCCCGGCGCCCCGGACTCGCTGATGCGGCGGGCCGACTTCGCCTTGTACCGCGCCAAGGACGCGGGACGTAATTGCGTCGTGCTGAGCGGGGATGAGGCCTGAGTTTCTGGGTCCTGGCCTTGCCACTGTCGAAGACAATCGGATCCGCATTGCAGTGGAACCGCTGATGCGTCGAGAAGGGTTTAATATACCGCAAAACCACCACCTACCCACCGCCCATCCGCGAAACAAACATGCAATCCCCTGCCCAGCTCATGAGCGGGCTGCTCGACTACCTGGTCGAGCAAGCCAAAGACATCGATCCAGCAGCTTTTACATTGTCGAAGGCTACCGAGTTCAAGAAAACCTATGCCGACCTGGAGGCGCTTCCCTGGATCGACTTCAACGTCGACACCGATGGCGAGCCGGTCTGGCTGCGGGTGCACCGCCTCGAGGCGATGCGCGCGCCCAGTCTTACGGAGCCCGAGCTTGCCGCGTTCCTGACGATCAGCGACGACCCCGCGGCCCGTCCGCCGGCCTTGAAGGAAGCGATGCTGGCCAGCGCCCGGAACGAGGACGCCGGCGTCCTCGGTGAAGAACAGGCCGAGCAGCGCGACCGGCAGCGCCGCGCACGGGCCGGCCGCCTGCTGGAGGTCTACACGCAGCACTGGAACGACTGGGCCATGCGGGAGCGGCCGCGGCGCCAGGTGATGAGCCTTTACGCCGACCTGTTTGCGCTGAAGACGCGCCTGGAATCCGAAGAGGCGGTGCGACCGACGGAGCTGGTCTGGGGCATGGGGGTGTCCTCGTGGCGTATTCCGGGCGCCGACGAATCCGCTTCGCCGTTAGCTGTCGACTTCCATTACCCCTTGATCACCCAGGCGGTGGAACTCGAAATCGACAACGCCAGCCACGCCATCGCCGTGCGCCCGCGCCAGGTCGAGCCGCGCCTGGAGTTCGACGCCTTTGCCGCCTGCGCCGTGCCCGGCATCGGCGATGTCGAGCGCGCCGCCCGCGCCCTGTTGCGCGAGCGCCCGGACATCGCTGTCTCGCCCTTCGACCCGACGACCGTCGAACCGATCCTGAGCCTGGTCGCCGGCAAGCTCGCGGCGTCGGCCCGTTACGACCGTGAAGCCGCCGGCGCCCCGAGCGCCGGCGACGAGCTGGTGGTGACGAACGGGTGGGTCGTGTTCACCCGCCCGCGCGCCAGCCATTTCCTGATCGACGACATCGCGCGCCTGAAGGAGCGCGTCAGCGCGGGCGACGCGATTCCGGAGGGCCCGCTCGGCATCGTCACGCCGCCCGGCCAGGCCGTGGTCGAGCACGAAGCGATCGCCTTCCGCGGCTTGTCCGGCCGCGCGGACAGCCGCGGCGAAGCGCGCGAGCTGTACTTCCCCTTGCCCTACAACCGCGAACAGGAAACGATCGTCCAGCAGCTCGCGCGCTCCCCGGGCGTCGCGGTCCAGGGCCCGCCCGGCACCGGCAAGACCCATACGATCGCCAACATCATCAGCCACTACCTGGCATCGGGAAAGCGGATCCTGGTCACCTCCAAGGGTGAACCGGCATTGAAGGTATTGCAGGAGAAGATTCCGGCATCGATCCGCCCGCTCACGGTGGCGCTGCTGTCCGGCGACAAGGAGGGCATGCGCCAGTTCCAGGCGTCGATCGAAGCGATCATCCACACCCTCACCCATCTGAACCCGCACATCGAGGAGGAAGCGATCGCCACCTGCCGCGCCGCACTCGACCGCGCGCATGAAGAGATGGCGCGGATCGACACCCGCATCGACGACATCGCGCGCGCCCACCTCGGCGAGATCGAAGTCGACGGCGTGCCGATGCGGGCGCAGAAGATGGCCGAACTGGTGATCCACGGCCAGGAACAGTTCGGCTGGTTCGACGATCCATTGTCGCTGGCGACGGAACATGCGCCGCCATTCGGCGAGGAGGCCGGCATGGAACTGCGCGAGGCGCGGCGCCGGCTCGGCGGCGACCTGGTCTACTGCCATGCCGAGGTCCCGGCGTCCAGCATCTTGCCTCCCCCTGCCGAGGTCGGGCGCCTGCACGAGCTGCTCCAGACGCTGCGCGAGATCGAGCGCGACGAGGCGGCCGGCGTGCTGCTCCCGCTGCGCGCCGCCACGCCGGAGGTGCTCGGACATGCCCGCCAGCTGCTCGCATCGATCGATGTGGCAGCCGCGCTGGTGCGCGAACTCGAGGAGTCCGGACATGACTGGGTCTTCGCCCTGCGCGAAAAATGCCGGCGTGCCGATTTCGCCACCGAACGCAGCTCCCTCGAGGCGCTGTTCTCGGAGATGGACGCGCTGCTGCAGGCCCGATCCGAATTCATGCAGCGACCGGTCAGCGCGCCGCGCGAAGCGCTGGAACATCCGAAGGCGCTCGACGCCATTGCGCGCGGCGCTGAATCCGGCAAGCCCTTCGGTTTCCTTGCCTTCGGCGCCGGCGACATCAAGCCGCACGTCAACGCCATCCGCGTTGCCGGCCTTGCGCCCGCCTCGAGCGCGGACTGGGCGCACGTGCAGCGCTTCGCGGCGCTGCACACGCGGCTGTTGTCCTTCGTGGTGCGCTGGAACGCCTTCGCGGAACTGCTCTCCCTGCCACTGCTGCAGCCGGAGGTCGGCCAGCTGCGCGCGGTGGAACAGGTCACGCTCGCCGCACGCCGGGCCCACACCCTGGCGGCGACGCACGACCGCATGCTGCCTCGCCTGGCCGAACAGGTATTCGTCCGGGCGCCGCAGGACGAGCTGCTGGGGCGGTACGCCGACCTGGCCCGTATCCGCGAACAGCTGCGCCGCCACCTCACGCGCGCCGAACTGGCAGAGGCAATGACGAGCATCGCCGCGCTGCGCGAGAAGCTGGCGCGCAGCACCGGTCCTGTCTCGGAACGGCTGCGCGCCCTGGTCGACCATGCATTGGGCAGCGCAGACCTGCCCGCCGAGGGCGTCGTGGCCGACTATGCCGACATCCTTGCCGACATTCGGCGGATCGAAGCGCTGGCGCCGGTCCTCGACACCGTGCGCCAACTGGCCGGCGAGATCGCGCGCCACGGCGCCGCCCGGCTGGCCGCGCGCGTGCTGTCGGTACCGGTCGAGGCGGTCGGTGACGATACGGTGTTCCCGGTGCGCTGGCGCGACGCCTGGACCTGGGCGCGCCTGAAGGCCCACCTGGACGCCATCGACGACCGCGACGAGATGCGCACGCTGGCGGCGCGCCGGCGCGAGCTCGAAAAGGGCCTGGCGCGCCTGTATGAAACCCTGGTCTCGAAATCGGCCTGGCTCGCAACCCGGCGCCAGGCCGGCCAGAACGTCCTGACGGCACTCGAAACCTACCGCATCGCCGTGCGCAAGATCGGCAAGGGCACCGGCGTCAACGCCGGACGCTACCGCCGCGACGCCCAGCAGGCGATGGTGGACGCGCAGGCGGCCGTTCCCTGCTGGATCATGAGCCACGCCCGGGTGTCGGAGTCGCTCCCGGCCACGC
Source organism: Massilia sp. LC238 (assembly GCF_000735635.1). NCBI lineage: Bacteria > Pseudomonadati > Pseudomonadota > Betaproteobacteria > Burkholderiales > Oxalobacteraceae > Massilia > Massilia sp. LC238. The sequence continues at coordinate 140,979 of NZ_JNNN01000019.1, read as the reverse complement.
TCGGCGCCTTCGACCTGGTCATCGTGGACGAAGCGAGCCAGTCCGACCTGTGGGCCTTGCCGGCGGTCCTGCGCGGCAAGCAGATCCTCGTGGTCGGCGACGACAAGCAGGTCTCGCCCGAGGCGGGATTCGTGTCGGCCGCCAAGATCGTCGACCTGCGCCGGCGCTTCCTGGCCGGCCAGCCCTTCGAAGCGGTGCTGACCGCCGACATGTCGCTGTACGACATCGCCTCCTCGGTATTCGCGGCCTCGCGAGTGATGCTGCGCGAGCACTTCCGCTGCGTGCAGCCGATCATCGCCTACAGCAACCGGGTGTTCTACAAGGACTTCATCCAACCGCTGCGGATCCCGAAGGCGTCCGAGCGGCTCGATCCGCCGCTGGTCGACGTCTTTGTCGCCAACGGCTACCGCACCGCCAAGTCCCAGAATCCGCCCGAGGCCGAGTTCATCGCGGCCGAGATCGAAGCGATCATCCGCGACCCGGCGCTGCGCGAGCGCACGCTCGGCGTGGTATCCCTGCTCGGTCCCGAACAGGCCCAGTGGATCGACAAGCTGGTACGCTCCCGCGTCGAGGCGGCGGAGCTGGCCCGCCGCAACTTCGCCTGTGGCGACGCGCGCATCTTCCAGGGCAGCGAGCGCGACATCGTCTTCCTGAGCATGGTGGCCGACAGCAGGAACCACCACGCCCTGTCGGGCCTGCAGTACGACCAGCGCTTCAACGTGGCCGCATCGCGGGCGCGCGACCGGATGTACCTGGTGCGCTCGGTGCGCCTGGAAGAACTGTCCACGGCCGACCTGCGCCGCACCCTGGTCGAACATTTCGCCAAGCCTGTCGGGAGCAATGACGAAGCCGGCAGCCTGATCGGCCTGTGCGAATCGGGTTTCGAGCGCGACGTCTACACCGAGCTGTTCGAGCGTGGCTACCGCGTCATTCCGCAGGTGCCGGCTGCCGGCTACCGCATCGACATGGTGGTCGAGGGCGCGGACGACCGGCGCCTGGCGATCGAACTCGATGGCGACGAGTTCCACGGGCCGGACCGGTGGGCAGCCGACATGGGGCGCCAGCGCGTGCTGGAGCGGGCCGGATGGATTTTCTGGCGCTGCTTCGCCTCGACCTGGTCGCTGCAGCGCGACGCGGTACTGGCCGAGCTGCTCGCGCAACTGGCCAGCATGGGCATCGAGCCCCTCGGGGCGATGGCGCGCATCCCGTCGCTGGTCGAGTACCGCGAATGGGGACGGGAAGCCGAGGCGGCAAGCGATGACGCCGCGGCAGACATGCTCGAAGAGCTCATCGCCGGCCATGCGCCTGCCCTGAGGTGATCGGTTCGAGGGCTGGCCGGGGCCGCTGCCTGAGCTCCTTGCCGCCTCGTCAGGAATCGGGACGGGGGTCGGCCCTGTCCAAGTCCTTCCCGCCACCAAGGACCACCGCGGCCCGCTCCATGCCCATGCTGTCCGACAGCGACCGGCGATCTTCCTCGTCGGTTTCCGGCGGGTCGAGCATATCGACCAGCATCGCCTGCAGCTCCGGGGTGTCCCAAGGCAGGCCATTGCGCTCCCTGGTGTGAATGTAATGCCTGATCTCGCTGTCCTGCTCCGGGCTCAGGGGCAGGCCGCGAAACGTGTTCGCAGGGTCGGGCATGATCATGATCCCTCCTATGAAGTGGCGACCAGCATCCCGAGCCTACGCGCATTGCCGCTTGACGGGCGCACCGCACACCGGTGTGCGTGTCGTCCCCGCCGCCTGGCGCCGCTCAGGCAGCCGGGCGGCCAAAGAAGAAGCGCAGCATTTCTTCGCTGGCCTTGGGCCCCAGGGTATCAACATGACTGCCGCGCAGGTCGCCACCCGACCAGGCGTGGCCGGCGCCGTGCACGGTCCATTGCTCGGCCAGCACGCCGCCCCTGGCTTCGCGATGCACATGGCGGGTGAACGCACGCCCGCCGGCACGGCCGGTTTCGGCCACCATGGCGACGCCGGCATCCGCAGCCTGCCTGTGCAGCGCATGGTTGTCGAGCGACTGGCGTACCACACCGCTGCCGTTCGCCCGATGGACCGTGGCGTCGGCATCGCCATGGAAAACGATCACCGGCACGACGGCATGCGTCCGCGGCGGCGCGGGCGCGGACGGATCGGGACCATTGCGCATCGCCAGCATCGCGCTGGCGTCGCAGCTCGCGCTGCCGTGGGCCAGTCCGGAATGACAGCCGACCGCGCTGAACAGGTCGGGATACGTGCGTCCCAGGATGACCGCCATGGCGCCGCCCGCGGACAGGCCCGCGACCGCGACGCGTGCGGGATCCACCGCATGCTCGGCCATGATGCGCCGGGTCAGTCCCGCGAGCAGCGCCGGCTCGCCCGCGCCGCGCCGATGATGGGTAGGTTCGTACCAGTTCCAGCACCTGTTCCAGTGTGCGCTGCAAGGCTGCTCGGGGTACAGGACCATGCAGGCATGCTCCTCGGCCAGGGCGTTCATGCCGGTGCCGACGGCAAAATCGGCGGCGTCCTGGCCGCAACCGTGCAGCATGACGACCAGCGGCATCGGCCGGTCACGTTCGCCGTGGGGAATGAACAGGCGGTAGCGGAGCGCCTGCCCTCCTTCCTCGTGGAATCCGTACGTGAACCGGCTGCGGGTGGTGGGCTGGACGGGCATGCCGTTCCAGGGGAAGGCCAATGACGACCACGCGTCGAAAACGGTGTTGAACATGTGCGGGTTCCTTGTTGATGTAATGGATGATCTCCCGAGACGGAAGCGGCGGCGAGACCGCATGGTCAGCGCCGCCGCGAGGGATGGCCCCGGAGGGCCAGGGTGAGTCGTGAAGATCAGCGCGCCGGGGACGGGACCTTGTTCTCGGCCTGGCTGTTGCCGCCGCCTTGCACGTTGCGCGTGCCACTGGGCGGGCCGGCCTGGCCGCCAGGCTTCACGCCCGCGCCATCGGCGCCGCTTTGCAGGTTGCCGAGGAACTGGGCGCCGATCCTGGCGCCGCGCTCGGCCTCCTGCTTGAAGGCATCGCGCGATGTCTTCATGGTTTCCTCCTGCTGGCGCAAGCTCTTGTCGGTTTCCTCGACCGAGACGCGCGTCACCTCGTCGGCCAGCGCACGGGCGGTACGGGAGGTTTCCTGGCCATGCTGCTCGGCCACCCGGGTCAGGTCAACCTGGGTGCTCGCGGCGAGCTGCGACAGCTGTTGCTGGTAGGAACGCAGCTTGTCGGTGGCGGGCTGGGCACGCGAGGCTGCCGCCGACAACGCGTCGGTGGGGCGCTCGGTGGCCAGCATGCGCTGGGCGGTGCTGGTGGTTTCCTCGAGCAGGCTCTGGCCCAGCTGCATGTTCAGCTGGAAGACCTGCTGCAAGGAGCGCGAGATGGTCTGCGACAGCTCGTTCAGGAACGCGGTCTGTGCCTCGATGTGGGAACGCACGGCGGGAGTGACGGATTGGGGGTATGGATACATGGAGTACCTTTCGGGGAATGGAATGATGTGGGCACGCGCGCGCCGAACGCGGCGCGTTGACATGTCTGGCGGGAATGGCAGCACGGCGGATGCCGTCTGGGAGAGGACGATCACCAAGGATCGCGTTTGACCTTCACACTATGCGCTCTTTTTCGCGCCTGTGCGGGCGCTTTGCCAATCTATTTTCGGGGAATAACAAGCGGCAAGAGATTGCTTGGAGAATGCGCCCTGGTTTCAGGCGACGTGGAACAGAACGGCGATGTAGTGGCAGGCACTGCCGGCGAGGACGAACAGATGCCAGATGCCGTGGCCATGGCGCAGCTTGTGGTCGGTGGCGTAGAACGCGATGCCGCCCGTGTAGAGCAGCCCGCCGGCCGCCAGCCAGGCGAAGCCGGCACGGCCGAGCGCATCGACCAGGGGGCCAATGGCGAGCAGGGCAAGCCAGCCCATCACCAGATAGACGACGAGCGACAGGACACGTGCCCGGCTTGCATGGCAGAGCTCCTGGACGACCCCGAACAGGGCCAGCGCCCACACCACGCCGAACATCGTCCAGCCCAGGGTCCCGCGCAGCGTGACGAGCGTGAACGGCGTATACGTGCCTGCGATCAGGAGGTAGATGGCGCAATGGTCCATCTTGCGCAATACGTCCTTGGCGGCGCCGTGCACGCTGTGGTAGAGGGTGGACGTCAGGTACAGGATCAGCAGGGTGAGCGCATACACGCCGCAGGCGACGATCTTCCATGGGTCGCCGCCGAGCGCAGTCACGGCCACCAGGAGCACACCGCTGAGGGCTGCGAGAACCGTTCCCACCGCATGGGAGATGCTGTTGAAGCGTTCGCCGTGATCCATATGGCCCGTCAGCGGCCGGCATGTCGCTGGTAATCGGCCATGGCGGATTCGATCAGCATCCTGGCAGACTGCGATCTCCAGTGCCGGGAAACGTACAATTCGCCCTCCTCCAGTCGGCTGGATACTACCGCAGCATCGTCCCCATCGAGCAAGGCAACGCCCGTATTACCGGGTGGAGCCGGATCCAGCTGCTCCCACCTTGTCCTGAGGCGGTCGAGGACGGCGCAGATCTCGTCCCGTTTGACGCCGCGCTGGGCCAGATAGGGAACGATCTCCTGCGCAATCGCTCCCCACTGGACAAATACCTTGGTTGGGAACTCCAGGACTGTATGCATCGCTTGCTCCGCGTAGTCGACATGGGCTGGCAATCACGCGCGATCCGTGCGAATGACGCAGCAGGCCCGGATCGCCGCAGAAACGGGGCCGGCTGTTCCAGCGCGGATTGACGGCGGCGACAGGACGAACCCAGCACCACTATGCGCCCCACCGCGCCCCGTACGGAAGAAAAAAGTGTAAGTATTCGTTCGATGTGGACATTGCGTTTGCTCGCATGAACGGGTACCGCCTCATGCATTGCTACGCAGCATTGCCTCCATCCGGTCGGCATCGACAGGCCGGCTGAAAAAATAGCCCTGTCCCTCGCCACAGCCATGCAGCTTGAGGAAATCGAGTTGCACCGCGTTCTCGATGCCTTCCGCGATGACGCGCTGGCGCAGGCTCTTCCCCATGCCGATCACGGCGATCACGATGGCGCCGTTGCCCTCCGGGTTGCCGTCGATCGCCCGCACGAAGGACTGGTCGATCTTGAGCACGTCGATCGGGAATTCGTTCAGGTAGCTCAGGCTGGAGTAGCCGGTGCCGAAGTCATCGACGGCAATCTGCACGCCCATCGCCTTGAACTTCGCAAGCAGGCGAGCACTGGCCGCGACATCGCGCATCAGCACGCTCTCGGTCAGTTCCAGTTGCAGCCAGGCCGGGTCGACGCCGGTTGCTTCGAAGATGGCAAGCGCGTGGTCGAAAAAGTCGCGGTGACGAAACTCCATGGCGGACACATTGACCGCGATCGATACCGGCGCCACTCCGCTGTCGCGCCAGCGCACCGCCTGCGCGCAGGCTTCGCGCAAGACCCACCGCCCGAGGGGAACCACCAGGCCGCACTCCTCGGCAATGTGAATGAAACGCTCAGGCAGGACCATTCCCCATTCGGGGTGTTCCCAGCGCAGCAGGGCCTCGACACCGGTGATCGTCCGGTTTTCCAGGTCCAGCTTGGGCTGGTAATACAGTGCGAATTCGGCGCGTTCGAGCGCCCGGCGCAGGTTGCTTTCGACGAGCTGGCGCTCGACGGCTCGCGCATTCATGTCGTGGCGAAAGAACTGGTAGCCGTTACGGCCGCGCTCCTTGGCGTGGTACATCGCGGTATCGGCATTCTTGATCAGGGCGGCGGCATCCAGGCCGTCGAACGGAAAGACGCTGATGCCGATGCTCGTGGAGGTATGCAGTTGATGTCCATCGACCGCGAAAGGGCTCGACATCGCGACCAGGATCTTCTCGGCCGCCAGCGCCGCATCCTGCGGGCGCCGCTCGGCCGCCAGCAGGACCACGAACTCGTCGCCGCCGTGGCGGCTGACCGTATCGGACGTGCGCACGCACTGGAGCAGGCGCGCGGCGACGGCTTGCAGCAAGTGGTCGCCGACGCCGTGGCCGAGGGAGTCGTTGATGTGCTTGAACTTGTCGAGGTCAAGGAAAAGCAGTGCCGGGCAGGTATTGCTGCGCCTGGCCAATGCGATGGCCTGGGTGATGCGGTCGTTCAGGAGGACACGGTTGGGCAGGCTGGTCAGGAAATCGTGCTGGGCGAGGTGCTTCATCTTCGTGCTCAGTGCGACAGCCGCAGAAATGTCTCTGAAGATCATGACAGCACCCACAAGCTGTCCATTCCAATCGAAGATGGGCGCGGCCGAATCCTCGATCCTCCTGCGCTTGCCATGTCGATCCACGAGGACGACTTCCCCGCTCAAGCCCTCGGGCCGGCCGGCCCGCAGGACGGCCTCCACCGGATTGACGACCGTAGCATCCGCATCGCCTTCGACCATGACGAGGACTTCCGCGATGGGCCGCCCCCTGGCTTCATCGCGTTTCCACCCGGTCATCAGTTCGGCCGCGATGTTCAGGTAGTCGACCCGCCCATGCATGTCGACCGAGACGACGGCGTCGCCGATCGAGTTCAGCGTAATCTGCGCGCGTGCCTGGACAGCGTCCAGCTTCTGCTCGACCCGCATGCGCTCGATAATATTGCGCAGGGATTGCGGCACCAGGTTATTGTCAAAGTAGCCCTTCGACAACCAGCCCTGCGCGCCGCGCTGGACCGCCTCCCTGGCCTGCTGCTCTTGGGCGAGCGCGCACAGCGCCATGATCGGCGTATGACGCGCCGCCGCGAAGACCTGGTCGAAACTTGCCAGGCCGCTGCTGTCCGGCAGGCACATGTCCAGCAGGATCGCATCGATCCCGCCCTGCGCAATGCGGTGCAGGCCGTCTGCCAGGGTCGCGGCGTCCTCCACGACGAAGGGGCCGTCGGATGCATTGCCCAGGGCGTGGCGCAAGCTCCCGACGTCGCCGGGGTCGGGGGAAATGATCAGGATGCGGTTTTCCATACTGCCTGGGTGAATACCTTCCAGATCCGCGCCGGCCGAAGCCGTCAATACAATGCATGCTAGCACGGTGCACGAGCGCCGTCGCGCGAATCGCTTGCTTCGCGCCCCGGGCATGCGCGGAACTCCCGCACGTGCCTCCAGATGGGAGTACACTGCGACATCGCCGCCGCAGATCTGTGGCGGCCCTGCCCTTCCGGTCGCCGACCATTCGCTGCAAGTCGCGAGCACTGCCGCAGGCAACCCACATCAGCCCGCACGCTGCGGGCCGTACCACGCACCGCGATTCCACCGGCATCGTCCATGCGCGCATCCCGGGCATTCCCGCACCGCCGGCAAGCATGCTTTTTTCATTCATGGCAGCAGGAGGGCATCATGCGACACAAGCTCAAGGCGGTCTTCGACGACCGCGGCAAGGCCCAGCAGGCGCTGGACGTCTTGCTCGCCTCCGGATACGCGCGCGCCGATACCGGCCTGGCAAGCATCGCTGGCGCGCGTTCCGCGACCACGGGCGACGCACCTCCCCCGAAGTGGCGCGAGCGCCCCGGCGCCTCGACCGCGCGCCTGCTTTCCCGCTTGCTCGGCCATGCAGGCAGCCGCCCGGCGACGGCGCCTGCGACGGGCAAGGTGGACAGCCATGTCCTTACCCTGTGGACCGATTCGACGCACGATGCCACGCGTGCCGCCGGCCTGATTGCCGGTTTCATGCGCACTGGCGGCGAGGAGGTCGGCACGCGCCCATTCGGTGGGCGGACGGACATCGACCAAGCCGCGCGTGCGGCCTACCGTTTCGGCCATGACCTGCACGAGAACGCGCGCTACCGCAACCGTTCATGGCATGAGGCGCACGCCGACCTGAAGGTGCTGTGGGAAGCGCGCGATCCGGATAGCCACGGATGGGACCTGGCCGCGCCGGCGGTCCGCCTCGGCTGGGACAGCACGCATCCGGAGATCGACGACGACAGCTATCGCCGGAGTCACTGGAGGACGCGTTACGCCAACAACGCACAGGACGCCGGCGCATCGCGCGGCCCCGGTTCGGACCTGGCCTGTCCCGCACCGGGGAGCGCGCCGGGATGCAGGCATCCGGGCCAACCCACGGCCTGGGAAAATTTCATGGACGCCGTCAAGCACGGCTGGAGCAGGATCAGGGTCGGCAATGACATGGACGAGGACGACTATCGCCTTCATCACGACCGCACCCATCCCGGCACGCATGACGGGGATCTCGCCCCGGTTACCGCTACGGCCGCAAGCTGCACCGCAGGAGCATGTTCGGGGGCCCTGGCCGGGATGCCGCGCCGTACGCAGCTTGCGGATTTCGTATACAGTCCGCCCTCGCACAAAAAGAGAGGAACAATGGAACTGACAAACGAGGTGACACTCGACGGCGACGTCTACTGCTTCGAGGACGCCGAACGGGTGGCCGAAGCACGCGCATGGATCGATGCGAACGGCAAGGACAGCACGCGCTTTCGCAACGCCTTTCCCGACGCGCGCCCGGTCAGCACGCACCCATACGGCTCGGGCAGCCAGCGCCGTCATTAGCACGCCCGCGGGCCTAGCGCCGCAACTCCGACATGATGGTCTCGGCCATGAAGTCGCAGGACGGACGCCGCGACTTGCTGCTGCGCGCCAGGATGACTTCCAGCGCATCCGGTTCCGGCAAGCCCTGCGCCTGGCCGAGCTGGCTCAGGTGCGCCGGTACCGCGCAGCGCGCCAGCGGCGCGATGGCCAGGCCCGCTTCGACCATGCTGAGCAGCCCCATCAGGCTCGGGCTTTCATACGAGGTCCGGTAAGGAATCCTTGCCCGCTCCAGGCTGCGGATCGCGTTCTCGCGCGCCACGCTGCCGGGCAGGAAAACGGCGATCGGCAGCGGCCGCTCGCGCCAGATCTCGTGCACGCTGGGCGACGCGGCCCAGACCATCGGTTCGAAGCGCACGAACTCCCCCGACAAGCCCTTCACGCGCGTGGCGCACACCAGGTCGACCGTGCCGTCCTTCACCATGGGCGCAAGCGCCACGCTCGGCAGGCCGACCACCTGGATCTCCACCTTCGGATAGGTGGCGGAAAACCTCTTGAGGATCGGCGGCAGCAAGGACGAGGCATAGTCGTCGGGCACGCCGAGCACGACCCGGCCGGTAACGTCGGGCCGGACCACCGCGGCCCAGGCTTCGTCGCGCAGGGCCAGCATGCGCCGCGCGTAGGTGAGCAGGACCTCGCCGTCCTGCGTCGGCGTGACGCTGCGCGGCCTGCGTACGAACAGCGGCTTGCCGAGCGCGGTCTCGAGCGTCTTGATCTGCATGCTCACCGCCGATTGCGAGCGGTGGACGACTTCGGCCGCGCGGCTGATGTTGCCGGTATCGGCCACTGCCACGATCATGGCCAGGACGTCCAGGTCGAGTGCTTTCACAGGTATCAGAAAAACAGATAGATGCCTTCAATATTATGCGATTTTCTTAAGCAATGCCATCGTGCATAGTATTGGAAAGGAGCCAGACATGAACGCAGCCACCGATCCACGCATCTTCGCAGTCCCCGAGCTTTGCTTTGCCACCGTTCCGTCCGGGGTACGCATCCCCTACGTGGCGACCGGGTCCGGGGAGCCGCTGCTCTTCGTGCATGGCTCGCTGTGCGACTACCGCTACTGGAACAGCCAGACGGACGCCTTGTCGCAGCACTTCTCCTGCTTCTCGGTCAGCCTCAGCCACTACTGGCCTGGCGACGAAGCCGGCGCCCTGGGCGCTTTCAGCTGGCAGCTGCATGTCGCGGAACTGGCGGACTTCATCCGGGCGATGAACCTTGGCGCGGTGCACCTGGTGGGCCACTCGCGCGGCGCATGCGTCGCCTTCAACCTGGCACGTAGCTATCCGGAACTCGTGAAAACGCTGACCCTGGCGGATCCCGCCGGCCCGCTGCAGGCCGGCCCGACGCCGCCGGCGCCGCTGTCCTCGTCGGACGAGGCGGTCCGCGCGCGAGTTGCCGAGCTGATCGGGACTGGAGAACTCGACGCGGGCCTGGAGCTGTTCGTCGACTCGGTGAGCATTCCCGGCATCTGGCGCAAGAGCCCGGCCTCGTTCCGTAGCATGGCGATCGCCAATGCGGCAACGCTGCCGAAGCAGTTCCGCGATCCCTTGCCGGCCTATACCCGCGCCGGCGCGGCCGAGCTGCGCTGCAGGACCCTGCTCCTCGCGGGAGAGCGCAGCCCACGCATGTACCGCGATAACGTCGACCATCTGGCAGGCTGGATGGCACACGTGGACAAGCGCAGCATGGCGGGCGCGTCGCACGGGATGAACGTGACGCACGCGGCGGCGTTCAACCGCCTGCTCCATGCATTCCTGGGGAAACAGGCGGCATAGGCCGTGTCTGCGGCGCCGGTGACGGGCTTCGCGGGCAGCCCGACCGGCCATCAGTCCTCACCGTGCAGATGGGTTCTGATTGCCGGCCCCAGCAAGCGTTCCAGATCGATCAGGTGGACCTCGTCCCCATCGCACCCTACGGATCCGACGAGATAAGGACAACGTTCGACCAGCGCCTGGTCCGGGATGCGAATCGCGGCGTAGTCGACATTGACCGGTTCGCGGATACGGTCGACCAGCAGGGCGAACCTGCAGTGCTGGACGTTCGCGACCACCAGGCGGCTCCCCGTCATCGGCTTTTCCTTGCCCGAAGAAGAACGGAAGTCGACAAGCGGAATAATCTGTCCTTCGTAAGACATGACGAGTCCCTTGCCAAGGCGCACTGGAGCGTGGATCGGCGCCAGATCCAGCAGCTCGCAAAGACTGACTGCATCGAACGCCAGTTCGGTGCCCAGCGCCTTGACCCGTTGCAAGCGGATCTGCGCAAACATGTCGGAAAACTTCATGTACGGATCGGTGTCGTCAAATGAATGCATGCGTGAATTGAAAAGGGGTAGGAACAGGGTCGATGCGCGCAGCTCAGGCGTGGCGCAAACGCAGAAAGAGCCGTAACGCGCCGCCCAGGTCGCGAATCAGCAGCAACATGGCCAGCGTCATGAACAGCCCGGCCGGCCTGGCGAGCACGGAGGGCGCCAACGGCGAACCGAGCAGCAGGCATAGCGCGACCACATGCCAGCGCCACTGGCGCAGGGCGCGCGCTTCGTCCACGATCGACTTCACGCCGGGCACGCGGGCGCCGCCTGCGCGGACGTCGCACTGCAGGTGATACCAGACCAGGAAGGGGACGATCTTGTAGAGCATGCCGTTCACCGCCGACATGCCGAAGCCGGCAATGACCAGCACGCCGGTCAGCAGGGCGCGCCGGTCGGGCGCGAGCGGCAGGAAATGCACGAGGATCGCCAGCGCCAGGCAAGCCATGGCCAGGCTCCAGTAGAAGGTGCCGACATCGGCCTTGCGCTTGCGCCGGCGGAAGAACTGGAAGGTGGTCGCGACGTACGTCAGCATCAGCGCTCCCACCCCGATTTCTGCCGCCAGTTGCAGGCCGGGCAGCTTCAGCAGCGCCGCGCCGCTCCAGGCGAGCACCAGCGCGAACAGCAGCACCGGCATGCCCTCCTCCAGCAAGCGCGGGTAGGCTGGCGTGCCCTGGAACATGGGAATCACCTGGAACGAGACCGCCGCGGTCAAGGCCACGATCCAGCCGACCAGTCCCCAGGACGCGTGCACGTCGACGAACAGCAGCACATCCAGCATGCCGAGACCGGCCAGGTACATGGCCAGCGCCCCGCCCAGGCCCATCGTCACGGCCAGCCCCGAGATCGCCAGACGCACGCCTGCCACCAGGGGCCGGGCGGCCGGCACGATCCGGCGCGAGATCGCCGCTCCTACTGCGCTCAGGACGACCAGTCCGGCAAGGCCGAGCAGGCTGGCGGCCGTCACATAGAACCCGGGGCCCAGACCGAGGCCAAGGGCGCCGGCCAGGATGACGGTGCCCCCCGCCAGGCCACTCCAGGAGAGCAGCGCCACCGGGCCGGCCAGCTTGACCGCTGTCCCGGCGACGACCGGCAGGATCTGAAACAGCGCACCGACGATGGTCATCGTGAGGAAGCCAAGGCTCAGCAGGTGCGTCATAGCGAGCGTGACCGGCGTCCAGCGCGAGCTCAGCGCCGCCTCGCCATGCCACATCAGCAGGAGCGCTGCGGCGAATACAAAGCAGGGAGCGGTGAGCAGGAAGGGCAAGGGCACCCAGATTGGCGGCATCGCGCCATAGCTCAGTGTTCGTTGCATGATCTTTTCTGGATGGCCAGGTCGAACCTGCCGTCGTCGCGCGGGGTCAGCCGGTGGCGATAAGCATGGCGCTCGAGCACCCGGTACAAGGGAAAAGGTTCGCGGTCGATCAGGACCTGCAGGGCCATGTCAGGCGGCAGCGTCGCCAGCGCTTCCAGAATCCGTTCCATCGGCTCGGGTGGAAGCAGGCCGGACACATCGAGAAAAGCCGCGGCGGCAGTCGCTGCGCTCATGAGAGAAACTCCTTTGATTCGAAGGGGGAAACGGCAAGCGCGGTGATCGGCTCGGCCGCGCCTGCCGTGGCCAGCAGGTCGGCGAGGCTGAGCCGGTTCAGCTCGGCAAGGTAAGCCTCGGTCGCCCTGGCCAGCGATTGGCGCAGGCGGCAGGCGGCGCCGAACGGGCACGCGCCAGCGTCGCCGCCGAAGCACTGCGCCATGTGAAAATTCGGTTCTGTGCGGCGCACGATGTCGCCCATGCGAAGCTCACGCGGATCGCGGTCGAGCCGGATGCCGCCGCAGCGCCCGCGGACCGCCACGATCACGCCGTCGGTCGCCAGTTCGTTGACGACCTTGGCAAGATGGTTGCGCGAGATGCCGTACTCGAGGGCGACCTCGTCGATGGTTGCCATGCGGCCGTGGCAGCTGCCCAGGTACATCAGGAGGCGCAAGGCGTGGTCGGTAAACTCGGTCAGCCGCATGGCGTCTCCTCAGGAGCGCAATCTGAAATCGATGACGACGTCGCCGACGCTGCGCCGATGGTAGACGACGTTGACCCGTTCGCCGAAGACGTCGTCGATTTCGTTCAGCAGCGGAATCGGATCGTGATCGTTGCAGAACCTCATCGATTCGCCTGGCAACAGCGTATGCAAGGCGCCGAAGATGGCGGCATGACGAAAGCGGCGGTCGACGCCCCTGGCATCGAACACATAGGTGCGGCCCGGGCTCATGGGGGCGGAACAATCGTGTGGCATGTGCTACTCCTTTCGTGAATCTGTTGTAGATGCGAGCGGCCGCCGGAGCGGGCGGATTCGCTGCTTCAGGCGCGCGCCGCGACGGTGCCGGCGCCGGCCTGCGGCTCACGCCTGCCGCGCATCAGGCGCAGGGCGAACAGGCTGAGGAACAGGATCCCGACGGCGAACACGATGTCGCCCGGCACCCGCAGCCACACCATGTTCTCCATGAAGGCCGAATGAACGACCTCGGCCGAACGGGCGTACCACATGCCCTTGGTGATGCTGGCATGCGCCTGGTAGATGCCGGCCGGGACCAGCGACATGAAGACCATCATCGCCAGGCCGATGTTGAGCAGCCAGAAGGTCGGCCGCAGCAGCGAATCGGACCAGCCGATGCCTGCGCTCAGTCCGCGCAGGCAGAACAGCATCAGGCCGATGCCGAGCATGCCGTAGACGCCGAACAGCGCGGCGTGACCATGCGCTGCGGTCATGTTCAGGCCCTGCATGTAATACAGTGCGATCGGGGTGTTGATCGAGAAGCCCAGCAGGCCGGCGCCGACGGTGTTCCAGAAGCCGACCGCGATGAAGCACAGGATCGCCCACTTGTAGTTGCGTACCCACGGCGCCGCCCGGGTGCGCTGGTAGTTGCGATACGCCTCGATCCCGATCAGCGACAGCGGCACCACTTCGAGCGCCGAGAACATCGAACCGAGCGCGATCACCGAGGTCGGGGTACCGGTGAAGTACAGGTGGTGCAGCGTGCCGAGGATGCCGCCGAACAGGAACACGATGGTCTCGAGCACGATCGCGCTGTTGGCGGAAGCGGCGCGGATCAGGCCCAGGCGGGTGAACAGCAGCGCAATCACGGCCGTCGCGAACACTTCGAAGAAGCCTTCGACCCACAGGTGGACCAGCCACCAGCGCCAGTATTCGACCATCGAATAATGCGTGCTGCGGCCCCAGGTCAGCGAGGTGGCGTAGAAACCGCCGATGCACAGCGCCGCCAGGAACACCATGGCGACCAGGCCGCGGCTTTCGGATGGCTTGCGCAGCGCCGGCCACAGTCCGCGGCCGAGCAGGAAGGCCCAGAACAGCAGGCCGATGAACAGCAGCACCTGCCATACCCGGCCCATGCTGGTGAATTCCAGGCCCTGGTTGCCGATCCAGAACGAGAAGTCGGTGCCGGCGGCGCGCAGGGTGCCGAGCCAGCCGGTGACCGTCGAGCCGACCACGATGAACAGCAGCGCATAGAACAGCAGGTTGACGCCCAGTTTCTGGTGCTTCGGCTCGTGTCCGGAAATGGCCGGCGCGATGTACAGGCCGGTCGCCAGCCATGCGGTAGCGATCCACAGCACGGCGAACTGGGTGTGGATGGTGCGGCTGACGGTGAACGGCAGGATGTCGCCGATCGGCAGGCCGAAGAAGCTGGTGCCCTCGACCGCATAGTGTGCGGTGATGACGCCCATGCCGACCTGCGCCAGGATCAGCCCGACTACCACGAAGAAATACTTGCGGGTGGCGCGCATCGAGGGCGTGATGCCTAGCTTCGCCAGCGGGTCGCTCTCCGGTGCCGCCGGATCGTCCTCGTCCTTGTGCCTGCCGTGGACGAACACCATCCCGGCAATCGCAGCGATCATCAGGATCACGCTGGCGATCGACCAGATACCGGCGCCGGCGGTCGGCGTATTGCCGACCAGCGGCTCGTGCGGCCAGTTGCTGGTATAGCTCAGGCCTGGCTGGCCCGGGCGGTCGGTCGCGGCCGCCCAGGACGACCAGAAGAAGAAGCCGGTCAGCGCGGCACGGTCGGCTTCGACGGGAAGCGAGCCGGTCTTCATCGCATATTGCTCGCGCAGTGCGTCGAAACGGCTGTCGCTGCCGAACAGGCCGGCATAATGGCGCGCCACCTGCCGCACGGCTTGTGCGCGCAGGTCGGACAGCGCCAGCACGCCGGTGTGTGCATCATAGGTATTCCGGCGCAGCTCCTCGCGGACCCCGGCATCGACCTGACCCCTCCGGCCAGCGTCGAGATCGCCGTAGGCACGCCCGAAGTCGCGCAGCGCCAGCAGGTCCTGCAGCGCCAGCGCCTCGCGGTGCAGCCAGTCGGCCGACCAGTCCGGGGCCAGGTAGCTGCCGTGGCCCCAGACGCTGCCCAGTTGTTGCCCGCCGGCGGCCAGCCAGGCCTGCTGGCCGTGCTGGATCTGCGGTCCTTGGTACAGCACCTGGCCTTTCGCATCGGTCACGGTGAGCGGTATCGGCGGCGCCTCCAGGTAGATCTCCCTGCCGACCCAGCCGAGTACGGAAAACGAGATCACACAGATGACGGCCAGCCATGTCCAGAGTTTTTTTGTGGCTTGCATGATTGTCCTTGTGAGAGTGAACAGAACACTGTTGCGTTGTTCTGTCCGGCATCGTAGGTCTCGGCATCAAATGATGCAAACTATTTACATCTTTTGGATAGTCCAGATCAAGAAAACCCCGCCATCGCCTGCAGGCGGGATTGCCGATGTCAGATCGTGCGCGAATAGGGCATGCGCTGGAGGGGCTGCGCGCTGCCGGTGCCGAGGTAGCGGTCGAAGACCATGCAGACATTCCGGATTAGAAAGCGTCCCTCGTCGGTCACCTGCAGGCGCCCCGGGGCGCGGGTCACCAGTCCATCCTTCTCGAGCGTCTCGATCTGGGTCTGCTCGCGCGCGAAATAGACGTCGAAAAGAATTCCATGGCGGTCTTCCAGCGCATGGATGTCGAGATCGAAGTCGCACATCAGGCGCTGGATCAGGTCGCGCCGCACCAGGTCGTCGGGACGCAGTTCGATGCCGCGCGCCACCGGCAGCTCGCCGCGATCGAGCGCCGCGTAGTACCTGCCCAGAGACTTCTCGTTCTGGCTGTAGACATTGGCGACCGCGCTGATCGCCGAGACGCCGCAGGACAGCATGTCGGCCTCGGCATGCGTCGAGTAGCCCTGGAAGTTGCGGTGCAGCTTGCCGGCCCGCTGGGCCAGCGCTAGTTCATCGTCCGGTTTGGCGAAATGGTCCATGCCGATGTACACGTAGCCATGCATCGTGAGGTGGCCGATGCACAGGCCGAGCAGGTCGAGCCTGGTCTGGGCCGAGGGCATGTCTTCCTCGCGGATCAGGCGCTGCGACTTGAACAGGTCAGGCATGTGCGCATAGTTATAGACCGAAATGCGGTCGGGCGAGGCGGCCACCACCTTGTCCAGCGTGCGCTGCATCGAGCCCACGCTCTGCTTCGGCAGGCCGTAGATCAGGTCGATGCTGACCGAGCGGAATCCGTGGGCGCGCGCCGCCGCGATGGCGTCGAGCGTCAGCGCCTCCGGCTGGATGCGGTTGACCGCCCGCTGCACGTCCGGATCGAAGTCCTGCACGCCGAGGCTGATACGGTTGAAGCCCTGGGTGCGAAGTTCGGCGATGCGGGCCGCATCGACCGTGCGCGGATCGATTTCGATCCCGTACTCACCCTCGCCGTCGGGAGCGAAGTCGAAACGCTCGCGCAGGTGGCGCGTCAGGGTGTCCATCTGCGCGCCGCTCAGGTAGGTAGGGGTGCCGCCGCCGAAATGCAGCTGCTCGACCCGGTTCATGCCGCCATACAGGGCGGCCTGCATGTCGATCTCGCGCATCAGGTAAGCGAGGTATTCGGCGGCCTTGTCGCGGTCATTCGTGATGATCTTGTTGCAGGCGCAGTAATAGCACAGCGAGCGGCAGAACGGAATGTGGACATACAGGGACAGTGCAGGCCGGGCGGGCGCGGCGCGGCGCCGCTCGACAGCGGCCTGGTAGCCCTGGCTGCCGAAATCCGGAACGAAACGGTCGGCGGTCGGGTAGGATGTGTAGCGCGGCCCCTGGCGGCTCATGCGTGCCACCAGGTCGGCGTTCAGGACGGTAGGCGGCAGGGTGTGGGAATGTGAATTCATGAGACAAGAAAAGGTGATAGGCCGCGCAGCGCGCGGCAGTGCGTACACGCAGGGCGCTCAGCCCTCGCGCCCGTCGATGCGCGGCCGCGCAAGGTAAGGCCCATAGACGGCGCAGAACAGGGCAAACGCCAGGCTCCAGCACGCCGCGGCCAGCACCAGGCCCCATTCGCGCACGCCGCCGCCGCCGAGGGCCGCCGCCAGGCGCGCCAGCACGCCGGCCTGCAGCAGCAGGTACATTGCGGTCTCCGCCCTCCCCGCCTTGAGCATGCGCCCGGTATGGCCGAGCGTGGTGCGGGTGATCATGCCGATGATCAGGCCGCCCATCGCCCCCACCGCCAGCAGATGCACGGCGGCACTGTGCGGCGCCATGCCGAAGCAGGCCAGCGCGAGCACCGCGAAGCCGGCCGGAATCCATGCATACGACAGATGCAGGATCCACAGCAGCGGATTGCGCAGCGTGCACAGGGGCTTCCAGCCGGCCATCCGCACCGCCTGCACCAGCGCCGTCGCCAGCGCCAGCACGCCGAGCGGCAGCGACAGCGGCAGCACGGCCCAGGCCAGGCCGGTCGCCGCGGTCAGGGCCAGGCTGGCCTTCTCCAGGCGGGGATCGCTGGTGGTGCGCACGCCGCGCACGGCATTGGCAGTGAAGTTCGGAATCACCCGTCCGCCCAGCACCGATTCGATCACGATGATGGCAACGATGGCCGCATACAGCGGCTGCAGCGGCGACAAGGCCAGCAAGCCCAGTGCACTGGCATGGAAGGCGGCATTGGCCAGGGCCAGCACTGCCAGCAGGACCACCATGACCAGGTTGCGCGTATTGCCGGCGCGCCGGATCACCCGGTACAGGGGAATCGTTGCCAGCGGCAGGAAAGCCAGGTCGACCGCCGCCGCCAGCGCCGGGGGCAGCGCCAGCATGCCGGCGCGGCCGGCCACCCACAGGGCGACCAGGGCGCCGAGATGCCTGCCGCGCGGCGTCCACAGTCCGGTCCAGTTGCGGCCCGCCGTGTACAGGAAGCCGACCACGATTGCAATCACGAAGCCGAACAGCATTTCATGCATGTGCCACAGGAGATTCAGGCGCGAAGAGGCGATCCAGCCCAGGGACGCGGCGGTCCAGGCGGGAACGGCGACGCCAGCGAAGGCGGCTCCCAGCAGGTAGAACGGACGGAAGCCCAGGGCCAGGAAGGGGTGATCCTGCAAGGGACCGCTCGCGCGGGCGCCGGCCGGGTCTTCGATACGCAGCAATGTCATGGTGTTGCTCCCGTGTTGGATGGATGCCGGGCCGCTCAGCCTTCGTAGGCGCGCAGCCGCTCGGTGTCGAGGATCGTGATGCTGCGCCCGTCGATGGCGAGCATGCCGTGGTCGGCCATGTCGTGCAGCACGCGCGAGAAATACTCGGGCGAGAGGTTCAGGCGCGAAGCGATCATCTTCTTGCTTACCAAAAAAGTGACTTCCTGCCCCGGCACCGGGTCGTCCTTGAGCAGATAGCCGACCACGCGCTGGCTGCCCGAACGCAGGGAATAGGATTCGACATCCGAGATCAGCCCGTGCAGGCGGCGGCTCATGCCCGACAGCATGCGCCGTGAAAAAGCCGGGTTGCGCTCGATCTCTTCGTAGATCGCCTGCTTGCGCACGTGCAGCAGCATGCAGTCGGCCAAGGCTTCCGCCTGGACGATGTAGGGGCGATCCATGAACATCAGCGCCTCGCCGAAGCTCTGGTTGGGGCCAAGCAGTTCGACCACCTTCTCGTCCCCCTGGGACGACAGGAAGCACAGCTTGACGTTGCCATAGATGATCGTGTGAAAACCGTTGCACGGATCGCCGCGCTTGAAGATGACGTGGCCGCGCGCGGCGTGTACCTCGCTGGTGGCCGCAGCGACGGCGTCCAGCTGCTCGGCCGACAGGTCGGCAAACAGGGGCAGGCGTTTCAGGAACTGGCGCGGTTCGATGCGATGTCGTGGTGGCATGGTGGTTGGCGGCCTGGCTGGACGTGTCGTGATGTCTCGATAAGAACGGTTCAGATCATAGACTTCTGCCCGCGCAAAGGCTGTAGTTCTTTGTGCGTACGGCAGCTAGTCCGTCGTACCGACAGACCCATGCGCTGGAGCAGCCGGCGTGGCGGCCATCGTCATTCCGGCGTATTGCCGGCCCACCCTTTCCGCCCGACAATACAGGGGCCTTCCCAGCGGGATGGCGACGCGCGTTTCTCGATCAACCGTCATACGAGTACCCATATGCTGAGCGTGCAGGAAGCACTCGACCTCCTCCTGGCCCGGGCCCATCCGGTCACCGACACCGAGTCCATCGGCACCCTGGCCGCGGCCGGCCGCGTGCTGGCGGCGACACAATATGCCGGCATCGACGTCCCGCGCGCCGACAACGCCGCCATGGACGGTTATGCCGTACGCAGCGCCGAATGCGGCGCCGGCGCCGTGTTGCCGGTCAGCCAGCGCATCGCGGCCGGACACGCCCCCGCGCCGCTGGCTCCCGGCAGCGCGGCCCGCATCTTCACCGGCGCCGGCATTCCCGCCGGCGCCGACGCCGTCGTCATGCAGGAATACTGCCGCGGCGCCGAAGACGGCCGCAGCGTCGTCATCGAGCGGCAGCCCGTGCCCGGCGAGCACATCCGCCGGATCGGCGAGGACATCCGCGCCGGCACCCCGCTGCTGGAGGCCGGCACCCGCCTGCGCGCGCCCGAACTGGCCTACGCGGCATCGAACGGGCTGGCCTGTCTCCCGGTGACACGCCGGCTGCGCGTGGCCATGCTGTTCACCGGCGACGAACTGGTGATGCCCGGCGCAGCGCTGGGACCCGGCCAGATCTACAACGCCAACCGCTACGCCCTCGGATCGATGCTGTGCGCACTCGGTTGCGAAATCGACGACTTCGGCATCGTGCCCGACCGTCTCGATGCCACCCGTAGCGTGCTGCGCGATGCGGCCGCCGGCCATGACCTGGTGCTGAGCTGCGGCGGGGCCTCGGTAGGCGATGCCGATCACGTGAAGCCGGCGGTCGCCGCCGAAGGCAGCCTCGACCTGTGGAAGATCGCCATGAAGCCGGGCAAGCCGCTCGCCTTCGGCACGCTGCGCCGGCCCGGCGGCGCCACCCACTTCATCGGCCTGCCGGGCAATCCGGTGGCCTGCTTCGTCAGCTTCCTGCTGTTCGTCCGCCCTTTCCTGCTGCGTCTCCAGGGAATGCGCGCCGTGCTGCCCCAGCCGCTGTCGATGCGGGCCGAGTTCAGCGTCGAGCGTCCCGACGAGCGGCTCGAATTCCTGCGGGTGCGGGTCAGCCAGGCCGGCAATCTCGTGCTGTCCGGCGGTCAGGGATCGGCGCTCATGCGCTCTGCGGTCCAGGGCAGCGGACTGGCCCTGTGCCCGCCCGGCCAGCGCATCGCACCCGGCGACACGCTTGCCTACCTGCCCTTCGCCGAACTGCTCGGCTGAGCCCTGCCCGCGCTGCTACCCGGCGCCGGCGCGATCGGAAAACAGGGGCGCCGGCCTGTGCACCTCGTAGCCCTGGGCGAAATCGACACCGATACCGCGCAGCGCCTCGAGCACCTGGGCGTTCTCGACGAATTCGGCGATGGTGCGCAGCCCCATGACGTGGCCGACCCGGTGGATCGCCTCCACCATCGTGTAGTTCACGCGGTCGGCAAGCAGGTCCTTGACGAAGCGGCCGTCGATCTTGATGAAGTCGACCGCCAAATGTTTGAGGTAGCCGAACGAGGACATGCCGCTGCCGAAATCGTCCAGCGAAAAGCGGCAGCCCAGGGCTTTGAGTTCGGTAATGAGATGGGTTGCCTGCTTCAGGTTGGCGATGGCCGCCGTTTCGGTGACCTCGAAGCAGATCCGCGCCGGATCGACCCGCCAGCGCGCCAGCTCCTCCCTCACGAACGGCAGGAAGCCCTCGTCGCACAGCGTGGTGCCCGACAAGTTGACCGCATACACTGGGGCGCCGGCGCAGTCCGGGTGTAGTTCATGAAAGCGCCGCAACAGGCTGCCGATGACCCAGCGATCGATCTGCGGCATGATGCCGTAGCGCTCCGCGGACGGAATGAAGGCCATTGGCGATACCAGCGTTCCGTCGGCCTCCGTCATCCGGATCAAGACCTCGACGTGCCCGGCCGCGCCGGATTCGGCCTGCAGCGCGCGGATCTGCTGCCCGAACAGGACGAAGCGTTCGTCCTTCAATGCCGCATGCAGGCGGCTGATCCAGCCGACCTCGCCCTTGTGGCGCTCGACCTCGAGGTCGTCGCGGGTCGAGACGTGCACGCGGTTGCGGCCTTTCTCCTTGGCGACGTAACAGGCCGAATCGGCAATCCGCATGGCATCGCACAACAGCATCTCGCCGGGCAGCAAGGCAAGCAGTCCAATGCTGACGCCGATCGGGAACACCTTGCCGCCCCAGACGAAGTCGAAGGCCCTGAGCGCCTGGCGCAGGCGCTCGGCAACGGCGAGGGCCTCGTGTGCTTCGCTGCGGTGCAGGAGCACCCCGAACTCGTCGCCGCCGAGCCTGGCCAGGGTGTCTTCCTTGCGCAGCGTCCTGCGCATGACGTGCGCAAGCTGGCGCATCAGTTCGTCGCCCGCAGCGTGACCGCAAGTATCGTTGACGATCTTGAACTGGTCGAGGTCCAGGTACATGAGCGTGTGGCCGGCAGGGGAATCCGACTGCAGGATGGCGCTCAAACGCCGTTCGAATTCGTGCCTGTTGATGAGTTGGGTCAATGCGT
Source organism: Massilia sp. LC238 (assembly GCF_000735635.1). Classification (NCBI taxonomy): domain Bacteria; kingdom Pseudomonadati; phylum Pseudomonadota; class Betaproteobacteria; order Burkholderiales; family Oxalobacteraceae; genus Massilia; species Massilia sp. LC238. The sequence continues at coordinate 119,219 of NZ_JNNN01000019.1, read as the reverse complement.
CGTGGGTCGCCAGGTAATGCAGGCGCGACTCGAACTCCTGGCTGGCGGAGACATCGCGGAACACGATCAGGTGGCCGAGCATCCCGCCGGCCTCGTCGCGCATTGGCGCGACCGAGAGCGTGACCGGAATCCGGTCCCTGTCCTTGCACAGCACCCATCTGCGCGCCGGTTCGGCCGGTGTCGCGTCGGGAGACAGCGCATGCAAGTGGAACGGCTGGCCGTCCTGTTCCTCTACCGGCGAGAATACCCGGCTGAGCGGCATGCCGAGCGCGGCATCGCGGTCGCAGGCGCACAGCGCAGCAGCGGCCGGATTCATGTAGCTCACCGTTCCCGCGCCGTCGACCGCGACGACGCCGTCGCCGATCGCGCCAAGAATCAGCCGCAGGCGTTCGGTCTGCGCGTGCAGGGCGGCATGGCTCTGCATCAGGCGCTGGTTCAGCTCGCGCTGGCGCGCATCGGATTCCTCGGCGCGCTGGCGCGCCATGCGCAGTTCGTCCTCGTAGCGCCGGCGTTCGCTCGCATTGAACACGGTGAAATCGGCGCCCACCACCTTGCCTTGCGCATTCCTGCGCTGGGCAGCGTTGACCAGCACCGGGAAGCGCGTGCCATCGCGCGCCACCAAGCGCAACGCTAGTTCACAGACGGCGCCGCCGAGCTGCAGCATGGGCTGGCATTGGCCCTGGAAAAACACCCGCTCGCCGGGCGACAGGAAATCCTCCAAGCCGCGCTTGCCGATCACGTCGTCGCGGTCATATCCCGTCCATGCCAGGAACACCTCATTGCTATGGCTGATGTTCCCGTCCAGGCCCACGGCCACCATGCCGCACAAGGAATTCAGGGCGAAACCGTCCGCCGGCGTCCCTTGGTCGCCGCCGCCGGATACCGTCATCTCGTCACGCATCGGCCGCCCCGGTCATAGAAAGGCGCGGATGGCCGCAATGGTTTCCTCGGGTGCGCTCATGTGCGGGCAATGTCCGGTCGCGGCCATGATCCTGAGCGCGCTGCCGCTGATTCTCTGGTGCAGGTAGCGCCCCACCTCGAGCGGTGCGATGGCGTCGTTGCTGCATTGCAGGATCAGAGATGGCGTGCGCACGAGCGGCAAGGCATCGCGGCAATCGCTCAGGAAAGTCACGCGCGCGAACTGCTTCGCCACCGTGGGATGCAGGCGGCAGAAAGTATTGGCCAGCGCCCGTCCCAATTCGGGGCGGGCGGGGTTGTTCATGATCACCGGTGCCATGCTGGCCGACCAGGTGACGAAGTTGTCCTCGAGGGCGCCGAGCAGCTCGTCCATGTCGCTGCGCTCGAAGCCGCCCACATAGCCTGCGTCGTTGAGGTAGCGCGGCGACGGCCCGATCAGCACCAGCCGGTCGAACATCGCCGGCGCGCGGATCGCCGCCAGGATCCCGATCATTGCGCTGACCGAGTGGCCCACGTAGACGATGTCGCGCAGTTGCGCCTCCTCGCAGATCTCGATCAGGTCCTGGACGTAGCCGTCCAGCGAGGCATATTTCTCGGGGCAGTAGGAAGCCGGATCGGATCCGCCCGCGCCGACGTGATCGAAGCACACCGTCAGGTGATCCGACTCGAAGGCGGGCGCGACCCAGCGCCAGACCGCCTGGTCGCAGCCGAAGCCGTGGGCGAAGACGATGGTCCTGTCGCCCGCGCCCGCGAAGCGTACGTTGTTGCGCCACAGGGCCGACTGGGCGCCCGCGTCGGGCTGTGCGCTTGCCACGCCGGCCGGGTTCAGGAGCGCGTCCATGCCAGCTCCTCGTCCTTGCTGTTGCCCAGCTGGAGGAGCCGGGAACCGCCGGCAGCAAGCCGCTCGCGCACGCCGGCCGGCCTGCGCGCAGCGGCGGCCGGCTGGCCGTCCGCCGCGGGCTCGGCAAGCCTGAACATGTGGACCGTGCGGGTCAGGGCGCCGGCCTGGTCCTGCATCGACTGTGCGGCTGCGGCGGCCTGCTCGACCAGCGCGGCATTCTGTTGCGTCACCGCGTCCATCTGAGTCACGGCCTGGTTGACCTGTTCGATGCCGCTGCGCTGTTCGTCGCTGGCGGCGCTGATGTCCGCCATCAGGTCGGTCACGCGCTGGACACTGCCCAGGACCTGGCGCATGGTATCGGCCGCCTCGCTGGCCAGGCGCGTTCCGTCCGAAATCTTGTCGACGGAATCGCCGATCAGTACCTTGATCTCTTTCGCTGCGGCTGCGGAGCGATGCGCCAGATTGCGCACCTCGGAGGCCACTACCGCAAAGCCCCTGCCCTGCTCGCCGGCCCGCGCCGCCTCGACTGCCGCATTCAGAGCCAGGATATTGGTCTGGAACGCGATCGCGTCGATGATCCCCGTGATGTCTTCGATGCGCCGCGCGCTCTCGCTGATCGACGACATGGTCGCGCCGACAGACGCCACCGCCTCGCTGCCCTCGGCCGTGATCAGCGAGGTCGAATTCGCCAGCGCGCTGGCCTGGCGGGCATTCGAGGCGTTCTGCTGCACGGTCCCGGTCAGTTCTTCCATCGACGAGGCGGTCTGTTGCAGCGCACTGGCCTGCATTTCGGTCCGCGCGGCAAGGTCAAGGTTCCCGCTGGCGATCTGGCTCGAGGCAGTGGCGATCGTGTCCGTGCCCTGACGCACTTCGTTCACCATGTGGCCGAGATTGTCATTCATGATCTCGAGCGCCTGCAGCAGTTCGCCCAGCTCGTCGCAGGAGGTGATCTCGATCCGGCTGCTCAGGTCGCCGCCGGCCACTGCCTGCGCTACCTGCACCGCCCTGCGCAGCGGCCGCACGATGGAGCGTGCCAGCCAGATCGCGAACGCGGCGCCGGCGCCGAGCGCCAGCAGTCCCAGCACCAGCATCTGGGTGGCGCTGGAGGAAATCATGGCGGCCACGGCCTTGCCACTGTCCCCGGCGCGGCGCTTCTGGTGGGCGGTCAGCGCCTGGACGCTTTCCTGCAGCGCGTCCAGCCTCGGCATGGTCTCGCGCATGACCAGTTGCTGGGCCTGCTCGCGCTGGCCGGATTCGATCAGCGCGCTCACCGAGGAAAACGATGCAACGTAGGCGACCCGCCGCTCGACCACGCTGGCCAGCAGCGTCTTGCCGGATTCGCTCGTGATCAGGCGCTCCAGGGTCTGGAGGGCCTGCGTGATGTCGTCCTTGTTGGCGGCGATCCGGTCGCGGATTTGGGCGCGCTCGTTCGCGCCCGGCACCAGGAACAGTTCGAGCGTACGGCGCGCATTGGCGCGGGTCATGGTATCGATCGTCGTGGCGGCATCGGCCTTCACCAGGTCCTGGTCGATGAGGGTGGCGGTGGAATGGCCGATCGCACGGAAGCCTTGCATGCCGGTCGCCAGCACCAGCACGAGCAGCAGCAGGACCAGGCCGAAGCCAGCGCCAAGGCGGGTGGCGATTTTCAGGTTGGAGAATTTCACGATAATGAAGTGTTCTGTCATTGGGGCGCCTCAGGAGGGGCGCCGGGACCAGGCAAGATATATTGCCCATGCGTAACATCAGCAGTGTATCGGCCCCATCCTGGTCTGCGAATAGGCCAAAGTGACTACTTCCCTTCCTCCGTCATGCCGACTGTCGCGCCCGCCCGAGCCCCATACAATGAGGACATTCATGATGACTGGAGCATTGCATGTTGCAAGACCGATTTGGTCGGACGATCGAGTACCTGCGCCTGTCGGTGACGGATCGCTGCGACCTGCGTTGCACCTATTGCATCCCGACCGGATTCAAGGGCTTCGAAGAACCCGCCGACTGGCTCGGCTTCGACGAGATCGAGCGCCTGCTGGGCGCGTTTGCCCGCCTCGGCACGCGGCGCGTGCGTCTCACCGGCGGCGAACCCTTGCTGCGCCGTCACGTCAGCGCGCTGGCCGCGCGCATCTCCGCCATCGACGGCATCGACGACCTGTCGATGTCGACCAACGCCACCCAGTTGCGACGCCATGCAGGCGACTTGCGCGCGGCCGGCGTCACCCGCATTAACGTCAGCCTCGATACGCTCGACCGCGCCTGCATGCGGGCGATCACCGGACGCGACAGCCATGCCCAGATCATGGACGGCATCATGGCCGGCAAGGAAGCGGGGTTCGAGCCGATCAAGATCAACATGGTGGCCATGCGTGGCGTGAACGAAGGCGAAATCGATCGCATGGCGGAATTCTGCATCGAACACGGCTTCGTGCTGCGCCTGATCGAGGTGATGCCGATGGGCGCTACCGGCCGCAACACGTCCTATCTCGACCTGCAGCCGATCCGCGCCCGCCTGCAGGAGCGCTACGATCTGGTGCCCCAAGCCGTCGAACTGGGCGGCGGGCCGGCGCGCTACCTCGCCACCCGCGATGGCCGTACCAGCATCGGGTTCATCACGCCGATGTCGCAGCACTTCTGCGCGACCTGCAACCGGGTCAGGCTGGCCGTGGACGGCACACTGTACCTGTGCCTGGGCCAGGAACAGAAGTTCGAGTTCCGCCCGCTGCTGCGCGGCGGCGCCAGTGACGCCGAACTCGAGGCGGCGATCCGCACGGCCATCGAACTCAAGCCCCAGAAACACGAATTCACCGAGCGGCCCGAGAAGATCATCCGCTTCATGGCCCAGACCGGAGGCTGACATGCAGGACATCGAGAAATTCATCCGCGGCTTCGGCCGCTTCCAGCAACAGTACCTGAGCGAGCCGACTGCCCTGGACAGCCTGCGCAGCGGGCAGCATCCGGGCACGCTGGTGATCGGCTGCTGCGACTCGCGGGTCGACCCGGCGCTGTTGACCGGCAGCGATCCGGGCGACATGTTTGTTGTGCGCAATATCGCCAACCTGGTGCCGCCCTGCACGCGCGACGCGCCGCCCGGCGTCAGTTCCGCCATCGAGTTCGCCGTTTGCGGCCTCGAGGTCTCGCGCATCATCGTGCTCGGCCATGCCCGCTGCGGCGGCATCCGCGCCCTGATGTCGCAGGCCAGGGTCACCGAGGAGACCGATTTCGTGGCGCGCTGGATGCGCATCGCCGAACCGGTACGCCAGGAAGTCCTGCGTGAACTGTCGCACAAACACGAGGACAGCCGCTGCCGCGCGGCCGAACTGGCCAGCATCCTGCACTCGCTGGATAACCTCATGACCTATCCCTGGATCAAGCGCCGCGTGGAAGCCGGCAAGCTCGCCCTGCACGGCTGGTATTTCGACATCGCGACCGGTTCTCTGCAGGCCTATTCCCCGCGCAAGCAAGAGTTCCTGAATCTGGTCGAGCCGCTCGCCGCCGCGGCATGAGCGCACCGACGAGCTCCGGCATGCGCGACTATCCGCCGATTCCTGTCCGGCTGCGCCTGTCGACCCGCATCGCCGGCGCGCTGGTGGGCTTCCTGCTGCTGGCCCTGGCGGCGATCGGCGCAACCCTGTGGCTGTCCTGGCAACTGGAAGGCGCCGGTGCGGCGATCAACGAGACCGGTAGCCTGCGCAGGCACGAATACCGCCTGGCGATGTTGCTCGGGCGCGAGGTCCATACCCCGGGTGCCGGCTTCGACCAGGCCGCACGCCGCCAGATCGCATTGATCGATTCCACCCTGGTACTGATCGCGCGCGGCGACCCGCAGCGCCCGCTCGGGCTGCCCCCGACGACGGCCGTGCGCACCAGTTTCGACCTGCTGGCGCAGCGCTGGCACCGCGACATGCGCCCGCTGGCGCAGCAGGTGCTTGCCGCGCAGGGCGCCGACCGGCTCACGGTGCTGCGCCGTTTCCTGGCCGGGACCGATGCCTACGTCGCCGGGATCGACGAAGTCGTGCAACTGATCGAACGCGATAACGAGGTGCGCACGTTCTGGCTGCGCTCCTCGCAGCTGGCCTTGATGGCGCTGGCGGTGGGCGGCACGGTGGTGCTGGTCTACATGATGTTCAGCCTGATCGTGGCCCCCGTCGAACGCCTGCACGCCGGCCTGCGCAGCATGGCCGATACCGAGTTCGGCGTGCGCCTGGACGTCGACGGCAAGGACGAGTTCGGTCAACTGGCGGCCGGCTTCAACCAGATGGCCGACCGCCTGCAGCAGTTCTACGGCGAGCTGGAACGCAAGGTCCGCGACAAGACCGCCGCGCTGGAAGAACAGAACCGCGAACTGGCGCTGCTCTACGACAGCGCCGCCTTCCTGCAGCGGCGCCAGCCGCTGGAACCGATGTGCGAAGGTTTCCTGGAGCGGATCGTTCGCTATTTCGGGGCGGACGCCGGCTCCGTGCGGCTGGTCGACAGCGGCAGCGACAAGGTGCACCTGGTAGTCCAGCAAGGCTTGTCCGAAGCGATGGCCGAGGCCGAGCGCTGCATGCCGGTCGGCGACTGCCTGTGCGGGGAGGCCGCGCAACGCAAGGAAGCGGTGGTGCACTGGCTGGGGAGCCTGCCGCCGCTGCCCACCGCGCCGGCCGTCTCCCAGTGCGCGGCGGAAGGCTTCGTCACCGTGTCGGTGTTCCAGATCTTCGCGCAAGACCAGCACCTCGGCGTGTTCAGCCTGCATTTCCGCAGCGAACGACACTTCGACGCACACGGCACCGCCCTGCTCGACACCCTGGGACGGCTGCTGGGCACGGCGATCGAGAACATCCGCCTGGCCGCCCGCGAACGTGAGATGGCGATTTCGGAAGAACGCAACATGGTGGCCCGTGGCCTGCACGACAGCATCGCCCAGGGCTTGAATTTCCTGAACCTGCAGGTGCAGATGCTGGAGGCGTCGCTGCGCAACGGCCAGCAGCAGGAGGCCGCCGAGATCGTGCCGGCGCTGCGTGCCGGCGTCAAGGAAAGCTACGAGGATGTGCGCGAACTGCTGCAGAACTTCCGCAGCCGCCTGGAAGAAGAAGACTTGAATGGCGCCTTGCGCAAGGCGGTGCGAAAATTCCGCGACCAGACCGGGCACGAGGCCAGCTTCGTCGCCGAGGGCAGCGGCGGCCCGCCGTTCGCGCGCGAGGAGCAGTTGCAGATCCTGTTCATTGTGCAGGAAGCCCTGTCGAACATCCGCAAGCATGCCCGCGCCGACAACGTGCTGGTCCGTGTCCGGGACGGCCAAGACTTTTCGCTCTCGATCAGCGATAATGGCGTCGGATTCGACTCATCCGTCGCATCCGACGCAGCCGGCGAGCACGTGGGCCTGCACATCATGCACGAGCGGGCCCGGCACATCCACGCCGACCTGGCCATCGAATCCAGGCCCGGCGCCGGCACAACTATCAGCCTGCATGTGCCTAGTGCGCAGCGCCGGCTTGCCTGACTAAAATTGGAGTAATTGCATGGCCGAATCAAGCGAGCCAATTCAAGTCCTGCTGGTCGACGACCATCCCCTGTTCCGCAGCGGGGTGCGTTCTTTACTCCAGCGCAACCCGCGTTTTGCCGTGGTCGGCGAGGCATCCGACGGCATCGACGGGGTCAAGCGGGCGATGCAGTTCAAGCCCGACGTGATCCTGCTCGACCTGCACATGCCGGGCATGTCCGGGGTCGAAACGCTGCAGTTGATCCTGCAGGGCTGGCCCGAGGCCGTCGTGATCATGCTGACCGTCTCCGAGGAGGCGGAAGACCTCGCGACCGCACTCCAGGGCGGGGCGCGCGGCTACCTGATCAAGAACATCGACGCCGACTACCTGGTGCGCGCGATCGAACGCGCCGCCGCCGGCGAATCGGTGCTGGCCGAATCCATGACCGGCAAGCTGATGGCGCAGCTGCAGAAGCAGCGCGAACCCAGGGCCCCGGCCCCGCCGTCCGAACTCGACAAGCTCACGCCGCGCGAACGCGAAATTCTTGCCTGCCTGGCGCGCGGCGAAAGCAACAAGCTGATTGCCCGCGTGCTCGACCTGGCCGAAAGCACGGTCAAGATCCACGTCCAGAACATCCTCAAGAAACTGGGCCTGTCCAGCCGGGTCCAGGCTGCGGTGTTCGCCGTCGAGCAGGGACTGAGCGGCCATTCCGAGCGCCAGTCCTGAGCCATCTCAGCTGGCCCGGCCGGACAGCGCCAGCAATGCCGAACTTGCTTCTTCATAGGTGCGCCTGAGCTCCCCGAGTTGCGCGCCGGCGTCCTCGAAATGCTCGCCCTTGCCCATCAGCTCGAGATTGATGCATGGCACCCGCATGCGGTTGGCGCCGACGAAGTCTATACTCGACTGCAAATAGTGCGCGGTCGATGCGAGCAAGGGACCGTCCCGCGTCTCTACCGCATGGGCCAGCTTGTCCAGCAGTTGGGGGACCTCGCCGACGAACGACCCGATCACTTCATCCAGCAGCGAGGCGCCGTCATCGATGGTGCGCAACTGGTCGATCCGTGAGGCATTGATGACCGCACCGTCGCGCCGGCGTGCCGTCACGTGCTCGACCGCCGCCGCCAGCGCTCCGTCCAGCACCTCGAGCTCGATCGGCTTGGGCACGTAGTCGTTCATTCCCGCGTCCAGGCAGCGTTCGCGGTCGCCCGGCATGGCGTTGGCCGTCATCGCGATGATGTAGGGCGCATTGGCGCCGCGGAAGCGCTGGCGCAGCCGGCGCGTCGCTTCCAGGCCGTCCATCTCCGGCATCTGCATGTCCATCAGGATCACGGGGTACTCCTGGCGGTCGAGCGCCTCGAGCGCTTCCAGGCCGTTGGCCACCACGTCGCCCCGGTAGCCGAGGTGGCGCAGCAACTGCTTGATGACCTTCTGGTTGATCGTATTGTCCTCCGCAACCAGGATGTCCACTTCCGCGCCGGCCTGCGGCGCCAGCGCCGGCGCCAGCGGGGCCCGCTCTGCGCGGCCGCCACGTTCGCCGAGTACCTGCTGCAAGGCCTCGAGCAGGGCGGCCGGCTTGATCGGCTTGTTGAGCCAGGCCGAGAACGCGCCCATGGCCTCGTCGTCGGCATCGGTATCGGTATCGGCGCGCGGACGCTGGCCGACCGAGGTCAGCAACACCAGCGGCAGCGCCTTGCGGTCGCGGTGCTTGCGCAGCTCGAGCGCGAGGCGGGCGCCGTCCATGTCGGGCATCTGCATGTCGAGGATGGCGACGTCGAAAGGATGGCCGTCGCGAACCAGGTCGACCGCCTCGACGCTGGAGGCCGCCGCCAGCGGCTCCATTCCCCAAAGCAATGTCTGTTTCATCAGGATGCGCCGGTTGGTCGCGTTGTCGTCGACGATCAGGATGCGCCGCCCGCGCACGTGCATGGCGCGGTCGCGCAGGACGTTCTCGGCCAGTTGCTCGTCAAAGGCCTCGGCTTCGATGGCGAAGGTAAAGGTCGAGCCGCGCCCCACTTCGCTCTCCACGCTCAGGTCGCCGCCCATCATCTCGGCCAGGCGCCTGCTGATCGTCAATCCCAGTCCAGTGCCGCCGTACTTGCGCGTGGTCGAGGCGTCCACCTGGGTGAACGAGGTGAAGACGTCCTCGAGGCGATGCGCCGGGATACCGATCCCGGTATCGCGCACGGCAAAGGCGAGCCGGCAGGCGCCACCCTCGCGCACGACGGACGAGGCCGTGACCACGACTTCGCCATGGTGGGTGAACTTGATCGCATTCGACAGCAGGTTCACCAGGATCTGGCGCAGGCGGGTGGCGTCGGCCAGGATCGTCGCCGGCACTCCCGGCTCGAGCATGTAGGCCAGGTCGAGATTCTTTTCGCTGGCGGCCGGCGCCAGCAGGTCGAGCGCGTCCTCGACACAGCGCCGCACCTCGAAGGCATGGCGTTCGAGGTCGAGCCGCCCTACCTCCAGTTTCGAGTAGTCGAGCAGGTCGTTGATGATCGAGAGCAGCGCTTCGCTGCTGGAACGGATGGTTTCCGTGTAATCGCGCTGTTCCTCGTTGATGTCGGTGTGCAGGAGCAGGCTGGTCATGCCGATGACGGCGTTCAGCGGCGTGCGGATTTCGTGGCTCATATTGGCCAGGAACATGCTCTTGGCCTGCATCGCGGCCTCCGCCCTGTCCTTGGCCATTTCCAGTTCGCGCTCGTAGGCCTTGCGCTCGGAGATGTCCTGCAGGATCGCGGTCAGGATGACGCGCCCATCCGCCTCGGATTTCGAGATCGTGGCCTCGGCCGGAAACTCGCTGCCGTCCTTGCGGACCGCATAGATGGTGCCGCGTTCGCCCATCCGCCGCGCCGGCCGCTCGCCATGGCGAAAACCGGCGACGCGCTCGCCGTGTCCCGGGCGGAACCGCGCGGGAATCAGGAGTTCCAGGTTCTGGCCGACCACTTCCTCGGCGGCCCAGCCGAACACCCGTTGTGCGCCCTGGTTGAAGAACACGATGCGCTGCGCCTCGTCGGTACAGACGACGGCGTTCTCGGCAATATCGATGATGCTGCTCAGTTGTTCCAGGCTCAATGGGTTCTGCATGGCGTTGGGCTTCGTGGAAATGTCGCCATCCTACACGCTTGCGCCGGCTCAAGGTGGACGAATCACGACGCCCCCCCGCCTGGGGCTGCTAGCTATTTGTGACTAGCCGCACTAGCTCTCTTGCCCAAATGAATATCGCCCTCCGGCCAATAGTTGGGCATACCGCTTCCACGTAGGCTTTGAACTATCGAAAAGTGCGTTTCAGGAGAAAAACATGAGCACTGATAAACGACCGGTCGCGGTCCTCGTCAGCAGTACCTTTGCATTCACGATCTGTTTTGCCATATGGATGATGTTCGCCGTCCTGGGCATCCCCATCAAGGCCAAGCTGGGCCTGAACGAGACCGAGTTCGGCCTCCTGATCGCCACCCCGGTGCTGAGCGGCGCGCTGTCCCGCGTCCCGCTCGGCATCTGGACCGACCGCTTCGGCGGCCGCATCGTCTTCTTCATCCTGATGCTCGCCTGCGCGCTGCCGATCTACCTGATCAGCTACGCGACCGCCTACTGGCACTTCCTGGTGCTGGGCCTGTTCGTCGGCCTGGCCGGCGGCTCGTTCTCGGTCGGCACGCCCTATGTCGCCCGCTGGTTCGGCAAGGAACGCCGCGGTTTCGCCATGGGCGTGTTCGGCGCCGGCAATTCGGGCTCGGCCCTGACCAAGTTCGTGGCACCGGCCATCATCGCCGCGGCCGGCTGGCAGTACCTGCCCAAGGTGTATGCCGGGGCGATGGTCGCCACCGCCCTGCTGTTCTGGTTCTTCTCGTATTCCGACCCGGCGCACAAGACGCCCTCCGGTGAATCGTTCGCCCAGCAGATGCGCGTGCTGAAGGACCCACGGGTGTGGCGCTACTGCCAGTACTACTCGGTCGTGTTCGGCGGCTACGTGGCACTGGCCCTGTGGATGACCAAGTACTACGTCGGCGAATACGGCTTCGACCTGAAGCTGGCCGCGCTGCTGGCCGCCTGCTTCTCGCTGCCGGGCGGCGTGCTGCGCGCGCTGGGCGGCTGGATCTCGGACAAGTACGGCGCCTACAAGGTCACCTGGTGGGTGATGTGGGTCTGCTGGGTTTGCTTCTTCATCCTGTCGTATCCGCAGACCACCATGAGTGTCAAGACCGTCGAGGGCGTCATGGACATGCAGATCGGCCTCGGCCCGATCGCCTTCACCGCCCTGCTGTTCGTGGTCGGCGTGGCCATGGCGATCGGCAAGGCCTCGGTGTTCCGCTTCATTGCCGACGACTTCAGCGACAACATCGGCGCGGTCTCGGGCGTGGTCGGCCTGGCCGGCGGCCTGGGCGGCTTCATCCTGCCGATCCTGTTCGGCGCCATCGTCGACCTGACCGGCATCCGCTCGAGCTCGTTCATGCTGCTCTACGGCACCGTCTGCGTCTCGCTGGTCTGGATGCACTTCTCGTTCAAACCCGAGCGCACCCAGCCGGCGGCAATTGCGCCCAAGGCGCCGGCCGCCCCGGTACGCAGGGCAGCCTGATCCTACCCACCTTTCATCAACCAATTAAAAACGCACACAGGAGAACATTGTGAGCAGCTACCTGATATCGACCTGGGAGCCCGAGGTCCCCGCCTTCTGGCAACACCGCGGCAAGGCCACCGCCAGCCGCAACCTCTGGATCTCGATCCCGGCCCTGATGCTGGCCTTCGCAATCTGGATGGTCTGGAGCGTCGTCGTCGTCAACCTGCCGGCGATCGGCTTCAAGTACAGCACCAACCAGCTGTTCTGGCTGGCCGCGGTGCCGGGCCTGTCCGGCGCGACCCTGCGCATCTTCTACTCGTTCATGGTGCCGATCTTCGGTGGCCGCAAATGGACTGCGATCTCGACGGCCTCGCTGATGATCCCGGCGCTGGGCATCGGTTTCGCCGTCCAGGACCCGACCACCAGCTACCCGACCATGCTGGTACTGTCCCTGCTGTGCGGCTTTGGCGGCGGCAACTTCGCCTCGTCGATGTCCAACATCAGCTTCTTCTTCCCGAAGGCGCAGAAGGGCTACGCCCTGGGCATGAATGCCGGCCTGGGCAACCTGGGCGTGTCGGCGGTGCAGTTCGTGGTGCCGCTGGTGATCACCGCCGCCGTGTTCGGCGGCGAGCCGCAGACCTGGAGCAAGGTCGTGGAAGGCGCCGCCCAAACCAAGCAGGTCTGGCTGCAGAACGCCGGCTTCATCTGGGTGCCCTTCATTCTCCTGAGCTCCCTGGCCGCATGGTTCGGCATGAACGACCTAGCCTCGGCCAAGGCCTCGTTCTCGGAGCAGGCCGTGATCTTCAAGCGCAAGCATAACTGGCTGATGTGCTGGCTTTACATCGGCACCTTCGGTTCGTTCATCGGCTACTCGGCAGCCTTCCCGCTGCTCACCAGCACCCTGTTCCCGGACGTGAATCCGCTGCAGTACGCCTTCGTCGGCCCCCTGGTCAGCGCCCTGTCCCGCGTGGCTGGCGGCTGGATCTCGGACAAGCTTGGCGGCGCCCGCGTGACCGTCTGGACCTTCGTCGCCATGATCGGCGCCGTGCTCGGCGTGCTGCACTTCCTGCCCGGCGGCGGCAATCCCGGCAGCTTCGCCGGCTTCTTCGGCATGTCGCTGGTGCTGTTCGCCTGCACCGGCGTGGGCAACGCCTCGACCTTCCGCATGATCCCGGTGATCTTCCTGAGCCTGCACCAGCGCGCTGCTGCCGGCCAGCCGGAAGCCGTGCAAGCCCAGGCCGTCGCCAGCGCCAACAAGGAGGCTGCCGCGGTCCTCGGGTTCACCTCGGCCATCGCCGCCTACGGCGCCTTCTTCATCCCGAAGAGCTACGGCACCTCGATCGCCCTGACCGGCAGCGCCGACGCCGCCCTGTGGTGCTTCATCGGCTTCTACATGAGCTGCATTGCCGTGACCTGGTGGTTCTACTCGCGCAAGGGCGCGGAAATGCCCTGCTGATCGCACGACCGGCGGGAGTGGCGTGCCGGGCTGACCGGCGCGCTGCGGCGAAGGCCGCTGCCTGAGGCTTCAGGCAGCGGCCTTCGTGCTCTCGGAGCACCGCGGGGCTAGTTCGAAAGGTGTAGGCGCACTAGTCCCAAATCCGGCGCCGGACCGACTTCTTACGAATACTCAACGGACAAGCCGCTCCGTAGACTGGCAACAGTGAAATCACATTAGCGAAGCGCGCCGCCGGCGCGTCGATGGAGAAACCATGAGTCACTTTCTGGACCGACTGAAATTTTTCGGCAAAGCCAAGCAAACGTTCTCGAACGGCCACGGTGAGGTGGTCATTGAAGACCGCACCTGGGAAAACGCCTACCGCCAGCGCTGGCAGCACGACAAGATCGTGCGTTCGACCCACGGCGTGAACTGCACCGGTTCCTGCAGCTGGAAGGTGTATGTCAAGAACGGCCTGATCACCTGGGAAACCCAGCAGACCGACTACCCGCGCACCCGCCCGGACCTGCCGAACCACGAGCCGCGCGGCTGCCCGCGCGGCGCCAGCTACTCGTGGTACGTCTATTCGGCGCAGCGCGTCAAGCACCCGATGGTGCGCGGCCGCCTGATGCAGATGTGGCGCGAGGCGCGCCTCACCCGCGACCCGATCGGTGCATGGGAGTGGATCACCCAGGATCCGGAGCGCTCCGCCAGCTACAAGTCGATCCGCGGCCAGGGCGGCTTCGTGCGCGCCAAGTGGGACGAAGTCAACGAGATGATCGCCGCCGCGAATGCCCATACGATCGACAAGTATGGTCCGGACCGCATCATCGGCTTCTCGCCGATTCCCGCCATGTCGATGGTCAGCTATGCCGCCGGCACCCGCTACCTGAGCCTGATCGGCGGCGTGGCCATGAGCTTCTACGACTGGTACTGCGACCTGCCGCCGGCCAGCCCGCAGGTGTGGGGCGAGCAGACCGACGTGCCGGAATCGGCCGACTGGTACAACTCGACCTACCTGATGGTGTGGGGCTCGAACGTGCCGATGACCCGTACCCCGGACGCCCACTTCTACACCGAAGTGCGCTACAAGGGCACCAAGACCGTGGCCGTGTCTTCCGACTTCGGCGAGATGGCCAAGTTCGGCGACATCTGGCTCGCCCCCAAGCAGGGCACCGACGCCGCGCTGGCGATGGCCATGGGCCACGTCATCATGAAGGAATACCACGCAACCGGCAAATCGGCCTATTTCACCGAGTACGCCAAGCAGTACACCGACTTCCCGATGCTGGTGATGCTCAAGGAACGCGACGGCACCCTGGTGCCGGATTACTTCCTGCGCGCCTCGCACCTGGCCGACAACCTGAACGAAACCAACAACCCGGAATGGAAGACACTGGTGCTCGACCAGGCCACCGGCAAGATCGTCGCCCCCAGCGGCTCGATCGGTTTCCGCTGGGGCGAGGCCGGCAAGTGGAACCTCGAGCAGAAGGAAGGCTCGACGCGCAACCCGATCGATCCCCAGCTGTCGCTGATCGACGCCAACGACGGCATCGTGCCGGTCGGCTTCCCCTACTTCGGCGGCAAGGATGCCGACGACCTGTTGCTGCGCAACGTGCCGGTCAAGAAGATCACCCTGGCCGACGGCAGCGAAGCCATGGTCACGACCGTGTTCGACCTGTCGATGGCCAATTATGGCGTCGACCGCGGCATCTGCCCGAACGCCGCCAAGGGCTACGAGGACGACGTTCCCTACACCCCGGCCTGGCAGGTCAAGCACACCGGCGTCAAGGCGCAGGACGTCATCACGGTGGCGCGCGAGTTCGCCGACAACGCCGACCGCACCCGCGGCAAGTCGATGGTCATCGTCGGCGCGGCGCTGAACCACTGGTACCACATGGACATGACCTACCGCGGCATCATCAACATGCTGATGATGTGCGGCTGCATCGGCCAGAGCGGCGGCGGCTGGTCCCACTACGTGGGCCAGGAAAAGCTGCGCCCGCAGACCGGCTGGACCCCGCTGGCCTTCGCGCTGGACTGGAACCGTCCGTCGCGCCAGATGAACTCGACCTCGTTCTTCTATGCCCACACCAGCCAGTGGCGCCACGAGAAGCTGCACACCTCGGAAATCCTGTGCCCGACCGCCGACGGCAAGATGGAAGAGATGGCCCTGATCGACTACAACGCCAAGGCCGAGCGCATGGGCTGGCTGCCGTCGGCGCCGCAGCTCGAGACCAATCCGCTCGAGGTGACGCGCGCGGCCGAAGCGGCAGGCATGGATCCGGCCCAGTACGCGGTCGAGCAGATCAAGGCCGGCAAGCTGAATTTTTCGTGCGACGACCCGGACAATCCGGCGAACTTCCCGCGCAATATGTTCGTGTGGCGTTCGAACATCCTGGGCAGCTCGGGCAAGGGCCACGAGTACTTCCTGAAGTACCTGCTCGGCACCCAGAACGCCTTGCTGAGCGACGAGACCGATTGCATCAAGCCGCGTGACGTCAAGGTACGTCCGGCCGCCGAAGGCAAGCTCGACCTGCTGGTGGTGCTCGACTTCCGCATGTCGACCACCTGCCTGTACGGCGACATCGTGCTGCCGACCGCGACCTGGTACGAAAAGGACGACCTGAACACCTCCGACATGCACCCGTTCATCCACCCGCTGTCCGAAGCCGTGCAGCCGCTGTGGGAATCGATGTCGGACTGGGAGATCTACAAGGGCATCGCCGCCAAGTTCTCGGAGATCGGCGGCGCCCGTCTCGGCACCCGCAAGGACCTCGTGCTCACCCCGCTGATGCACGACACCCCGGGCGAACTGGGTCAGCCTTTCGATCCGAAGGACTGGCGTCTTGGCGAGTGCGAACCGGTCCCCGGCAAGACCATGCCGGCCATGACAGTCGTGGAGCGCAACTACCGCGACATCCACAAGAAGTTCACCTCGGTGGGACCGCTGCTCGAGAAGGCCGGCAACGGCGGCAAGGGCATCGGCTGGAAGACCGGGCACGAAGTCGAGACCCTGCGCGGCATCAACCGCACCGTCCAGGAAGAAGGCGTGTCGCAGGGCCAGCCGCGCCTGGACACCGCGATCGATGCGGCCGAGATGATCCTCACGCTGGCGCCGGAAACCAACGGCCACGTGGCCGTGAAGGCCTGGGATGCGCTGTCCAAGATCACCGGACGCGACCACACGCACCTGGCCAAACCGCGCGAACACGACAGCATCCGCTTCCGTGACGTGCAGGCCCAGCCGCGCAAGATCATCTCCTCGCCGACCTGGTCGGGCCTGGAGAGCGAAGAGGTCAGCTACAACGCCTGCTACACCAACGTGCACGAGCTGATTCCGTTCCGCACGCTGACCGGCCGCCAGCAGTTCTTCCAGGATCACCTGTGGATGCGCGACTTCGGCGAGGGACTGTGCGTGTACAAGGCGGCGATCAACACCAAGACCACCGAGGCGATCATGAACCGTCGCCCGAACGGCAACAAGGAGCTGGCGCTGAACTTCATCACGCCGCACCAGAAGTGGGGCATCCACTCGACCTACTCGGACAACCTGCGCATGCTGACGCTGTCGCGCGGCGGACCGCACGTGTGGCTGTCGGAAACCGACGCGAAAGCCGCCGGCATCGAGGACAACGACTGGATCGAGGTGTTCAACGTGAACGGCACGCTCACCGCCCGCGCGGTGGTCAGCCAGCGCGTCCCCGAAGGCATGACGCTGATGTACCACGCCCAGGAAAAGATCGTCAACGTGCCGGGCGCGGAGATGTCGAAGAAGCGCGGCGGCATCCACAACTCGGTGACCCGCGCCGTGACCAAGCCGACTCACATGATCGGCGGCTATGCCCAGCTGTCGTACGGCTTCAACTACTACGGCACGGTCGGTTCGAACCGAGACGAATTCGTGGTGGTGCGCAAGATGCGCGACGTGGAGTGGATGGAAGGCGCACGCGACGAATCGCGTCCGAACAGCGACGAGATCACGCGCGGTCCGGGGCCGGCGCAAGCCAGGCCGGCAGCGCAGCCGAAGGCCCCGAAAGAAGAACGCGAACCCGCGCTGGCAAGGATGCCGGCACCGAAGAATGCCTAAGGCGCCAGGATGAATGAGGAATTGAAATGAAAATCAGAGCACAAATCGGCATGGTCCTGAACCTGGACAAGTGCATCGGCTGCCACACCTGTTCGGTGACCTGCAAGAACGTCTGGACCAGCCGCGACGGCGTCGAGTACGCGTGGTTCAACAACGTCGAGACCAAGCCGGGCATCGGCTACCCGAAGGAATGGGAAAACCAGGACAAGTGGAACGGCGGCTGGAAGCGTACCGCTTCGGGCAAGATCGAACCGCGTCAGGGCTCGCGCCTGAAGATCCTGGCCAACATCTTCGCCAACCCGAACCTGCCGGCGATCGACGAGTACTACGAGCCCTTCACCTACGACTACGAGCGCCTACAAAACGCGCCGCTGTCGGAGACGCCGCCGACCGCCCGTCCGGTCTCGGTCCTGACCGGCAAGAAAATGGACAAGATCGAATGGGGCCCGAACTGGGAAGACGACCTGGGCGGCGAGTTCGCCAAGCGCAGCAAGGACAAGCTGTTCGACAACGTGCAGAAAGAGATGTACTCGACCTTCGAGAACACCTTCATGATGTACCTCCCGCGCCTGTGCGAGCACTGCCTGAACCCGGCCTGCGTCGCCTCTTGCCCGTCCGGCTCGGTGTACAAGCGCGAGGACGACGGCATCGTGCTGATCGACCAGGACAAGTGCCGCGGCTGGCGCATGTGCATCTCGGGCTGCCCGTACAAGAAGATCTACTACAACTGGTCGTCGGGCAAGGCCGAGAAGTGCACCTTCTGCTACCCACGCATCGAGGCCGGCCAGCCGACCGTGTGCTCGGAAACCTGCGTGGGCCGGATCCGCTACCTGGGCGTGCTGCTGTACGACGCCGACAAGATCGAGGCCGCCGCCTCGGTAGCCGACGAGCAGGACCTGTACGAAGCCCAGCTCGACCTGTTCCTCGACCCGCATGACCCAAAGGTCATCGAGGAAGCACGCCGCCAGGGCATTCCGGATTCGTGGCTCGAATCGGCCAAGCGCTCGCCGGTGTACAAGATGGCGGTCGAGTGGAAGATCGCCTTCCCGCTGCATCCGGAATACCGCACGCTGCCGATGGTGTGGTACATCCCGCCACTGTCGCCGATCCAGGCCGCGGCCGAAAGCGGCAAGATGGGCATGAACGGCATCATCCCGGATACGCAGAGCCTGCGCATCCCGGTGCGCTACTTGGCCAACCTGCTCACCGCGGGCAAGGAAGCACCGGTGGTCCATGCGCTGGACCGCATGCTGGCGATGCGCGCCTACATGCGCAGCAAGTCGGTCGACGGTGTCGAGAACCTCGCCGTGCTGAAGCAGACCGGCCTCTCGAAAGCCGTGGTCGAGGACATGTACCACATCATGGCGATCGCGAACTACGAAGACCGCTTCGTGATCCCGAGCAGCCACAAGGAGATGGCCGAGGACAGCTTCAACGAGAAGGGATCCTGCGGCTTCTCCTTCGGCAACGGCTGCTCGGACGGCGTCAGCGACGCCTCCCTGTTCGGCAAGAAGAAACAGGGCTCGGTGCACTTCGTCTCGATGCCGAAGTCGCGCAAGAAGAAAGAGATGGAAGGCGCCTGAGGCGCTAGATGCATCCCAACCGCCGCCCCCGCCCCCGGGGGCGGGCAAGGAAAACGAGGAATCGACATGCAACACTACCAAATCCTGTCGGCGCTGCTGACCTACCCCGAGCCGGAGCTGGTCGCCGCCCTGCCCGAGCTCGAAGCCGGCCTGCCGGTGCCGATGCGCGCCCGCGTGGCCTCGCTGCTGGCGCACCTGGCCGAGAACGACATGATCACGCTGCAGCAGGAATACGTGCAGACCTTCGACCGCACGCCGACGCACTCGCTGCACCTGTTCGAGCACATCCATGGCGAGTCGCGCGACCGCGGCCAGGCCATGGTCGACCTGATGGAAGAGTACAAGAAGCACGGGCTGGAGATGTGCCCGGACGAGCTGCCCGACTACGTGCCGCTGTTCCTGGAATTCCTGTCGCAGCTCCAGGACGACGGGGCCGCCGGGCGCCTGCTGGGCGACGCCGTTCACGTGCTGGCCCACATCGGCCGCAAGCTCGCTGCCAACGGCAGCGTATATGCCGGCGTGTTCGACGTGCTCGAAAGCCTGTCGCCGGTCCAGGCCGAGGAACTCTCCGAGCCGCCGATCAAGGACATGGACGAAGCCCTGGAAACCTTCGGCCCAGGTGCCGACGGCGTCGAACCGCTGCTCAAGCCGGCCGCGAACGGCACGCAACCGATCAACTTTTACCCGCAAGGCGCCCACCGCCAGGCGCGCGCCGCCGCCTGACCGCCGAATGCCCAGGAGACCATCATGAACTACCTGCACCAATTCACCTTCGGGATCTACCCCTACATCGCGCTGGCGATCTTCCTGCTCGGCAGCCTGATCCGCTTCGATCGCGAACAATATACCTGGAAGTCCGAGTCGACCCAGGTGCTGCACCGCGGCAGCCTGCGCTGGGGCAGCCCGCTGTTCCACATCGGTATCATCGGTCTGTTCTTCGGCCATGCCGCCGGCCTGCTCACCCCGGTCTGGGTCTGGGACAGCCTCGGCGTTCCGCACGGCGCCAAGCAGCTGTTCGCCATGGTCGCCGGAGGCATCATGGGCACCCTGTGCCTGGTCGGCATCGTGCTGCTGCTGGCGCGCCGCATCGCCAACGACCGCCTGCGCCGCGCCACCACCTTCAAGGACAAGATCGTCCTGCTGTGGATTCTCGGCACCCTGCTGCTGGGCCTGAGCTCGATCTTCGTGTCGGCAGGCCACATGGACGGCCACATGATGGTGCTCCTGATGAGCTGGGCCCAGCACATCGTCACTTTCCGCGGCGATGCCGCCGGCTTCATCGTCGATGCGCCGCTGGTGTTCAAGCTGCACCTGTTCATGGGAATGTCGCTGTTCGTCATCTTCCCGTTCACTCGCCTGGTGCACGTATGGAGCGGCTTCGGCGCGGTGGCTTACCTGGGCCGCGCCTTCCAGCTGGTCCGCCCGCGCTGAGAAGGCTAAAGGAGACATCATGGGACTTTCCATCAACGGCGTCGACATCGACGACAGCGTCATCGAACGCGAACTGCCGCATCACCAGGACGCGGCCAATCCGCTCAAGGAAGCGGTACACGAAGTGGTGCTGCGCACCCTGTTGCTGCAGGAAGCGGCGCGCCTCGGGATCCAGGGCGAGGATGACGACACCTGCATCGAAACCCTGCTGGCGCGCGAAATACGGGTGCCGCAGGCCGACGAAGCCGCCTGCGCCCAGTACTACCGCAACCATCCGCAGCGCTTCACCAACGGCGAGATGGTCGAGGCGCGCCACATCCTGTTCCAGGTCACGCCCAGCGTGCCGCTGGAACTGGTGCGCGCCACCGCCGAATCAGTGCTGGAAGCCTTGCGCGCCGCGCCCGAGCGCTTCGACGAACTGGCGCGCCAGTACTCGAACTGTCCGTCCGGCGCGGTCGGCGGCAGCCTGGGCCAGCTCTCGCGCGGCCAGTGCGTGCCCGAGTTCGACAAGCTGCTGTTCCGCCTCGGCGAAGGCCAGCTGGCCGAGCGCCTGCTGGAAACCCGCTTCGGCCTGCACATCGTCCAGGTCCAGCGCCGGGTCGAGGGTCGCCTGCTGCCCTTCGAGGCGGTGCGTGCCCAGATCGCCGACTACCTCGGCACCGCCGCCTGGCAGCGCGGCGTGCACCAGTACCTGCAACTGCTGGTGGGACGGGCCGAGATCACCGGCGTGACCCTGGAAGGCGCCGACACGCCGCTGGTGCAGTAAGGCCATGGCCGGCGCCGGACAATCCATCGCCGAACGCAGCGTCCCGCACTCGGTGCTGGACGACCTGCAGGCCCTGGTCGGCGGCGCCATGCTGGTGTCGCTCGGCGTCACCCTGATGAACAGCGCCGGCCTGGTCACCGGCGGCGTCGCCGGACTGTGCCTGCTGCTCCACTACGCGACCGGCATCGGGTTCGGCAAGATCTTCCTTGTCCTGAGCCTGCCCTTCTATGCCTTCGCCCTGCGCAAGCTGGGCTGGCGCTTCACGCTCAAAACCCTGGGCGCAGTGCTGCTGTTTTCGCTCGGCACAGAGCTGCTGCCGGGCGTGCTGCAGCTGGGCCGGGTGCATCCTATCTACGCCGCCCTGATGGGCGGCGTCCTGGTCGGGGTGGGCCTCCTGATGCTGTTCCGCCACCGGGCCAGCCTGGGTGGGTTCAACATCCTCTGCATCTGGCTGCAGGAACGCTTCGGCTGGCGCGCCGGCCTGGTGCAGCTCGCGATCGACGCGCTCATCCTGCTGGCTTCGCTCGCATTGCTCACGCCAGCGTCCTGGATGCTGTCACTGGCGGGCACCGCCGTGCTCAACCTGACCCTGGCGATCAACCACCGGCCCGGACGCTATCTCGCGCACTGATCCGGCCCACCGTGGCAGACTGACCTTTTTTTTTCGCCCCCCTATCATGCAACTCAACGACTTCTCCGATTTCCTTGCCGCCGCCGGCGCCCAGGACGAACCGCAGCAACTGCTGTTCGTGTTCGCCGCCGCCGAGCTGCCGCAAACGCATTCTCCCGGACAGAAAAAGCGCTTCGATGCCGGCCGGGGCGGCGCCTTGACACCCGTGATGTGCGTCGACAAGTCGGCCGCCGAACTGGCCAGCTTCGCAGCCCTGGCCGAGGAGTCGCGCCAGACCGGCCAGCCCTGGGACATGGTGTTCGTGGCCGCCCTGCCGGGCCGCGACGGCCAGCCGCCCGGCGGCCAGGACGTCGAGCGCGCCCTGAAGATGATGATCGATGCCGTGCACCGCGGCGCCATCGATCGCTTCGCTGCCTTCGATCCGGACGGGCAGCCGGTGCGCTTCTTCTAACGCGCTCCTTGCCCGGTTCTTGAACCAGTTTAAGGCGCGCCGGGTACCTCGCCGCTATAGTCGTGACATGGGAGAACGGAGGCTTTCCCGCAGGGCCGGCACGCTGCCGGCATCGATCGACAGCACGGCCCCTGGCCGAGCACTACCCGTCCCGCTATCCATGTCACTCACCCCTTCCGATGCAAGCCGCGCGCCGTCGGCGCGCGCGCCGGTCGAACTCGTCTGCCCTGCCGGCAGCCTCCCCGCGCTCAAGGCCGCCGTCGACAACGGCGCCGACTGCGTCTACCTCGGTTTTCGCGACGCCACCAATGCGCGCAATTTCGCCGGCCTGAACTTCGGCGACGCCGCCATCGCCGACGGCATCCAGTATGCCCACCGGCGCGGCCGCAAGGTCTTCCTGGCCCTCAACACCTATCCGCAACCCGGCGCCTGGGACGTATGGCGCCAGGCCATCGACCGCGCCGCCATGGCCGGCATCGACGCCGTCATCCTGGCCGATCCGGGCCTGATGGAATATGTCGCGCGCGTGCATCCCGATCTGCGCCTGCACCTGTCGGTACAGGGCTCGGCCACGAACGCGGAAGCGATCAACTTCTACCACCGCCATTTCGGCATCGCCCGCGCGGTGCTGCCGCGCGTGCTCTCGCTCGCCCAGGTCGAGCAGGTGATCGGCAACACGCCGGTCGAGATCGAGGTGTTCGGCTTCGGCAGCCTGTGCGTCATGGTGGAGGGCCGCTGCCAGTTGTCGTCCTATGCGACCGGGGAGTCGCCCAACACCCACGGGGTGTGCTCGCCGGCCAAGGCGGTGCGCTGGCAGCACACGCCGGCGGGCCTCGAGGCGCGCCTGAACGAGGTGCTGATCGACCGCTACGACGCCTCGGAGCACGCCGGTTATCCAACCCTGTGCAAGGGCCGTTTCGACGTGGATGGCGACACCTATTACGCGGTCGAGGAGCCGACCAGCCTGAACACCCTGGAAATCCTGCCGAAGCTGATCAAGCTGGGCGCGCGCGCCATCAAGATCGAGGGGCGCCAGCGCAGTCCCGCCTACGTCGCGCAGGTGACGCGCGTCTGGCGCGAAGCCATCGACCTGTGCAGCGCCGAACGGCAGCGCTATGCCGTGCGTCCGGCCTGGATGGCCGAACTCGACAAGGTGGCGGAGGGCCAGCAGCACACCCTGGGCGCCTATCACCGCCCATGGAAATGAACGATCCGGAGCCTACGATGAAAATTGCCCTCGGCCCCATCCAGTATTACTGGCCGCGCGACACCGTGTTCACGTTCTACGAAACCATGGCGGCGACGCCGGTCGACATCGTCTACCTTGGCGAAACCGTCTGCTCGCGCCGCCACGAACTGCGCCTGGCCGACTGGCTGGCGCTGGCCGCCATGCTGGAAGCGGCAGGCAAGCAGGTGGTGCTGTCGACCCAGGTGCTGATCGAATCGGGCCCGGACCTCGGCATCCTGCGCCGGATCGCCGCCAACGGCCGCCACCTGGTCGAGGCCAACGACTTCGGCGCCGTTCACTGCATGAACGGCCTGCCCTTCGTCGCCGGGCCGCACCTGAACCTCTACAGCGCGCAGTCGCTGGCGATCCTGGCCAATGCCGGCGCCACCCGCTGGGTCATGCCGCTGGAGATGTCGCGCAGTGGCCTGGCGGCCCTGCTCGAAGAGAAGCCTCCGGCATTGCAGACCGAAGTATTCGCCTACGGCCGCCTGCCGCTGGCATTCTCGGCGCGCTGCTTCACGGCGCGCCACCGCAATCTCCCCAAGGACGACTGCCGCTTCAGCTGCATCGACCATCCCGACGGCCTGCTCATGGAAACACGCGAGAAGCAGCCCTTCCTGGTCCTGAACGGCATCCAGACCCAGTCGGCCCTGGTCTACAACCTGCTCGACCAGTTCGACGTCATGCGCGCCATGGGCGTGGACGTCGTGCGCCTCAGTCCCCAGGCGGCGCACATGCGCGCCATCGTCGACCTGGCGCACGCCACACTGCACGGCCGCCTGGACGGACGCGAGGCGGCCCGGCAGATGGCGCCGCTGATGCCGGCGGCGGCCTGCGACGGCTTCTGGCATGGCCTGCCCGGGCTGGACAAACAGGCCGCATGAACGCGGCCATCACGTGGACAACCATGAGGACAATCATGCACCATGCACCGCAACTCCTGCCGCCCCCCGTCGGCCGCCTCCTGTCGCTGCTGCCCGCCTATCCGGGTTCCTGCCTGTTCGCGGCGGCACTCAACCGGATCCTGGTCCGGCACCTGCCGGAGGACGTGCGCGCCGGCCTGGCCGGCAAGCGACTGCGCCTGCGCGCGCTGGACGCCGGCATCGCCTTCGACTTCGTCTGGCGCGGCCGCGCCTTCGCCCCGGCCAGACGCTCGGGCGAGGCCGACCTGAGCATCAGCGCCAGCCTGCGCGATTTCGCCTTGCTTGCCGCACGCAAGGAAGATCCCGATACGCTGTTCTTCAGCCGCCGGCTGGTGATGGAAGGCGATACCGAGCTGGGCCTGCTGGTCAAGAACACCCTGGACGCGATCGAGCACCCGCTGTTCTCGCTGGACGGCCTGTTACCTCGCCGCCCGGGTTCGCTGCGCGCCTCACGGCAGGGAGCGTCCCATGCCTAAGGACCGCGCCAGCATCCCGCTTGTGTACTCGTGCTCGGGCTGTTCGAGCGCGGCGCAGATGGCCAACTACATCGCCCTCGCGCTGGACCGCCTCGGCGTGGCCGAGATGTCCTGCATCGCCGGCGTCGGCGGCGACGTGCCGTCCCTGGTGAAGCTCGCCAAGTCCGGGCGTCCGGTGGTGACGATCGACGGCTGCCCGCTGGTGTGCGCGAAGAGTTGCCTGGCGCGCCACGGCGTCGAGCCTGACACGCACTGGCAACTCGGCGAGCACGGCGTCAGGAAGCGCTACCATGCCGGTTTCGACCCCGATCAGGCCGAGGCGATGGTGGCGCGCGTGGCCGCGCAAGCCGCACTGCTGCACCGGGATCCGCTGCCCGCTTTCCCGGATGCGCCGACGCCCGCCGAGGTAGTCGCCGACACCCTTGCTCCCCTCTTTTCTTGAACCAGTTTAAGGCGGCATCGCGGCTTTACGCGGATAGTGGATGGCGTTGCAGATCAACCAACCGGATCCCGTGCGGATCCCTCTATCGCGAGAACCATGAACGCCAATGACCAGATGTTCGCAGCGACCATGGCACCCCAGGAGGTGTCGGTCGACGTACTGCGCGAGAAGTACGCCAAAGGAAACGAGACCAGTATCGGCGAGGTGCGCGCGCGCGTCGCGCGCGCCCTGGCAGGCCACGAGGCCGAAGCCTTGCGCCAGGAGATGGAACAGCGCTTCCTGTGGGCCCAGGAACAGGGTTTCGTCCCTGCCGGCCGCATCAACTCGGCCGCTGGCCTGGGCATCAAGGCGACCCTGATGAACTGCTTCGTGCAGCCGGTGGGCGACTCGATCACCGGCAGCCATGACGGCCTGCCCGGCATTTACACCGCGGTGGCGGAAGCGGCCGAAACCATGCGGCGCGGCGGCGGCGTCGGTTACGACTTCAGTCCGATCCGCCCGGCGGGCAGCGTCGTGCGCGGCACCCATTCGCGGGCCTCCGGGCCGGTCTCGTACATGGAAGTGTTCGACGCTTCGTGCCGCACGGTCGAGTCGGCGGGCGCCCGGCGCGGCGCCCAGATGGGCGTGCTGCGTGTCGACCATCCCGACGTCGAGCGCTTCATCGCGGCAAAGGACGGCGGCGCCTTCAGCAACTTCAACCTGTCGGTCGGCGTGAGCGACGAATTCATGGCGGCCCTGCTGGCCGACGGCGAGTTCGAACTGCGGCACCAGGCCGAACCGGGGCCGGATGCGCTGGCCGACGGTGCCTTCCGGCGCGACGACGGCCTGTGGACGTACCGGCGGGTGCGCGCCCGCGAACTGTGGGACAAGGTCATGCGCTCGACCTACGATCATGCGGAACCGGGCGTCCTGTTCATCGACCGCATGAACGCGGAAAACAACCTCTACTACCTCGAGCGGCTGGCGGCCACCAATCCCTGCGGCGAGCAGCCCCTGCCGCCCTACGGCTGCTGCGACCTCGGTTCACTGAACCTGACGCGCTATGTGCGCCAGCCGTTCGGCGCCGAGGCGCGCTTCGACTTCGATACCATGCGCGAGGTCGCCGCGATCGGCGTGCGCATGCTCGACCTGGCGCTCGACGCGACCCAGTGGCCGCTGCCGCCGCAGGCCGCCGAAGGCCGCGACAAGCGCCGGGTGGGCCTGGGATTCATGGGCCTGGGCAGCGCGCTGGTCATGCTCGGGATCCGCTACGACAGTGAAGAAGGGCGCGCCATGGCCGCCCGCATTGCCTGCGAACTGCGCGACGCCGCCTATGCCGCGTCGATCGCGCTGGCACGCGAGAAAGGCCCGTTCCCGCTGTTCGACGCGCAGCGCTACCTGGACGGACAGTTCATGCAGCGCCTGCCCGAAAGCCTGCGCGCAGAGATCGCACTGCATGGCATCCGCAACTCGCACCTGCTGTCGATCGCGCCGACCGGAACGATCTCGCTTGCCTTTGCCGACAATGCCTCGAACGGCATCGAGCCGGCCTTTTCGTGGGTGTACCACCGCAAGAAGCGCATGCCGGACGACAGCACCCGGACCTACGAGGTCGCGGACCACGCCTGGCGCCTGTACCGTCACCTGGGCCATGAGGTCGGCGACGGCGCGCTGCCGCAACAGTTCGTGACGGCCCTGGAGATGTCCGCGCACGACCACCTGCGCATGATGGAGGCGGTACAACCCTTTATCGATACCGCTATCTCCAAGACCGTCAACGTGCCGGCCGACTATCCCTACGAGGGGTTCAAGGACCTGTACACCGAAGCCTGGCGGGCCGGGCTTAAGGGATTGGCCACCTATCGGCCGAACAGCGTCATCGGCAGCGTCCTGAGCGTCGTGCCGGCGCCGTCCGCTCCTGCCCCCACCTCCGCCCCTGAGCTGGCCTGCTCCGCCGACACCGACCCGCTGCGCCGGCGCTTCGAAAGCCGCCCCATCGGCGAGCTCGAGTCGGTGACCGCCAAGGTGGAGTACAGCACCCAGGAGGGCAAGAAGGCGGTCTACCTCACCATCAGCTTCATCCAGGTCGACGGCATGCTGGACGGGCACCCGGTGAGGATCGAGCGCCCCTTCGAGTTCTTCATGCCGGCCAACCAGCGCAGCGACGGCCAGCAATGGATCACCTCGACCATGCGCCTGCTGTCGATGGCCGCGCGCGCTGGCAGCTCGATCGCCAAGGCGCTCGGCGACATGCGCGAAGTGGTATGGGAAAAGGGACCGGTGCGCTGCGGTCATCTCACCCGCGAGGACGGCGTCCAGGTACCGGTGTACCACGATTCGGAAGTGGCCGCCATCGCCTTCATGCTGCAGCGGATCCTGATCGGGCGCGGTTTCCTGGACGCTTACGGCAATCAGGTGCCGGTGCCCCAGCTCGACCGCCTGCTGCGGCTGCGCGGCAGCGCACACGCGGACCCGGCGGGGACGATGGCGGCGCAGGCCGACGCGGTCGCGGCGCCGGCACGCCCGGCCGAGAAATGCCCCGAGTGCGGCGCGCGCACCCTGCAGAAGGTGGACGGCTGCGCGCGCTGCACCGAGTGCAATTACATCGGCAGCTGCGGTTGACCGGGAATGCACATGCGAAAAACCTGAACTGCTTTAAGGAACTGCGCGCGTGGCGCGGCTACGATGAATGCACCCGATACCGATTCCCAAGGAGCCAAGATGGAACACTCACTTCAATTGAACGCCGTCCTCGATCACGCCAGCATCGACAAGATGCTGGGCGTGCTACGGTCCATGCCGGGCATCCGCGCCGTCGAGCTGGCTGCAGGCAGCAGCCGGGTGGACCTGCAGTACGACGACGACCTGACCTCGCCGCAGGAAATCGACACCAGCATTTCGCGCTCGGGCTTCCCCCTGCAGCAGCGCGCCGCCCGCTCGGGCAGCTGCTGCGGCTCGTGCGGCGGCGTCTAGCAGCCCCTGGCGCGCCCGCGCGGCCCGTTCACAGCACCGTCAGGTAGTGCGCGGGCTGCGGGCGCGGGCGCGCCGCCTTGACGCACTCGGCGCTGCCGAAGCCGATGAAGCACACTGCCTGCTCGCCCGCCTCCAGCCCCAGCAGGCGGCGCATGCCGGAAGCGGCCAGCGCGGCGCCGCTGGCCAGGCCGCTGGCAATGCCGAGGGCCTGCGCCGCGATCAGCATGTTCTGCACCGCGCACCCCAGCGACACCAGGCGCTCGGCCACAGGAACATCTGCAAGCGCTGGATCGGCGCGCAAAACGGCGACCAGCAGGCAGGGCGCGTGGAAGGCCTTGCCATGGGCAGCGCTGCGCGCGTCTTCATCTGCGTCCGGCTCGCGCTGCACCAGAGCGTCCACGAAGGCATCGCCCAGTTCATGGCGCTTATGCGCCGGAATCAAAACGAGGCGCCACGAACGCTGCTTGGCATGATCGGGCGCATGCCCTGCCGCCTCGCAGATGCGCTGCAGGCCCGCCTCGTCGGGGCCGGGCGCCTGCAAGCGGCGCAGCGATGTATTGCGGCGTGCAGCCAGCACCGTCCACAGCTCGTCGGACAATGCAGGCGGCGGGTAGGTGGGGAATTCCATGATGACCTCTGTTGCCTGGACTCGGCCGGTGTAATGCGGGATATTGTCGCACGCCTCTCTTGCGGACGAACTCGACCATTCAGCCTGGCACGTAGGCCGGAATGACTAGGTCGGCGTAAGCCGTCATGCCGACAGCCATGCGCCGGCGATCTCCCTAGAATGTCGGCAAACGCTTCCACCGAAACCATTCGCTCCGCATTCGACCACCATGCACATCAAACTGCGGCTCTTCGCCAGCCTGCGCGAGCCCCTCGGGGTCTCCTCCGACAACCTGACGCTGCCGGACAGTACCCGCACTGCCGCGGATGTGCTGCAAGCGCTGCGCGCGCGCGGCGGCGCCTGGGCCGAAGCCCTGTCCGACCCCAGCGCGTTCCGGGTCGCGGTCGACCAGGTCTTGGGCAGCCTCGACAGCCCGGTGCACGATGGCGCCGAGCTTGCCTTCTTCCCTCCCGTGACCGGGGGTTGACATGCCCGTACGCGTACAGCACGAGGACTTCGACCTGTCTACCGAGATCGCCGCCTTGCGAGCCGGCCAGCCCGGCGTTGGCGCCGTGGTGGCCTTCGTCGGCACGGTGCGTGAAATGAACGGCGCCAACGCCGTCTCACACATGGAACTCGAACACTATCCCGGCATGACCGAGGCAGCACTGGAAGCCATTGCCCAGGAAGCTAGCCGGCGCTGGCCGGTCGCCGACATCCTGGTGATCCACCGGATCGGTGCCCTGCGCGGCTGCGACCAGATCGTGCTCGCGGCAGTGGCGGCGCGCCACCGCGGCGAGGCATTCGCCGCCTGCGAGTTCGTCATGGACTACCTCAAGACCCGGGCCCCTTTCTGGAAAAAGGAAATGAGGGCGGATGGCGCGCACTGGGTGGAGGCACGGGCCTCCGACGAGGCCGGCATGGCGAAGTGGCGGGCAGGTGCCCGGGCTTGAGCTCGCTGCCGACCTCCAGCATACGATGAAAAATTTTCTCCCAATCCTGCTCGTCGCACTGGCATGTGTCGGTGCGGCCCCTTCCGCCGATGCTGCCGAGGTACACGTGGCGGTAGCCTCGAATTTCTCCGCGCCCATGCAGAAGATTGCGCAGGCTTTCGAGAAAAAGAGTGGCCACAAAACCGTCCTTGCCTTCGGCGCGACCGGCAAGTTCTACGCACAGGTCAAGCATGGCGCACCTTACGGGCTGCTGCTGGCGGCCGACGCCGCGACGCCCGCCAGGCTGGTCGCTGAAGGCCTGGGCGTGCCCGGCACAGCTTTCAACTATGCCACCGGCCGGCTGGTACTGTGGTCGGCGCAGGCTTCGCTGGTCGATGCAAAGGGAGCCGTGCTGGCAAACCGCGGGTTCACGCACCTGGCGATCGCCAATCCCAGGACGGCGCCCTACGGCGCAGCCGCCGTGGACGTCCTTCAACAGCTACGCCTGCTCGATGGACTGAAAAGCAAGCTGGTCCAAGGGGAAAACATCGCCCAGACCTATCAATTCGTCAAGACCGGCAACGCTGCCCTCGGATTCGTGGCCATGTCCGACGTCTACCGGGGTGGCAGTTTCATCGGTGGATCGGCATGGGTCGTGCCGGCCGAGTTGCATGCGCCGATCCGCCAGGACGCCGTCGTGCTTGCCAAGGGCGCGGCCAACCCGGCGGCCTGGGAGCTGGCAGCCTACCTGCGCTCCGACGAGGCACGTCGGATCATCCGCTTCCATGGTTACGAGTAGCGGAGCATGGAAGACATCGATCCGCTTGCCGGTGATCTCGCCGCGGTCTGGCTGACCGTGAAACTGGCGACGCTGGTCACCCTCCTGCTGTTGCTGGTCGCCACGCCGCTGGCGTGGTGGCTAGCGCGCACGCGCTCGCGTTTGAAACCCGTGGTGGGCGCCCTGGTCGCGCTGCCGATCGTACTCCCGCCCACCGTGCTCGGCTTCTACATGCTGCTCGCGCTGGGGCCTGAAGGCCCGCTTGGCCGCATCAGCGTGGCCCTCGGGATGGGCATCAAACCATTTACCTTCGAGGGCCTGGTGCTGGCCTCGGTCGTGTACTCCCTGCCGTTCGCGGTGCAGCCCCTGCAGAACGCCTTCGACGCGATCGGCAGGCGCCCCCTCGAAGTCGCGGCGACGCTGCGCGCAAGTCCATGGGACAGTTTCTGGACCGTGGTGGTGCCGCTGGCCCGGCCGGGATTCCTTTCCGCAGCCGTGCTTGGATTTGCCCATACGGTCGGCGAATTCGGCGTGGTATTGATGATTGGCGGGAATATCCCGAACGAGACGCGTGTCGTGTCTGTCCAGATCTATGACCATGTCGAAGCGATGGCCTACACGCAGGCGCACTGGCTTGCGGGAGGCATGCTCGTGTTCAGCTTCGTGGTCTTGTTCGCCCTTTACACCTTCTATCCCCAATCGATACGGAAACCGCGCACATGAATGGCTTACGGGTACAGTTCAATGTGGCGCTACGCGCCAGCGCAGCGGTCGAGCCGGACGGCTTTGCGCTCGACATCGACCTTGCGTTGCCGCAGGACGGGATCAGCGCCCTGTTCGGGCATTCCGGATCGGGCAAGACCACCTGCTTGCGCGTGATTGCAGGCCTCGACCGAATCGCCGGTGCACGCGTGTCCTTTGGCGACGAGGTCTGGCAGGACGATGGACGCAAGCTGTTCGTCCCTCCGCACCGGCGGGCGCTCGGCTATGTATTCCAGGAAGCCAGCCTGTTCGATCATTTGACGGTGCGCGGCAATCTCGAATTCGGCTTCAAGCGGGTACCGGTGCACGAGCGCCGTCTCAGCCCCGGCGCGATTACAGAGCTGCTCGGTATCGCGGCGCTGCTGGACCAGCGTCCTGCGCGCTTGTCCGGCGGCGAACGCCAGCGGGTTGCCATTGCACGCGCATTGCTGGCCTCGCCGCGCGTCCTGCTCATGGACGAGCCCCTGGCCGCGCTCGACTTCAGACGCAAGCGCGAGATCCTTCCCTATCTGGAGCGGCTGCGTGACGAGCTGGCCATTCCAATCGTCTATGTAAGCCATGCGCCGGACGAGGTGGCGCGACTGGCTGACCACCTGGTCCTGCTCGATGAAGGAAAAGTGCTTGCCAGCGGGCCATTGGGCGAAACGCTGGCACGGGTCGACCTGCCGCCGCATGTCGGGCCTGAGATCGGCGCCGTGTTCGACGCCGTGCTGACACGGCACGACGCCGGCGACCTGTCCTCGCTGAGTTTTCCGGGAGGCATGCTTACGGTTGGGCGCCGCGCGGAGGCGATCGGCAGCCGGCTTCGTTGCCGCGTCGATGCGCGCGACATTGGCCTGTCGCTGATCGATCCATCGACATCCGGCAGTGCCAACGCCCTTCCTGCCGAGATCACGGCGGTGGCCGCCGCGAACGACGCGATGGATGAGGTACTGGTGCAGTTACGGGTCGGGCCGACACCCTTCCTGGCGCGCGTCAAAGCACGACTCCTGCAAGAATTCGGTATCGTGCCGGGGCGCAAAGTCTGGGTGCAGATGCAACGCGTGGCATTGCTTTCCTAGGCCGCCGCGAGCGGACGCCATAAGGGAATCGCGTCGCCAGTCCGTGTCGCCCCCATGCTTGCTGCGACGGGGACAATCCCGATCACGCAAGGGACAGCGCGCAGCCGGTTCAGGAATCGCTGCGCCGAGATTGAACGACGGCTGCCGCAGCGCGTTGCCGATCCGCTCCACCATGTCGAGCGCATGCTATTGCCAGGACGACGCTGACCAAGGCGGCTGTCCCGACCAGTGCGCCGGGGGCGAGCCGAGACAGGCCCAGTATTGCTGCATGGTAGAGGAAATTCAACAGGGCCAGCAAGCACAGCAAGTCAACCAGAACGACGTGTTTCAACATTCGCGACCGTTTGAGAACCCGATAAAACGGCAAAGGGGCCAGAAACAGGAACGCACAGTCGATCGCAGCGAGAGCAGGATGCGGCGCCGCTAACATTGCCCCTCGTCCAGCGAGCCATACGAGTCCCGTTGCCACCGGCCAGATACTGCGCAGCGGATCCAATGCCATCCAATCCCGAGCTGACTTGTAGAGGAAACCAGTGAATACAGCCGCAAGCACACCGAAAATCGCCTCATGCGCAAACCAGCGCGGATCGATATGTGGATGCACCGTCCATTCAAGCGCGCTCGCCACCCATACGAACAGCACGACTACAGCGAGACCTGAGGCCAACGGGTAGAACGGACGCGCCGCTGCGTTGACAACACCGTATCCAATTGTGATGGAGCCTGGAGAAGCGGCCCTGCTGCTCGATACTGGCATTTTCCCGATGAGTGTTTGGACGACAACGCATCGTAGGGGGTGGCGGAGGAACGGGCAATCCGCCGGAATAACTATGGTGTCGGGAAGCCTGCGAAACGCCGCATTGGATCCATGCACGGCAGGCGCAATGCCTGGACGGCTGTATCATCAGCGGCCGGCGGAGAGAACGAACTTGGTATATGGAGGCGAGGACAGGAATCGAACCTGTCTCGGCGGCTTTGCAGGCCGCTGCATAACCTCTTTGCTACCTCGCCAGAACCTATCTTAGACCGATGGCTGCGTTCGGCTGTGTGCTGGCGCAAAGCCACGCATATCTATATGACTCGAATGGCGGAAAGCTGGGGCCGGAAAAGCAAACGGGCCCTGAACAGGGCCCGTGCTTGATACGATCTGGAGGCGAGGACGGGAGTCGAACCCGTCTAGACGGCTTTGCAGGCCGCTGCATAACCGCTTTGCTACCTCGCCAGAGGTAATCTTGGAACAGCTGACCCGGCCGGTTATGTGCCGTATCAACCGAGAAGCAATGTCTTCTCTGAATTTGGAGCGGGAGAAGAGTCTCGAACTCTCGACCTCAACCTTGGCAAGGTTGCGCTCTACCAACTGAGCTACTCCCGCATTGGAGTCCTACCTGTCGTAAAACCTTTGGAGCGGGAGAAGAGTCTCGAACTCTCGACCTCAACCTTGGCAAGGTTGCGCTCTACCAACTGAGCTACTCCCGCATTGAGTCTTACTTACGCCTGTCGCACCGAGCCATCCGAAGATAACTGGAGCGGGAGAAGAGTCTCGAACTCTCGACCTCAACCTTGGCAAGGTTGCGCTCTACCAACTGAGCTACTCCCGCGTACAGAACAACGATTATCGCAGAACTTTGACATTTTCTCAAGTTTCTCAATCGTGCAACTGATCGTGTCACCTGAAAAACTTGGAGCGGGAGAAGAGTCTCGAACTCTCGACCTCAACCTTGGCAAGGTTGCGCTCTACCAACTGAGCTACTCCCGCTTTGTCTTTCATTCTGCTGCGTTGTTGTCGCAACAGGCAGGCATTATAGAGATTCTATTCCGTACGTCAAGGATGACACGGAACATTTCTTACAAGTTTCCTGCCTTTTCCTTAATAAGCGGCCACGCCCGGCGCAGGTAGTAGAACATCGACCAGACCGTCAGCCCGCCGGCCAGCCACAGGAAGTACTCGCCCCAGTACAGGGTGTCGATCCCGAACAGCACGTCATGGAACAGCAGCATCGGAATCGCCGTCATCTGGGCGGCGGTCTTGATCTTGCCGAGCGAACTCACCGCCACCGACTTGGTGGCGCCGATCTGGGCCATCCATTCGCGCAAGGCGGAGATGGTGATCTCGCGGCCGATGATGATGAAGGCGATGATGGCGTTCACGCGGTCCAGCTGCACCAGCACCAGCAATGCGCCGGCCACCATCAGCTTGTCCGCGACCGGATCGAGGAAGGCGCCGAAGGCCGAGGTCTGGTTCCAGCGGCGCGCCAGGAAGCCGTCGAACCAGTCGGTGACGGCGGCGATGATGAAGACCAGGGTCGCGGCAAGGTTGCGGTCGGCCAGCGGCAGCCAGTGGGTCGGGAGATAGAAGACGCCTACAACCAGGGGAATCAGCGCTACACGTAGCCAGGTCAGGAGAATCGGGATGTTGAAAGGCATAGGAAAAACGCTGATTACGGGAATGAAAAGTTTGGGCGACAGTCTACATGGGTATTGCAAATTGGACTAGGTGACTCGTCTGTATGGGGTGCACGGTCGAGTTAGTGGCTGCATAACGAACTTGGATCCCGGCCTGCGCCGGGATGACGTGCTCAAGTAGCGGGCCACAAAGTTGTTCAGACCTTCGCACGAAAGACCGTCATCCCGGCGTAGGCCGGGATCCAATTTTGCGCACCCCGAAAACAAAACCGGGGCAAAAGCCCCGGTCCAGTAACTCAGTGGAGCTGCCTGTATATCTCCTCCGCCAGCGTACTCGAGATGCCCTCCACCGACATCAGGTCTTCCACGCTGGCGTCGATCACGCCGCGCAGGCCGCCGAAGCGCGCCAGCAGGCGCTGGCGGCGCTTGGCGCCGATGCCTTCGATCTCTTCCAGGCGCGAGGCTTGTCTGGCCTTGGCGCGCTTGGCGCGCATGCCGGTAATGGCAAAGCGGTGCGCCTCGTCGCGGATCATGGCCACCAGCATCAGCGCGGCCGATTCCTTGCCCAGCTCCTGCGGCGCGCGGCCGTCGGCGAAGATCAGGGTTTCCAGGCCCACGCGGCGCCCTTCCCCCTTGGCCACGCCGACGATCATCGCGATGTCCAGGCCCAGTTCCTCGAATACCTGGCGCGCCATCTCGACCTGGCCCTTGCCGCCGTCGACCAGCACGATGTCGGGCATGACGCCTTCGCCATTGGCCACCTTCTCGTAACGGCGCTGCAGCACCTGGCGCATCGCGGCGTAGTCGTCGCCCGGCGTGATGCCGTTGATGTTGAAGCGGCGGTACTCGCCGTTCTGCATCTGGTGGTGGTGGAACACCACGCAGGAGGCCTGGGTCGCTTCGCCCGCCGTGTGGCTGATGTCGAAGCATTCGATGCGCAGCTCGTCGAGGGTTTCGCTGTCCAGCGACAGCGCCTCGGCCAGCGCGCGCGTGCGCGCCTGCTGCGAGCCCTGCTCGGAGAGCAGGCGCGCGAGTGCGATCTCGGCGTTCTTGCAGGCCAGCTCCAGCCACTGGCGGCGCTGCCCCTGCGGCTGGAAGATCAGGTTGATGCGGTGGCCGCACTGCTCCGACAAGGCCACGATCAGCTCGGGCTGGTCGAACTCGATGTTCAGGATCAGGGTGCCCGGAATGAACTGGCCCGCGTAGTGCTGGGCCAGGAAGGCGCACAGCACCTCGACCTCGATCGGGCACTCGCCCAGCGATTCGCCGACGTGGGTCGGGAAATAGGCACGGTCGCCCAGGTGGCGTCCGCCGCGCACCATCGCCAGGTTGACGCAGGCGCGCCCGCCCTGCACCACCACGGCGATCACGTCGACGTCGGCGTCGCCCACGGTTTCCATGCTCTGCGCGTGCAGCACTTTCGACAGGGCCTGGATCTGGTTGCGCACGCTGGCGGCCTGCTCGAACTTCAGCTCCATCGCGTAGGACTGCATTTTCTGCTCCAGGTCCTCCAGCACTTCGCTCTGGCGCCCGCGCAGGAAGCGCGCCGCGTTGTCGACGTCGCGCTTGTAGTCTTCCGGCGTGATCAGGTCGACGCAAGGCGCGCTGCAGCGGCCGATCTGGTGCAGCAGGCAGGGACGCGTGCGGTTGCTGTAGACGCTGTCCTCGCAGGTGCGCAGCAGGAAGACCCGCTGCAGCAGCTGGATCGATTCCTTGGCCGCCCAGGCGCTGGGGAAAGGCCCGAAGTACTGGTTCTTCTTGTCCAGCGCGCCGCGGTAGTAGCCCAGGCGCGGCGCCTCGCCGCCCGTGATCCGGATGTAGGGGTAGCTTTTGTCGTCGCGGAACAGGATGTTGTAGCGCGGCTTGAGCGACTTGATCAGGTTGTTTTCCAGGATCAGCGCCTCGGCCTCGCTGCTCGTCACCGTGGTCTCCAGGTGCGCGATCTGCGACACCATCATCGCGATGCGCGGGCTCGACAGGTTCTTCTGGAAGTAGCTCGACACCCGGTTCTTGAGGTTGCGCGCCTTGCCGACGTAGAGCACGTTCCCGTTGGCGTCGAAATAGCGGTACACGCCCGGCAGGCCGGGCAGTTTTGCCACAGTCGCCAGCACCTGCTCGCGCGCCGCTTCGGTCGGTTGCACCGGTTGCGCCGCGTCGCCCTTCAAAGTCGCTTTCAGTTCTTCTTTCATGGCCTGCCAACTGTCCGGCCGCACGCGTGGCGCGGCGGCCTCAATCTTCCTGATCCTGGGTCTGGCGGCGCCGATGCGCGCCGGCTTCGTTGCCGGGACCGGCATCGCCGCCCCGCCGCTCGCCACATAGGCGACGGTCCCCTCGTCTTCCTTGCTCACGTCCTGCCTACTTGTACTTTATGCGGCCACGTCCTTGGTCACGATCACGAAGGCCACCGCATAATCGGCCTCGTCGCTGACGCTCACCTGCGCCGTCAAACCATTGGCGCGCATGAATTCTTCCAGGGCCCCGCTGCACACGATGACCGGCTTGCCGCTGGGTGCGTTGAGCATCTGGGCCGAGCGCCAGGTCATGGGCATGCGCATGCCCAGCCCGATCGCTTTCGAGAACGCCTCCTTGGCGGAGAAGCGGGTGGCCAGGAAGCGCAGTCCGCGCACCGCGTTCTTGCTGCTCCGCGCATGGTACTTCGCCAGTTCCTCGGGGCCGAGGATCTTCTCGGCGAAGCGCGGGCCGCTGCGCGCGAGCGCCGCCTCGACACGCGAGATCTGGACGATGTCGGTGCCGATCCCGTAGATCATCTCAGGCCCCTGCCCCGTATTGCACGCCAAGGCGCGCCGCCACCATGATGGCCTTCATCTCGCGCACCGCGTTCTCCCAGCCCGCGAACAGGGCGTGGGCGACGATCGCGTGGCCGATGTTGAGCTCGTGGATGTCGGCAATGGCCGCGATCGGCTGCACGTTGGTGTAGTGCAGGCCGTGGCCGGCGTTCACGCGCAGGCCGCGCGAGGCGCCCGCCCGCACGCCGAGCTTGATGCGCTCGATCTCGCGCAGCGCCTCCTCGCCTTCGGCTTCGGCATAGCGGCCGGTGTGCAGTTCGATCACGGTGGCGCCCACCGCGGCAGCTGCTTCGATCTGCCCTTCGTCGGCATCGATGAACAGCGACACGCGGATGCCTTCGCTCTTCAACTGCTGCACCGCCGCTTCCACTTCCTTGTAGTAGCGGATCACGTCCAGGCCGCCCTCGGTGGTGACTTCCTCGCGGCGCTCCGGCACCAGGCACACGTCCTGCGGCTTGACCTGGCAGGCGAAGTCGATCATCTCGCGGGTGACCGCCGCTTCCAGGTTCATGCGCGTGGCCAGTTGCGGGCGCAGCGCGATCACGTCGGCATCCTTGATGTGGCGGCGGTCTTCGCGCAGGTGCAGGGTGATCAGGTCGGCGCCCGCCTGCTCGGCCAGCAGGGCCGCGCGGATCGGGTCCGGATACGTGGTGCCGCGGGCATTGCGCACGGTGGCGATGTGGTCGATGTTGACGCCGAGGTCGATGACGGAGCCAAGGGGTTGCAGGAAGCTCATGTGTGGTCTTTATAGTTGCATCAGGTCGATCAAAATCTGGCGCGTATTCAACGGCGCGCCGCCTAGGTGGTGCGCCAGCAGGAAGCGCATCAGCTGCTTGCTCTGCGCCTGCGTGACCGGGTCGCTGTAATCCTCGCGCTCCATGTCGAGCAGGGTCTTGCCGAGGACGACCGGCCAGACGTCGGCGGGCACGGCTTCGCGCGCGCCCTTCTCGGGGTCCACCACGTAGTCGCGCGCCAGGTCGACCGGGCCGCGCGTCGTGGTCGAGCGCGCCAGGTCGGCGGCGACCCCAGTTTCCTTAAGTAAGGCCCGTTCGAACTTTCGCAAGACGATGGGCGGCGGTTCGCCGTGGGCCAGCTGGTTCAATGTCGCGACGTAGTGGTCGAACAAGGCCGGGTGCTTGTCGTCGCGCGCGAGCAGCTTGACCAGCAGCTCGTTGAGATAAAAGCCGCACAGCAGCGCGGTCTTCTCCAGCGGCAGCATGCCGCCGACCCATTCGGCGTCGATCAGGGTGCGCAGCTCTGACTTGCCGCTGAACGAGACCGACAGCGGCTGGAAGGTCTGCAGCACGCCGCGCAGTTTGGAGAGCGGCCGCTTGGCGCCTTTCGCCACCACGCCCACGCGGCCGAAGTCGCGCGTGAACATGTCCACGATCAGGCTGGTTTCCTTGTAAGGATAGCTGTGCAGGACGAAGCCGGGCTGGCCGCTGACGCGGGTGTCGCGCACGGGCGGCCGGCTGCGTTTGGCCGCTACCGGAATATTCGGTTCCGGAGCGTCGATGAGGTCGTCTGGTTGTGCTTGATCTGGCATGCGGTCGGGACGGCCTCCAAGCGCTTATTCGTAACCGTAGGCGCGCAGGCCCGCTTCGTTGTCGGCCCAGCCGGATTTGACCTTGACCCAGATTTCCAGGTACACGGGGCCGTCGAACAGCTTTTCCATGTCCAGGCGCGACTGGGTCGAGATTTCTTTCAGGCGCGCGCCCTTGTTACCGATGATCATGGACTTGTGCGTGTCGCGCTCGACCAGGATGGCGCAGAAGATGCGGCGCAGGTTGCCTTCCTGCAGGAACTGCTCCACCACCACGGTGCTGGTATACGGCAGCTCGTCGCCCAGCAGGCGGAACACCTTTTCGCGCACGATCTCGGCGGCCAGGAACTTCTCGCTGCGGTCGGTGATGTCGTCCGGCCCGAAGATCGGGGCGTTTTGCGGCAGGTGGCGCTTGATCTCGTTTTCCAGCGCGTCGACCTGGAAGCGCATCTTGGCCGAGACCGGCACGATGGCGGTGAAGTCGCGCAGCGCCGCGATCTTTTGCGCGAACGGCATCAAGACCGCCTTGTCCTTCATGCGGTCCGACTTATTGATGACCAGGACCACCGGGACGTTCTTGGGCAGCAGGTCGAGCACCTGCTGGTCGGCCGGGCCGAAGGTGCCGGCTTCGACCAGGAACAGGATCACGTCCGAGGAGGTGAGCGTGTTCGAGACGGTCTTGTTCAGCGTCTTGTTCAGCGCGTTCGCATGGCGGGTCTGGAAGCCCGGCGTGTCGACGTAGATGAACTGGGCGTCGTCGCGGGTCTGGATGCCGGTGATGCGGTGGCGCGTGGTCTGGGCCTTGCGCGAGGTGATCGACACCTTGGCGCCGATCAGCACGTTCATCAGGGTCGACTTGCCGACGTTGGGGCGGCCGACGATGGCGATATAGCCGCAGCGGAAGTTCTCCGGGGTGCCGGTGGTGTCGGTGGTGTCGTTGCTGTCGATATTATTCATGGTGGTGCTCATGCGGATTTGCTGCCTGTTTGTTCTGTTCCTGCGGCCCCGTCGGACTGGACCGTGCCAATGCCTGCCAGCTTCAGCTGGGCGGCGCGCGGTTTGCTCTTGCGGGCCGCCGGCGCCTTGGCCAGTACCCCCTGCGCCGCTTCCAGCGCCAGCCGGGCGGCGGCCTGTTCGCCGGCGCGGCGGCTGCCGCCGCGTCCGAAGACCTGCACGTTCAGCTTCGGCACCAGGCACTCGACCTCGAATTCCTGGCTGTGGGCGGCGCCGTGCGTGGCCACCACGTTATAGGTCGGCAGCGAGATTTTCTTGCTCTGCAGGAATTCCTGCAGCAGGGTCTTGGCATCCTTGCCCAGTGTACGCGGATCGACCGAGTCGAGCAGCGGAATGTAGAAGGCGCGGATCACGTCGCGCGCAGCATCGAAACCGGTGTCGAGGAAGATCGCGCCCAGCAGGGCCTCCAGGGTGTCGGCCAGGATCGAGGGACGGCGGAAGCCCCCCGATTTCAGTTCGCCCTCTCCCAGGCGCAGGAACTGCGACAGCTCGAGCTTCTGGGCGATCTCGAACAGCGATTGCTGCTTGACCAGGTTGGCGCGCAGGCGCGACAAATCGCCTTCGTCGAGCTTGGTGAAGCGCTCGTACAGGATCGAGGCCACGACGCAGTTCAGGATCGAGTCGCCCAGGAATTCCAGGCGTTCGTTATGCAGCGCGCTATGGCTACGGTGGGTCAGGGCTTGCTGGAGCAGGCCGGTGTCCCGGAACGTGTAACCCAAGCGTGTTTGCAATAACTGTAGATTCATTGTGCTGTCATGGTTTCACCAGGCACCCAGTGCCCGGAGTCTATTGCCTGTTACTGGGACGCGGTTGCGGCCCCATCTGCTTCTTTGGCGGCATTGGCGCCGCTCGGGTCGGTCGTACCCGCGTAGTCGATCACCAAGCTCACATTGCCCACCAGCGGCACCCGCTTCTCGTAGGCAAAGCTGATCTGCGTCTCGCCGTCGTCGCGGGTGATGGTCAGGTCGCGGCCGTTGATGGCGGTGACGTTGTTCATGCCGGCGTTCTTGTCAAAGGCTACCTGCATTTCGCGCGGCGTGCCGCCAGCTTCCTTGGCGCGCTGAATCGCTTCCTTGATCGCGCTGTACTCGAACCAGGTCGGCAGCAGCTTGAGCGCGAACACGGCGATCACGCCGATCACGGCCAGGACGAGGATCAGGCCGGTCAGGGAAACGCCGGCTTGCTTGCTGGGTGCTTGGTGACGCATTGTGGATCTCCCGGATTACTGGATGCCGCCAATCCGTTTCGGATTGCCGAAGTTCATCCAGACAACGATCGCCTTGCCAACAATGTTTTTATCCGGCACGAAGCCCCAATAGCGGCTGTCGGCACTGTTGTCGCGGTTATCGCCCATCATGAAATAGTTGCCTGGAGGTACGATACAGGTAAATTTATCGTACGAATAGTCGCAGGCTTCACGATTCGGGAAATTGTCCACAGCGCCGAGATCGATCGTGCGCTTGCCCTCGGTGTTCAGGATGCGGTGCGCCACCCCGTTCTCCTTGCC
Organism: Massilia sp. LC238; assembly: GCF_000735635.1. Lineage (NCBI taxonomy): Bacteria > Pseudomonadati > Pseudomonadota > Betaproteobacteria > Burkholderiales > Oxalobacteraceae > Massilia > Massilia sp. LC238. The sequence continues at coordinate 77,630 of NZ_JNNN01000019.1, read as the reverse complement.
AGGCAGATGTTCGACGAACTGCTTGTGGTAGATCGGGTGCTGGTCGTCCAGGTAGTCGTCCATCGGGGTGTACTGGACCGGCTTGCCGTTCACCGTCAAGCGCTTGTCTTCATAGGTGATGGTGTCGCCAGGCACGCCGATGACGCGCTTGATGTAGTCCTGGCCCATGTCCTTCGGATACTTGAACACCATGACGTCGCCGCGCTGCGGGTCGCCCACTTCGATCACCTTCTTGTTGACGATCGGCAGGCGCACACCGTAGGCGTACTTGTTCACGAGGATGAAGTCGCCCACCAGCAGGGTCGGCACCATCGACGAGGACGGGATCTTGAACGGCTCCCACAGGAAGGAGCGCAGGATGAACACCAGCGCGATCACCGGGAAGAAGCTGCCCGAGTACTCGATCCAGGTCGGCTGGCGCAGGTGCGCCTGCTCGATGGCGGCGCGCCCGTTGCCGCTGTCGACCTTGATGCCGTCGGCCGTGAGCTTGCTGGTGCGGGCGTCGTATTCGGCCAGGGCGGCGTCGGCCTTGCGGCGGCGCGCCTTGGCGAGCACGAACACGTCCAGGCACCAGATGACCCCGGTGACCACCATCAGGACGAACAGGATCAGAGCAAAATTGCTCAGGATGGGTTGCATGTCCATTTATTTTTCTTCCACCTGGAGGATGGCCAGGAAGGCCTCCTGCGGGATCTCCACCGAACCGACCTGCTTCATGCGCTTCTTGCCGGCCTTCTGCTTCTCGAGCAGCTTCTTCTTACGCGAAATGTCGCCGCCATAGCACTTGGCCAGCACGTTCTTGCGCAGCGCCTTGACGTTTTCGCGCGAGATGATGGTGGCGCCGATCGCGGCCTGGATCGCCACGTCGAACATCTGGCGCGGGATCAGTTCGCGCATCTTGGCCGCCACCTGGCGCCCGCGGTAGGGGGCGTTGGCGCGGTGCACGATGATCGCCAGCGCGTCGACCTTCTCGCTGTTGATCAGCATGTCGACCTTCACCACGTCGGCGGCGCGGTATTCCTTGAACTCGTAGTCCATCGAGGCATAGCCGCGCGAGGTCGATTTCAGGCGGTCGAAGAAGTCCAGCACGATTTCCGCCATCGGGATCTCGTAGTGCAGCTTGACCTGGCGGCCGTGGTAGGCCATGTCCATCTGGACGCCGCGCTTGCCGTTACACAGGGTCATCACCGCACCCACGTACTCTTGCGGCATGTACAGGTTGACGTCGACGATCGGCTCGCGCACTTCGTTGATCTTGGACGGCTCCGGCATCTTGGACGGGTTGTCGACACGAACCATGCTGCCGTCGCGCATCTCGACCTCGTACACCACGGTCGGGGCGGTGGTGATCAGGTCCATGTCGAACTCGCGCTCGAGGCGTTCCTGCACGATCTCCATGTGCAGCAGGCCCAGGAAGCCGCAGCGGAAGCCGAAGCCCAGCGCCTGCGAGACTTCCGGCTCGTACATCAGGGCGGCGTCGTTCAATTTGAGCTTTTCCAGCGAATCGCGCAGGGCGTCGTACTGGTTGGCTTCCACCGGGAACAGGCCGGCGAACACCTGCGGCTGGACTTCCTTGAAGCCCGGCAGCGGGCTTGGTGCCGGCTTGGCGGCCAGGGTGACGGTGTCGCCCACCTTGGCGGCGGTCAGTTCCTTGATGCCGGCGATGATGAAGCCCACCTGCCCTGCCGACAGTTCCGGCAGTGAGACCGAGCGCGGGGTGAACACGCCGATGTTCTCGACCAGGTTCACGGAACCGGTTGCCATCAGGAGGATCTTGTCCTTCGGGCGCAGGGTGCCGTTCACCACGCGCACCAGCATCACGACGCCCACATAGGGGTCGTACCAGGAGTCGACGATCAGGGCCTGCAACGGCGCGTCCTTGTCGCCCTTGGGCGGCGGCACCTTGGCGATCAGGGTTTCCAGCACGTCTTCCACGCCCAGGCCGGTCTTGGCCGAGCACACCGTGGCGTCGGACGCGTCGATGCCGATGACGTCCTCGATTTCCTTCTTGGCGTTGTCCGGGTCGGCGTGCGGCAGGTCGATCTTGTTCAGGATCGACACCACTTCCACGCCCAGGTCGAGCGCGGTGTAGCAGTTGGCCACGGTCTGGGCTTCCACACCTTGCGAGGCGTCGACCACCAGCAGCGCGCCTTCGCAGGCCGACAGCGAGCGCGAGACTTCGTAGGAGAAGTCGACGTGGCCCGGGGTATCGATCAGGTTCAGGTTGTAGGTCTGGCCGTCGCGCGCCTTGTACTGCAGCGCCGCGGTCTGGGCCTTGATGGTGATGCCGCGCTCGCGTTCCAGGTCCATCGAGTCGAGCACCTGCGCGTCCATCTCGCGCTCCGACAGGCCGCCGCACAGCTGGATGATACGGTCGGCAAGGGTCGATTTGCCGTGGTCGATGTGGGCAATGATGGAGAAGTTACGTATGTTGTTCATTAACAAAGCTCAAAAACCAAAAAGGCCGCGGGCAGCGCGGCAGGCTACGACAACGAATAGGGGCAATGCAAAAAAGCGCTCCGTGAGGGCATGCCGGCCCCCGGTCGAAGCGCTCGATGAAGCGAATGAAAAGCGTGGCCGGCAGGCTTGCGATCGGCCGGCGCTTTTCCGACCCCGGCATTTTACCGGATTCCGCGCCGGAAAGCCCGGTTTTGGGGGCGGCGAAGGGTAGAAAGGCCCGTTTTTGATTATCCGGGAGACAATGGCAGGGTTTGCGGATCAGGCGGCAGCCCGGGCGCAGGCCTCGGCCCAGCCGCGCGCCGCCACCGGGTCGAGGAAGTAATGGCACAGCTCCTCGCCTTCCGGGTCGCCATACAGCACCGGCACCAGCTCGTCGAAACGCTCCACCAGCGCCGGGTCGGCATCGACGTCGACCACGGCGACCTCGAAGCGCTCACCGGGCTGCTGCAGGGCCAGCAAGGCCTGCAGCATGTCTTCGCACAGGTGGCAGTAGCTGCGCGAGTACAGCGTGAACGGAACCGCCCCCATCATTGACGCGGCTTCACGACGATGTACTGGGTGACGTCGTCACGCCGCACCAGCAGGGCCACCGGCTTCTTCGGATCCAGCTTGGCGACCAGGCCGTTGAACTGGGCCACGTTGTTCACCGGGCTATTGCCCACCTGCGAGATGATGTCGCCCGGACGGATGCCTGCCGTGGCCGCGCTGCCCTCGGCATTCTCGACCAGCACGCCGCCGTCGACGCCGGCTTCGGCGCGCGCCGCCGCCGGGATGTCGGAGACCACCAGGCCGAGCGCGTTCGGCGCGGCGCCCGGGGTCGGCTTCTTGGGCGTCGGGCGGGCGGTCGGGGAACGCTCTTCCTGCAGTTCGACGATGGTCACCGGCACGTCGAGCTGGGTGCCGCGGCGCCACACGGTGACGGTGGCGCGGCTGCCGACCTTGGTGGCCCCGACCAGGCGCGGCAGGTCGCGGGTGGTCTCGATCGGCTGGCCGTTGAATTTCAGGATGATGTCGCCGACCTTGATGCCGCCCTTCTCCGCCGGGCCGCCGGCTTCGACCATCGACACTTCGGCGCCGCGCGCCTTGCCCAGGCCGAGCGACTCGGCGACGTCGCGCGTGACTTCGCTGATCTGCACGCCCAGGCGCCCGCGCGTGACTTTACCCGTGGTTTTCAGCTGGTCGGCGACGCGCATGACCTCGTCGATGGGCACCGCGAAGGAGATGCCGTTGTAGGCGCCGGAGAGCGTGGCGATCTGCGAGTTGATGCCGATGACCTCGCCGCGCATGTTGATCAGGGGGCCGCCCGAGTTGCCCGGGTTGACCGCGACGTCGGACTGGATCAGCGGCAGGTATTCGCCGGTGTCGCGCGACTTGGCCGAGATGATGCCCGAGGTGACGGTGTTGTCGAGGCCGAAAGGCGAGCCGATCGCCACCACCCATTCGCCGACCCGGATCTTGCTGGAGTCGCCGGTGCGCAGGTAAGGCAGGTTGCTGGCCGAAAGCTTGAGCAGGGCCACGTCGGAACGGCGGTCGGCGCCCAGCACCTTGGCCTTGAATTCGCGCCGGTCGGTGAGCGTGACGGTGACTTCGTCGGCGCCTTCGACCACGTGGGCATTGGTGAGCACGAAGCCGTCGGCGGAAACGATGAAGCCGGAACCGACGCCGCGCGTGACCTGCTCCTCGGCGCCGCCCTGTCCGCCCGGACGGCCCTGGCCGCGCCCGCCGCCCCGCGGAATCTGGCCGCCGAAGAAGCGGCGCAGGAATTCCTGCATTTCCTCCTCGCCCGGCATGCCCTGGCCGCGCTGCACGCGCTCGGTGGTGCGGATGTTGACCACGGCCGGGCCGACCTTGTCGATCAGGTCGGAGAAATCGGGCAGGCCGGTGACGACCGGGGTCTGTACCGGCGCCGCAGCCATGGCGGTGTGGGGGAGGAAGGCACAGCTCGCTGCGACCAGCAGGGCCGGCAGGAACACGCGGAGTGGACGATGCTTGGATTGACGGGTCATGGGCTTGGCGGTGGAAGGCTGAGATTGACTTTATGGTAAGCCAAAATACGCGCTTTGTCGCGCCGTACGCGGGCATGCCGCGCCCACATCGAAGGTGGAAAAGGGATGTGGAACAAGCCGAAGGACTTATATACGGAATGAATCAGATGAGCTGTGTGATATGCCGCACATATCAGCGATGCATGCGCCGGCGTCTTGTGCTGGCCGGCCGGCCGTCAGGCTAGAGGCGCTTGACGGCCGCCGGGCTCGTATCGGCAACGGGCGCGTCGCGCGGTGTCGCGCCCTGCCCGGCCATCTTGCTGCCGCCCAGCGATTCCGCCCCCGCCACGACCGCCGGTGCGATCGCCGCCAGCGCATCGGCCGCTGTCGCCGGGCGCCCTGCCGCGCGCCGCAGCGGCGCCGGTTCGGCGGCCAGCCGGTCGGCCAGGCGCAGCGAGAAACCGGGCGAGAGTTCCGCCTCGAGCGGCTCGGCGCGCAAGGCGTCGCCAATGCGGTGGTAGAGATCCCATGTCTGCCGCCCGTCCGCATCGCGCAGGGCCGCCAGCGCGAGCTCAAGGTCGGCGTCCGGCAGTTCGCCGTCCGCAAAGGCCGATATGTATTCGCGTATCTTCTTGTTCGTGTCCATCTGGTAACCCGTCGACGTCGGTCTGTTTGTGTTGTCCCGTCTCTGTACGATCCTGCTACCTACCGACGTTTGTCAACCGGGAAATCGAGCAATGGGCGCAATTTCTCGGCAATGACTTCGCGTGCACGGAAAATCCGGCTGCGTACGGTTCCTATCGGACACGCCATCACCTCGGAGATTTCTTCGTAGCTCAATCCTTCTATTTCTCGCAGAACAATTGCCGTTCGCAATTCCAGCGGCGGTGCTTCCATTGCCGCATTGACTGTGTGGGCAATCTGCTTACTCGCCAACACCGATTCGGGTGTGTTTATGTCGCGCAAGCTGTCTGCGTCGTCGAATCCCTCTGCCCGCTCGGCGTCGGCCTCGGTGGAGGTCGGCGCACGGCGGCCCTGTGTGACCAAGAAATTCTTGGCCGTGTTGATTCCGATGCGATACAGCCAGGTGTAGAAGGCGGAATCGCCGCGGAAGTGGCGCAGCGCGCGGAAAGCCTTGATGAAGGTCTCTTGCACGACGTCTTCGGCTTCCGCCGGATCGTGCACGAGGCGCGACACCAGGCGCATCAGGCGGCGCTGGTACTTGGCCACGAGCAGGTCGAACGCGGCCCGGTCGCCAGCCTGGACGCGCTCCACCAAAACCTGATCTCCCTCGCGTTCTGTCGTCACGGACCCTGCCCCATCGGCTGCAGCGGCCCTCCTGCATAAGAGTTGGCCCGCTGCAATAAGTTCAAAGTATTTTGTGCTCCGCCGCTGACCCGCCCCCAGCCTGGACGCCGGCGCCGAGCGCCACCGCCAGGGCACGAAATGCCTCCGGCGGCAGGCTGTCCGGCAGGACGGCAACCGGCGTCCGTACGGCTGCGCGCGAACCGGGCCGGCGCCGTAGCCGCAAACCCTGTGCACCCCCGTTCGCCGCTCCGACGGCGCCGCCCTCAGTCCCCTCCAGGCACAGCATCAACATCCGCGGCCACAGCGTGGAGCCGGCCGACAGCCTCGCCGGCGAGCCTTCGCGTTTGTCCTGCCGCACACCCTGTTGTACCGTCAGGCGTAGCTGGCCGGGTCCAGAAATATCAATGCGATGCACCGTTGCAGCACGCAGCGCGGCATGCAGCACGCATGCTGCCGCGAACAGCAGCGCAGCCGCCACACAGGGCGCGGCCGCGAAGCGCGCGGACGTGGCGAAGCCCACGGCGCACGCGGCCGCGATCAGGGAAGCGCCGAAGCCGGCGAGCAGGCAACGCAGGCGGCGCGACGGCGCAATGACGACGCTCAGCGCGATCGACATGGCTCTTTGGCGAGAAAAGGAAAGGGCGCCGCAGCCCGGGGGCGACGGAGGAGGTACGGGGGGGATTGCGCAGGACCGAACGACGACGGCTGCAGGGCGCCCATTCCGGTTAGACCGGAATGGGCGTGGTCTGGTTCAGACCCGCTTGTCAGATTATCTTCAGACTTTTGCGAAGACGAGGGTACCGTTGGTACCGCCGAAGCCGAAGGAGTTCTTGACCGCGTAGTCGATCTTCATGTCCCGCGCCGTGTTGGCCACGAAGTCCAGGTCGCACTCCGGATCCTGGTTGAAGATGTTGATCGTCGGCGGCGACACCTGGTTGTGGATCGCCAGCACGGTGAACACCGATTCCAGGCCGCCCGCGCCACCCAGCAGGTGGCCGGTCATCGACTTGGTCGAGTTCACGACGAGGCCGGTCTTGGCGTGGTCGCCGAAGACGCGCTTGATGCCGCGCACTTCCGCCACGTCGCCCAGCGGCGTCGAGGTGCCGTGCGCATTGACGTACTGGACTTCGCCGGCGTTCAGGCCGGCGTTCTTCAGTGCCGCCACCATGCAGCGCGCCGCGCCACTGCCATCCTCGACCGGCGAGGTGATGTGGTTGGCGTCCGCGCTCATGCCGAAGCCGATGACTTCCGCATAGATCCTGGCGCCGCGTGCGACCGCGTGTTCGTACTCTTCGAGCACCATCACGCCGGCGCCCTCGCCCAGCACGAAGCCGTCGCGGTCCTTGTCCCACGGACGGGACGCGGTGGCCGGATCGTCATTGCGGGTCGACAGCGCGCGTGCCGAGGCGAAGCCGCCCAGGCCCAGCGGCGACACGGTCGATTCCGCGCCGCCGGCGATCATCACGTCGGCATCGCCGTACTCGATCAGGCGAGCAGCGGCGCCGATGCAGTGCAGGCCGGTGGTGCAGGCGGTGACGATCGCCAGGTTCGGGCCGCGCAGGCCGAATTTGATCGAGAGATCGCCCGAGATCATGTTGATGATCGATGCCGGCACGAAGAAGGGCGAGATGCGGCGCGGGCCGCGATTCATGTACTCTTCCTTGGTGGCTTCGATCATCGGCAGGCCGCCGATACCCGAACCGATGGTCACACCGATGCGGTCCGCGTTTTCCTCGGTCACGACCAGGCCGGAATCCTGCAGGGCCTGGATGCCGGCTGCCATGCCGAAATGGATAAAGCTATCCATATTGCGGCCTTCCTTGCCCGGCAGGTAGTCTTCCACCTTGAAGTTCTTCACTTCACCGGCGAAATGCGTCGTGAACGGCGTCGCGTCGAACTTGGTAATGTTGGCAATGCCCGACTTCCCGGCCAGCGCCGCGTCCCACGCCTCGGCAATGGTGTTGCCGATAGGTGAAATGCAGCCCAGGCCGGTAACGACGACACGGCGGTTGCGTGAACGGCTCAAGCGATTCTCCCAAAAACTTTTAAAGCGACAGCTTAGGCCTTGACGTGCGCGGTGGCGTAGTCGATGGCTTGCTTGACGGTGGTGATCTTCTCAGCCTGCTCGTCAGGGATTTCCATTTCGAACTCGTCTTCCAGTGCCATCACCAGTTCCACGGTGTCCAGCGAGTCAGCGCCGAGGTCGTCAACGAACGAGGATTCGATTTTGATGTCTGCTTCTGCAACGCCCAGTTGCTCAGCGACGATTTTTTTAACGCGTTGTTCGATATCCGACATGTTATGGCTCCATTAAGGTGTGTGTTGCGGAAAGTGCGCGCATTTTATCAGGTTTGCGCGATGAAAAACTACTTTCGGCGATTACGCTTATTTCCACCGAAATTACTGCTAAAAGTGGCGTACACGCCGGATTATCTTCGCGAGCGCTGATAATCCGGCATTCTAGCGCCTTAATTCATGTACATGCCGCCATTCACGTGCAGCTCGGTGCCCGTGATATAGGCGGCGGTCGGGCCGGCCAGGAAGCTGACTGCGTGGGCGATGTCTTCCGGCTGGCCGAGGCGGCCCAGCGGAATCTGGCCCAGCAGTGCGCTGTGCTGGTCGTCGCCCAGTGCCTTGGTCATGTCGGTGTCGATGAAGCCCGGCGCGACGCAATTGACGGTGATGTTGCGGCTGCCGATCTCGCGCGCCAGCGCGCGGGTCATGCCGGCCACGCCGGCCTTGGCCGCGGCGTAGTTCATCTGGCCCGGGTTGCCCGAGGCGCCCACCACCGAGGTGATGTTGATGATGCGGCCGTGCTTGGCCTTCATCATCCCGCGCAGCACCAGGCGCGACAGGCGGCCGACGGCGGTCAGGTTGGTGGAAATGACGCTGTCCCACTCCTCGTCCTTCATGCGCATGGCCAGGTTGTCCTGGGTGATGCCGGCATTGTTGACCAGGATCGACAGGCTGCCGAAGCCCTTCTGCACCTCGTCGACGATGGCGCCGCACTGGGCCGCGTCGGTCACGTTCAGGACCACGCCCTTGCCGCCGAATTCAGCCAGGTAGGCGCTGATCGCCTCGGCGCCGGCCGCGCTGGTGGCGGTGCCGACGACCTTCGCGCCCTGGCGCGCCAGTTCCAGCGCGATGGCCTTGCCGATACCGCGCGATGCGCCGGTGACGAGGGCGACTTGGTTCTCCAGATTCATGCTATTCCTTTTCTTTGGTGTTGATCTCAAGCCGCCCTTCAAGCCGCACTGAGCGAGGCCAGCACGCGTTCCAGCGCAGCCTGGTCGACCAGGGCCTCGCCGACCAGCGCCGCATCGATGCGCTTGGCCATGCCGATCAGGGTCTTGCTCGGGGCGCATTCGATGACCTGGGTCACACCCTCCGCCGCCATCTTCTGCATGGTCTCGACCCAGCGCACCGGACCGGCGGCCTGGCGCACCAGCGCGTCCTTGATCGCGGCAGGATCGTGCAGGATAGCGACGTCGACGTTGTTGATCAAGTCGATCTGCGGCGCCGAGAAAGCGATGTTCTCCATGTAGTCGCGCAGGCGGTCCGAAGCAGGCTTGAGCAGCGAGGAATGGAACGGCGCCGACACCGCCAGCTTCATGGCACGCTTGGCGCCCTTGGCCTTGGCGATCTCGCAGGCGCGGTCGATCGCGCCGGCGTGGCCGGCGATGACGATCTGGGTCGGCTCGTTGAAGTTGACGGCTTCGACCACTTCGCCTTGCGCGGCTTCCAGGCAGACGGCGCGCACGTCGTCGGCCTGCAGGCCCAGCACGACGGCCATGCCGCCCTGCCCGACCGGCACCGCGTCCTGCATGGCCTGGGCGCGGAAGCGCACCAGCGGCACCGCGTCCTTGAACTGAATGACACCCGCGGCGACCAGGGCCGAGTATTCGCCCAGGCTGTGGCCGGCAACGATGGACGGCAGCGGGCCGCCGGCGGCGATCCAGGCGCGGTACACGGCGACCGCGGCGGTCAGCATGACGGGCTGGGTGTTGGTGGTGAGGTCGAGGTCTTCCTTCGGGCCTTCGGCGATCAGCTTGCCGATGTCGAAGCCGAGGGCATCCGACGCCTCAAGCACGGTCTGCTCGACGACCGGGTTGCCGGCGAAGCCGTTCAGCATGCCGACGGCCTGGGCGCCCTGGCCCGTAAACAGGAATGCGAATTTGCTCATGTTCTTGTTCTCTCTTTCGAATATGGGCGGCCACCGAAACATCCGCGCCGCCACGATCCGTAGGGTGGGCGGCTCCGCCGCCCACGCGGTGATAGGTAGCGGCAATATCATCGCGCCCGAATGCAGACCCGATAACAATCACCGCGTGGGCGTTCGTAATTCCGGGCATTGCCCGAAATCACCCCGCCCACCCTACATTACATGCGGGCGAGCACCGCGCCCCAGGTGAAGCCGCCGCCGACGCCTTCCATCAGCACATTGTCGCCCTTCTTGATGCGGCCGTCGCGCACGGCGGCGTCGAGCGCCAGCGGGATCGAGGCGGCCGAAGTGTTGCCGTGCTGGTCGACGGTGACGACCATCTTTTCCATCGGCAGCCCGAGCTTCTTGGCGGTGCCCTTCATGATGCGCAGGTTGGCCTGGTGCGGGATCAGCCAGTCGATGTCCGAGGGCTGCATCTTGGCGTGCTCGAGCGCTTCCTTGGCGACCTCTTCCAGCACGGTGACGGCCAGCTTGAACACCGCCGGGCCATCCATGTACAGGAAGCCGCTGCCGGCCACGGCGCCGCCGGCCAGGTTGCCCGGGATCGACAGGATGTGCGACTGGCTGCCGTCGGCGTGCAGCTTGGTGGCCAGCACGCCGGGCTCTTCCGACGCTTCCAGCACCACGGCGCCGGCGCCGTCGCCGAACAGCACGCAGGTGGTGCGGTCGGTGAAATCGAGGATGCGCGAGAACACTTCGGCGCCGATCACCAGCACGCGCTTGTACACGCCGGCGCGGATGAAGGCGTCGGCGGTCGAGACCGCGTACACGAAGCCGCTGCACACGGCCTGCACGTCGAACGCGGCGCTGTTATTCAGCATGCCGAGCTTCTGCTGCACGATGCAGGCGGTGCTCGGGAAGCTGCCGTGGAAGTCGGGGGTCGAGCTGGCAACGATCACCAGGTCGATGTCGGCAGGCAGGCAGCCGGCCGCTTCCAATGCATTGCGCGCGGCCTTCACGGCCAAGTCGGAGGCGTTCTCGTCGCTGGCGGCGTAGTGGCGGCTCGAAATGCCGCTGCGGGTCACGATCCATTCGTCGGAGGTTTCGATCCCCTGCTCGGCCAGCTGGGCCGCGAGTTGATCGTTGGTGACGCGCTTGGCCGGCAGGTAGCTGCCGGTACCGGTGATCTTGCTGTAGACAGTCATCTCTTCCACCATCCTGCTGGTTTGGTCAAGCCTGGCGCTGCTGGGCGTCGGGCGGGGGCGGCATCAGTTCGGCGATCAGGGCCGACAGCTGCTCTTGTACGTCGTATTTGGCGGCGTCGTAGGCGCGCTTGATCGCCCATTCGAAGGCGAAGGCGTTGGCGCCGCCGTGGCTCTTGAAGACCAGGCCCTTCAGGCCGAGCAGGCTGGCGCCGTTGTAGCGCTCCGGGTTCAGCTTCTTGAGCGACTTGCGGGCCAGCAGCGCGCCGGCCATCGACAAGATATTTTCCGTAAACACGGATTTGACGAAGCGCGACAGGCCTTCGACGGCCTTGAGCGTGACGTTGCCGACGAAACCGTCGCACACGACCACGTCCACCGTGCCCTTGAAGATGTCGTTGCCTTCGACATTGCCGTGGAAATTCAGTTTGCCGCGCTCGTGGTCGGCCTTGAGCAGCTGGCCGGTGGCCTTGACCACGTCGTTGCCCTTGATTTCCTCGGTGCCGACGTTCAGCAGGCCGATGCTCGGGCGCGGATTGTTTTCCATGGCCGAGCAGAGCACCGAGCCCATGATGGCGAACTGGTGCAGGTGGTGCGGTTCGCAGTCCACGTTGGCGCCCAGGTCGAGCATGTAGGTCGGGCCGCCCTTCTGGTTCGGCATGATCGAGCAGATCGCCGGACGGTCGACGCCAGCCATGGTCTTGAGCACGTAGCGCGAGACGGCCATCAGGGCGCCGGTATTGCCGGCCGACACGCTGGCATTGGCGCTGCCGTCCTTGACCAGCTCGACCGCCACGCGCATGGACGAATCCTTCTTCTTGCGCAGGGCGATCTCGAGCGGGTCGTCCATGGTGACGACCTCGGTGGCGTTTTTAACGGTGATGCGGGCGTTCGACTCGGCGCCATGCTTCTTGAGCTCGGCGCGCAGGACGTCTTCGAGACCCACCAGGATGAGGTGGACGTCAGCTTGTTTTTTTAGAAACGAGACGGCTGCCGGAATGGTAACTGAGGGGCCGTGATCGCCGCCCATGCAGTCAATGGAAATTGTGATTGTCATTTGTCGGGGGATGCCGGCTCACGCGATGCGGGCGGCAAGTTGGGATGGGGCATGGCGCGTAGCCAGCCGCTGTCCGCGCAATTCAAAATGACGGAGTGCAAAGTTGTTGCAGCCGCTGAAAACGGAAAAGAAAAAGCGGCGCCACGCAGACATACGTTGCACCGCTTCCATGGTACTAAAGGACAAGACGTCGATTACTCGTCGTTCTTGGTCTTCAGGACTTTACGGCCACGGTAGAAACCGTTCGGGCTGATGTGGTGACGCAGGTGGGTTTCGCCGGTGGTCGGCTCGACTGCCAGGTTCGGTGCGGTCAGGAAATCGTGCGAACGGTGCATGCCGCGCTTCGACGGGGACTTCTTATTCTGCTGAACTGCCATGATGACTCCTAATACATAAGTTCTAAAATTCTAACACATTCGATTTGCAAATACTTGCAGATCGAGTATCCCAGCGGCAATTTCTTATTCATCCATCGCCGACATGTTTTAACGCTGCTACATCAACTGCCTACTGCCATACTCGACTACTGCACGCGTTTGACACGTTCTTTCAGTCGTACTGCGGGGGTGCTGCGGTACTACTTGATTCTGTACTGCTTATTCGGACTTGAGATTTTTCAGTGCCGCGAACGGCGAGACCTTCTCGGTCTTCAGGGCGTCCAGGAGCTTGGTGTCCGGACATACCTCATGCTTCGGTGCCTGCGGCAGGGCCAGCAGGGCTTCGTCTTCCAGCAGCTGGCGGATATCGCACTCGCGGCTGCCGACGATCACGTCGATGCTCTCGTCGTCGAGGACTTCCTCGATCCCGTCCGCATCTTCGTCGTCCTTGCCGAGCACCAGCATGGTGGACGAATCGATTTCGTAATCCATCGGTGTCAGGCAACGCTGGCAGACCAGCTTCACGGGACCGGCGACCGCCAGGGTCATCGATGGGTAGCCCTGCTTGGTCAGGCCGCCGTCGATCGACCAGTGGATCTCGCCGGACTTGTCGGCGCAATCGGCGGCCAGACGGGTCATCTCGGCGACAGGGGTCGTGCCCTCGCGGTGTCCGCTATTCCGGCAAAACTCGAAGGCGTCAATGACAAAAGCGCTCATTTGGAAAACTTCCCCGGAAAACCTGCGATAATAACAGGCTTCTCCCCGCAGAGTCAAAGACTTACGTCGTTTTTGAGCGCTGCGCGTTGTACCCGATATGATTTATCGGGTTTACTTGACGGAGATATATGATCTATTAGCTTAGCTTATAGTTTTCCTTATTCGCCAGACCGCAATGATACCAAGTTCGGCGCCTTCGCGCCTCATTCTTGCCTCCAGTTCCGCTTACCGGCGCGAGCTGCTGTCGCGCCTCCAGCTGCCCTTCGAGGCGATCGCACCCGACATCGACGAAACACCCCGCCCCGGCGAAGCGCCACAGGATACCGCCCTGCGCCTGGCGCGCGAGAAGGCGGCCGCGGTGGCGGCGCGCGCTCCGGGTGCGCTGGTGATCGGCTCCGACCAGGTGGCGACGCTCGACGGCATGCAGATCGGCAAGCCCGGCGACCATGCGCGTGCGCTGGCGCAATTGCAGCTGATGCGTGGGCGCCGCGTGGTCTTCCATACGGCACTGTGCCTGTGGGACAGCCGCGTGGCCGACCCGCTGCAAGCCGCCCAGGTCGAGAATGTGCAGGTCTTCGTCGACTTCCGCGACCTGCCCGATGCCGAGCTGGATGCGTATCTAGCAATCGAGCAGCCCTATGACTGCGCCGGCAGCGCCAAGAACGAGGGCCTGGGCATCGCCCTGCTGGAACGGATCGAGTCGAACGACCCGACCGCCCTCACCGGCCTGCCCCTGATCGCCCTGACCGGCATGCTGCGCCGCGCCGGCGTTTCCTTCTTCGGCGTGTAACACCTCTTATTTTTTCTTAACGATGCCCGGCACCCTTTACCTGATCCCGAACACCCTTGGCCCCACCGACGCCTCCTCCGGCGCCCTCTCCGCCCTGCTGCCGACGCAGGTGCAGGCCCTGACTTCCAGGCTCGATTACTTCGTCGCCGAGAACGCCAAGACCGCGCGCGCTTTCCTGAAACTGGTCGCCATCGACCATCCGCTGGCCAAACCCTTGCAGGAAATCGAGATCGCCGAACTGAACGTGAACACGCCGCCGGCCGCGCTCGCGCAGCTCCTTGGCCCGCTGCTGGCGGGACGCGATGCGGGACTGGTGTCGGAAGCGGGCGTGCCGGCCGTGGCTGACCCGGGCGCGGACCTGGTGCGCCTGGCCCACCAGCACGGGATTCCGGTACGTCCGCTGGTGGGGCCGTCCTCGCTGCTGCTGGCGGTGATGGCGAGCGGCCTGAACGGCCAGAGCTTCGCCTTCAACGGCTATCTGCCGCTTGAGGCCGCCCAGCGCACCAAACGCATCGGGCAGCTGGAGGGGCGTTCGCGCAGCGAGAAGCAAACACAACTGTTGATCGAGACGCCGTACCGCAACGGGCAGATGCTGGAGGCCCTTGTGAGCGCCTGCCAGCCGGGGACCCTGATTTGCGTGGCAACCGACCTGTCGCTGGCCAGCGAGTCGGTCCGCACGATGACGGCTGCAAAATGGAAGGCGGCGCTGGCGGCCGGCAAGGGGCCGGATTTTCACAAGAAGCCGACGGTGTTCCTGTTCCTGGCGCAGTAAGTCGGCAGGGCCGGCCGGGCACGGCCGGCCACCATTCCCTCAGTGCACTTCGTGGGTCAGCTCGCGCACCCAGTCGAAAGCCTTCAGCTCGATCTCGCGAATCTGCGCCACCGACAGGCCGAGTTTGCGCAGCGCGTTATACAGCTTGCACCCGCCCTCCGCCGCCTCGAGCAGCTCGGCCACGCGCAGCATGGTCCCGAACTCCCCTTCACGGTCGAGCAGCGCCATGCGCACGTCGTCTGCCACCTCGACGTTGTCGAGGATGTCGCGCATCTGGATCGAGAACAGCGCATCGGCCAGCGACATGATCCCCACCGTGAAGGCGCGATCGGCCCTGGCCGCATCGTTCGGGTAGCGGGCCAGGGTCATCAGCTCGAGCAGCTTGCCGCGCGTCGTGGCCAGCTGCAGCAAGGGCGAAGCCAGCTCGACCCCGCCCGCGGTCGTGTACAGCAGGATCTGCAGCCAGCGCTGCAGCTGGCGCCGTCCGAGCTGGTGCAGCGCCTGCGACAGCGACTCGATCTGCGGCCCCGGCGCCGCGCGGCTGTTCACCAGGCGCAGCAGGTTCAGGCTGATCAGGGCGTCGCGCTTGACCGCGGTTTCGATCACCTGGGCGTCCGCATCCGAGCTCAGCAGCTCCAGCAGGCGCAGGATCGTCATTTCCGAGGGCGTGATCTTCTTGCCCGACAAGATGACGGGACGGGCAAAGTAATAGCCCTGGAAGTATTCGAAACCGAGCTCCATGCACAGCTTGAATTCGTCGATGGTCTCGACCTTTTCAGCCAACAGTTTCTTGCCGGTGGACTTGAGCGAGCACACCAGGCCCTTCAGCGCTTCCGGCGGCACCAGCTTGACGTCGACCTTGATGACGTCGACCAGGCCAACCAGGCGGTCGAGCTCGGGCGAATGCTCGACCACGTCGTCGACCGCGAACTTGAAACCGAGCTCCTTCAGCTCGGCGACACGCGCCAGCAAAGCCTGAGTCGGCTTGACGGTTTCCAGGATTTCGAGGATAACCTTATGCGGAGGCAGGAAGCGTACGAAGTCGCTCATCAGGACGACCTCGTCGACGTTGACGAAGGCGAGCTGCTCGCCGACCACCTGCTCCATGCCCAGCTGCGAGGCGTGCGAGATCACCGCCGCCGTCGCCGCAGCGTTGTCGGTCAGTTTCGCATCGTCGTCCTCGCCGGCGGCACGGAACAGCAGCTCGAATGCCACGAGATGCTGGTCACGGCCGAGGATAGGCTGACGTGCGAGAAAAAAATCGTTGGACGGCACGGATGCCGCTGCCGTTGCTTCGGCATGCATCTACAAAACTCCTGGAAACTGTTTCGGCCCGGATAGACGCGCCGGACAGGCGCGAACGCCTGCCTCGGAGACTATACTACAAATCCGAAACTATTAGCATTTTTATATCGAACTTGCGGATCAGCGCTTGCCGCCGCCCTTGCCGCCGGTGCGTGGACCAGCCGGCCGCGGAGCTGCTGTGCGTGGCCCGTTGGTGCGCGGACCGTCCGCGCGCGCCGCCGCCGAGCGTGCACCCGCGGCGCCGCCCGCGGCAGGCGGACGCTTGCCTCCCCCGCCCGCCCCGCCCGCCTTGCCCTGGACGCTGCCGTCCGGGTGCCAGACGCGGCGCGCACCCGTCTTCGGCGCGGCCGGCGCCGCCTCTTCGCCCTCGCGCACCATGCTTTGTCCCGGCAGGCGCAGGCTGCCCTTGCCGGACAGCGGGCTGGCGCGGCGTGCATTGCCAACCGGGGCGCGCGGTCCTTCGCCGGCCAGGCGCGCGGAAGCGGCGCCGGTCAGCTGGGTGCCGGTTTCAATGGTGAAACGCGCGCCGGCATCCTTGCCGAGCACCTGCACCAGATAAGGCATGGTTTCGCGCAGCATCGCCTCCAGGGTGTAGGGCGGATTCAGGATGAACATGCCGCTGCTGTGCAGGCCGATGCCGTCCGGCCCCGGCGTCGACACGGTGAGGGTCACATTGAGCCATTCCTTGGCCGGCAGGCGCTTGAGCTTGTCAGGGAACTGGCGCGATTCCATGCGTTGCAGCACCGGATACCAGACCGCGTACATGCCTGCCGGGAAACGGCCCAGCGCTTCTTCCAGCGCGTCGCGCACCTTCTTGTAGTCGTCCTTTACTTCATACGGCGGGTCGACCAGCACCAGCGCACGGCGCGAAGGCGGCGGCAACAGCTTCTTGAGGCTCTGGAAGCCGTCGCCGTGCTCGATGAGGACGCGCTTGCCGCGCGCGCGCTCGCCCTGCTCGGCGCGGTGCGCCTCGGCCTTGCGCACGTTCTCGTACAGGATCTTGACGTCGGCCGGGTGCAGCTCGAACAGGCGCAGGCGGTCATCGAGGCGCGACATCTGGTCGGCCACGTAGGGCGAACCCGGGTAGTAGCGCATCTTGCCGCTCGGGTTCATGCCCTTGACCAGGTCGAGGTAGGGCTTGAGCGCCTCGGGGACGTTGGTCGCGTTCCACAGGGGGCCGATGCCGGTGTCGTACTCGCCGGTCTTGGTGGCCTGGAAACTGTCGAGCGCATACACGCCGGCGCCGGAGTGGGTATCGATATAGGTGTAGGCGACGTCCTTCTGGTTCATGTACAGGTGCAGCTGCACTTGGACGAAGTGTTTGAGGACATCGGCGTGATTACCCGCGTGGAAGGCGTGGCGGTAGCTCAACATAAGCTGGAATTCCTGAGAAAAAAGTCGGTGCCGTGTTCTACGACGGCGCAATGGCGCCATTATCCACTACAAAGCAATTTCTCGGGCCGACGAAAAAAACCGCAGGCCCTTGCGGGCGCTGCGGCAAAGTCACAGAGGTAAGTATGACGGGCGGCGCTTACGCGACCTTCTTCTCGTCGAAGAACTGCTCGTCCTCGGTCGAGCCATGCAGCGCGGTGGTCGAGCTCTGGTTCTGCTGGATGGTCTGGGTCACGGCGTCGAAGTAACCGGTGCCGACTTCGCGCTGGTGCTTGACGGCGGTGAAGCCCTTTTCGGCGGCGGCGAACTCGTTTTCCTGCAGCTCGACAAAGGCCGACATGCCGCGGCGGGCATAGCCGTGCGCCAGGTTGAACATGCTGTAGTTCAGGGCATGGAAGCCGGCCAGGGTGATGAACTGGAACTTGTAGCCCATTGCGCCCAGCTCTTTCTGGAACTTGGCGATGGTGGCGTCGTCCAGGTTCTTCTTCCAGTTGAACGAAGGCGAGCAGTTATAGGCCAGCATCTTGCCCGGGAATTTCGCATGGATGGCTTCGGCGAACTGCTTGGCAAAGTTCAGGTCGGGCTTGCCGGTCTCGCACCACACCAGGTCGGCGAAGGGCGCGTAGGCCAGGCCGCGCGAGATGGCCTGCTCGATGCCCGGCTTGACGCGGTAGAAGCCTTCCACGGTGCGTTCGCCGGTGCAGAAGGGCTGGTCGATCGGGTCGACGTCCGAGGTGAGCAGGTCGGCCGCTTCGGCGTCGGTGCGGGCGATGACCAGGGTCGGCGTGCCCATCACGTCGGCTGCCAGGCGCGCGGCGTTGAGCTTCTCGACCGCTTCGCGGCTCGGCACCAGCACCTTGCCGCCCATGTGGCCGCATTTCTTGACCGACGCCAGCTGGTCCTCGAAGTGCACGCCGGCGGCGCCGGCATCGATCATGGCCTTCATCAGCTCGAAGGCGTTCAGCACGCCGCCGAAGCCGGCTTCGGCATCGGCCACGATCGGCGCGAAGTAGTCGATGTCGTCCTTGCCCTCGGACCACTGGATCTGGTCGGCGCGCTGGAACGTATTGTTAATGCGGCGCACCACCAGCGGCACCGAATTGGCCGGGTACAGTGATTGGTCGGGATACATTTCGCCGGCAACGTTGGCGTCGCCTGCCACCTGCCATCCCGACAGGTAGATCGCCTTCAGGCCCGCCTTCACCTGTTGCATGGCCTGGTTGCCGGTCAGGGCGCCCAGGGCATTCACGTAGGGTTCGTTGTTGACCAGGTCCCACAGCTTCTCGGCGCCGCGCTTGGCGAGGGTGTGCTCGATCTGGATCGAGCCGCGCAGGCGGACCACATCCTCGGCCGTGTAGTTGCGCGTCACACCTTTCCAGCGCGGGTTGGTTTCCCAGTCTTGCTGGAGTTCACTGATCTGTTGTTCACGAGTTGCCATGCTGATTCTCCTGATTGAGGACTAAGTTGCGAAGGAATCCGTTGGGTAAATCATAGATCAGTTTGTGCGCAGCACAACAACTCTTATATAAGACATCAAAAGATTTTTTTATCGCTTTATTTCAATGACTTACAAGTTGCGTTTCATGATGTGATATAAAATTTCTCAGAATGGGAATGAAGGAAGGCGCTGGCTTTGCTGCAAATTTCGTCAGGCGGAATGTGCATTTCACCATGTAAAACAAAGTCTTCGGAAGGCTGTTGCGCAAATGCATTCAATCATCAATTTCCTCAAATAATTGTTGACTAGACGAATTTGTAATGACATGATGCAATCATCAGATTCGTCAAAAAACTCAACAAATTATCGAAAGTGATTATGCGCACCCTCCTCCGTCTCGCAGTTAGCAGCCTCTTCATTGTTGCCGCAACCAATGCGTCGGCGGGTGTCATCACACAAGACGGCGTCGTGTTCACGTCGACTTTCACTGGGAATGTCCTGAGGCTCGAAATCGACGCCGCCAAACGCAGCGGCGGCTGGGCCGCCGCGAGCGCCATCGATGCCCTGGCGATCAAGACGGTCGGGAGTTTCTCGGGCGTGAAGATGAGCAGCTCGACCGGCGCCAACTGGGCGCTGTCGAGGGCGGAACTGAACGCTTCCGGCTGCGCCGGCAAAGGCAAGGGTGGCGCCGCCCGCCTGTGCTTCAGCGGCGACGCCGTCGACCTGGCCGACAACATGGTGTTCACCTTCACCTTCGAAGGCAGCCCGGACCTCGCCGCGCCGCACCTGAAGGTGCACTTCGTGAACGCCGGCGGCGCCAAGGTCGGCAGCCTGCTGTCGATGGATTTCCCATGGCAGGCGGAGACCAAGCCGGCGCCCGTCCCGGCTCCGGCTCCGGCTCCGGCTCCGGCTCCGGCTCCTGCTCCGGCGCCCGCTCCCGTTGCCGAACCAGCACCGGTGCAAACGCCTGATCCCGCGCCGGCCGGCGGCACGCAGGGAGGTGGCGGCGCGGCCGAGACCGGCGGCAACCTGCCGGTCGCGACGCAGCCGGCTCCCCTGGATCCGGCGCTGTTCCCGGCGTCCCCCATCGTCGTTCCAGGCGGCGGCAACGCCGACACCGGCAACACCCCCATCGTCGAGCCTGCCGACGGCGGGTCCAGCGAGGTGCCTGAACCGCAATCCCTGGCCATCGTCGGCGCCGGCCTGGCCGTGATGGTCCTGGCGCGCCGTCGCCGCCGTACGGCCTGACATTCCAGCGCCGCGGCGCTAACTCAGCCATTGGTTAATCGCCTAACATAAAGGTCAATACGAGCGGACTAGTCTGGACTCGCGTGCTCATCCGTACGCGAGTCCGGGCCGTTCGCCGACGCGAAGGCCCGGTCGTTCAATGTCACTTAGGAGATTGAATTGAAGACCTTATTTTGCAAAGCATCGGCTGCCCTTGCACTGGCCGCCGGCGTCGCCGCCGCGGCCCAGGCCGGCTCCCTCACCTACCAGGGCGTGACCTTCACCTCGACCTGGAGCGGTAATCTCTTGACCCTGGAAATCGATGCCGCCAATCGCAGCGGAGACTGGCTCGAGGCCAGCTCCATCGGCGCCCTCCAGCTCAAGGACCTGGGCAGCTTCTCCGACGTGACCCTGGTGTCGGCCCCCGGCCTGGCGACCGACTGGACCCTGTCGTCCAACGAACTGAACGCGAACGGCTGCGCCGGCGGCGCCCATGCGGGACGCAGCCTGTGCTTCTCCGGCGAGCGCGTGGCCCTGGCGGACAACATGGTGTTCCAGTTCAGCTTCAGCGGCGGCGCGCCCGACCTGGAAGCGCCGCACCTGAAGGTGAATTTCTTCGGCGAGGGCGAACGCAAGGTGGGCAGCCTGCTGTCGCAGAGCATCGCGCCGGTCCCGGAGCCGCAGACCTACGCGATGATGCTGGGCGGACTGGGCCTGGTGGGCTGGATGGCGCGCAGGAAGCGCAAACAGGCCTGATTTTTTGAGCATGAAAAAACGGCGCGTGCCTTGCGGGACGCGCCGTTTTTCCTGTGTAGGGCAGGCCGATGCTTACTTGGCCAGCTCCACCTGCTCGCCGAACACGAGGTTCCCCCCACGTACCCGCACCGGGATCGTATCCTTCGGCCCGAAGCGGCCCGACAGGATCGCCTTCGACAGCGGATTCTCGATCTGCTGCTGGATCGCGCGCTTGAGCGGACGGGCGCCGTAGATCGGGTCGAAGCCGGCTTCCGCGATCTTCTGCAAGGCTTCGTCGTCGATGTCGAGCGTCATCTCCATCTTGGCCAGGCGTTCTTCCAGGCCTTGCAGCTGGATCTTGGCGATCGCGCCGATGTTCTTCTCGTCGAGCGCATGGAACACCACGATCTCGTCGATGCGGTTGATGAACTCGGGGCGGAAGTGGCCGCGCACCTCGGCCATCACGGCCAGCTTCACCACGCCCGGCTCGTCGGTGTCCATCGACTGGATCTTGTGCGAACCCAGGTTCGAAGTCATCACGATCACGGTGTTCTTGAAGTCCACGGTGCGGCCCTGGCCGTCGGTCATGCGGCCGTCGTCCAGCGCCTGCAGCAGCACGTTGAACACGTCCGGATGCGCCTTCTCGATTTCATCGAGCAGGATCACGCTGTAGGGCTTGCGGCGCACCGCTTCGGTGAGGTAGCCGCCCTCCTCGTAGCCCACGTAGCCCGGCGGCGCGCCGATCAACCTGGCCACCGAATGCTTCTCCATGAACTCGCTCATGTCGATGCGGATCAGGGATTCCTCGGTGTCGAACAGGAAGGCGGCCAGCGCCTTGCACAGCTCGGTCTTGCCGACGCCGGTCGGGCCCAGGAACATGAAGGAACCATAGGGGCGGTTCGGGTCGGACAGGCCGGCGCGCGAGCGGCGGATCGCATCCGACACCGCTTCGATCGCCTCGTCCTGGCCGACCACGCGCTTGTGCAGCTCATCCTCGATGTGCAGCAGTTTTTCGCGCTCGCCCTGCATCATGCGCGACACCGGGATGCCGGTGGCACGCGCCACCACTTCGGCGATTTCCTCGGCGCCGACCTGGGTGCGCAGCAGTTTCGGCTTCGTTGCCTCGCCGTCCGCGCCTTCGGCGGCCTCTTCGGCTTTCTTCAGCTGGGCTTCCAGTTCCGGCAGGCGGCCGTACTGCAGCTCCGAGACGCGCTGCCAGTTGCTCTGGCGCTTGGCTTCCTCCATCTGGTGGCGCAGGCGCTCGATCTCTTCCTTGATGTGGGTGGTGCCCTGCACCGCCGCCTTCTCGGACTTGAGGATTTCTTCGTAGTCGTTGTACTCGCGTTCCAGGCGCGCGATCTCTTCGCCGATCAGCTCGAGGCGGCGCATCGACGCTTCGTCGGTTTCCTTGCGCACGGCTTCACGCTCGATCTTCAGCTGGATCAGCCGGCGCTCGAGCTTGTCCATGACTTCCGGCTTGGAGTCGATCTCGATCTTGATCTTGGCCGCCGCCTCGTCGATCAGGTCGATCGCCTTGTCCGGCAGGAAGCGGTCGCTGATGTAGCGGTGCGAGAGCTCGGCCGCGGCGATGATGGCCGGGTCGGTGATCTCGACCTTGTGGTGCAGCTCGTATTTTTCCTGCAGGCCGCGCAGGATGGCGATGGTCGCCTCCACGCTCGGCTCGTCGACCATGATCTTCTGGAAGCGGCGCTCCAGCGCGGCGTCCTTCTCGACGTACTTGCGGTACTCGTCCAAGGTGGTAGCGCCGACGCAGTGCAGTTCGCCGCGCGCCAGCGCGGGTTTCAGCATGTTGCCGGCGTCCATCGCGCCCTCGGCCTTGCCGGCGCCGACCATGGTGTGGATCTCGTCGATGAAGACGATGGTCTGGCCTTCGTCCTGGGCCAGCTCCTTGAGCACGCTCTTCAAGCGTTCCTCGAACTCGCCGCGGTACTTGGCGCCGGCCAGCAGGGCCGCCATGTCGAGCGAGAGCACGCGCTTGCCCTTGAGCGAATCGGGCACTTCGCCGTTGACGATGCGCTGCGCCAGGCCTTCGACGATGGCGGTCTTGCCCACGCCCGGTTCGCCGATCAGGACCGGGTTGTTCTTGGAACGGCGCTGCAGCACCTGGATCGCGCGGCGGATTTCGTCGTCGCGGCCGATCACCGGGTCCAGCTTGCCCATCCGGGCACGTTCGGTCAGGTCGAGGGTGTATTTTTTCAGCGCTTCACGCTGGCCTTCGGCATCCTGGGAATTCACCGATTCGCCGCCGCGCACGGCGGAGATGGCGGATTCGAGCGCCTTGCGCGCCAGGCCGTGCTCGCGCGCCAGGCGGCCGGCCTCCGACTTGTCTTCGGTCAGCGCCAGCAGGACCATCTCGGAGGCGAGGAACTGGTCGCCGCGCTTCTGCGCTTCGCGATCGGCCAGGTTCAGCAGCGCCACCAGCTCGCGCGAGACCTGCACGTCGCCGCCGGTGCCCGAGACCTGGGGCAGGCGTTCGAGTGCCGACTTGAGCGCGTTGGCGAGGCCGCCGACGTTGACGCCGGCGCGCTGCAGCAGTGAACGGGCACCGCCGTCGTCCTGGTTCAGCAGGGCGACGAGCAGGTGGACCGGATCGATGTACTGGTTATCGTTGCCGACCGCCAGGCTCTGGGCATCCGCCAGTGCTTCCTGGAGCTTGGTCGTCAGTTTGTCTTGCCGCATGGTATTGCTCCCTAGTGGTGTTCTTCACTGAGGAGCAAAATTGGGATGTCTGTCTGCTTTTCAAGATGTGCAACACAGCTCTCCTTGCACGGCAAGCCGCGTCCTCATTCCATGGCGGCCTTGGGCTCGCCAGGGCGCGCGCCGCCGAGGTCGCGCACGTTCTTCTGGACGGCGACCACGGCAAACAGGCTCAGCACGAAGGACATGGCGTAGAAACCCTTCTCGCTCGGCGCCAGGGTGGCGTTCCACAAGCCGACCGTGAGCAGCAGGATGGCCGAGATCAGCGACACCCAGCACAGGCCGGCGTAGATGCCGGTCACCGGCAAGCCCTCGCTGCGGTCACGGACCGTCTTTTGCAGCGATACCGCTGCAAACAGGCCGAACAGCAGCAAGGTCAGGTAATAACCCTTCTCGTTCAGCTGCATCTGGGCATTCCACAGGCCGATCAGGTAAGCGCTGCCGCCGATCAGGAGTGCACCCCAGGAAGCACCGACGAAGGCGGCGGTAGGACGCTGGACGGTTTGCATGGCTGTTTCCTCAAGTTAATGAACTAGCCGCAAACTTATCACGCTCCTCGAGCAGCACGATTGATCTATGCAGGGGGTAGCAGCCCGTAATACCGCTAGCCGCGCAGGACGCGCCATGTGGCGAAGCCGGCCACGCAGAACAGGATCGAGCCGAGTAGGTGCAGGAGGGTATGGGCCAGCGCCCAGCCGTATTCGCCGCGCTGGAGCAGCAGCACCGATTCGCCGGAAAAACTGGAGAAGGTGGTCAGGCCGCCGAGAAAACCGGTGATGGCGAACAGGCGCCACTCGGGCGACAGGCCGGGATAGGCGCTGAAGAAGCCCAGCGCCAGCCCGACCAGGTAGCCGCCGACCAGGTTGGCGGCCAGCGTCCCCACCTGCACGTAGGCGTGCAGGCTGCCCAGCCAGAGGCCCAGCCCCCAGCGCAGCCAGGCGCCGATCGCCGCCCCGGCGCCGACCGCCAGCCAGCTCAAGCTTCAGCCCACTTGCGCTTGGCGGAATCGTCGCTGGCGCGCGCGTCGACCCAGCGCGCTCCTTCCGGCGTCTGCTCCTTCTTCCAGAACGGCGCGTCGGTCTTCAGGTAGTCCATGATGAACTCGCAGGCGGCGAAGGCCTCGCCGCGGTGCGCCGAGCTGCAGGCCACCAGCACGATCTGGTCGAGCGGTTTCAAGGGACCGACGCGGTGGATGACTTGCACGCCGAACAGCGGCCAGCGCGCCCTGGCCTGGGCCACGATCTCTTCCAGCGCCTTTTCCGTCATGCCTGGATAGTGCTCCAGCTCCATCTCCGACACGGCGGAACCTTCATTCAGGTCGCGCACGGTGCCAACGAAACTGACGACGGCGCCCACGCGGCCGTCGCCCGCGCGCAGGGCAGCGAGTTCACGCGACAGGTCGAAGTCCGCTTCCTGCACGCGGATGTCGGTCACCTGGGCCGATGCCGGCACGCGCATTGGCACATTCATCGGCCGTCCTTCGCGTAGCGCGTCAGCAATTGCTCGATGCGCAGTTCGGTGCGGGCGTCAAGCAGCGCCGGCAGCGCCAGCAGCTCGTGCAAGCCCTTGGCAGCGGCGCCCTGCCCCGCGCCGTGGCCCGACTTGTGACCGGACTTGAGCGAGCTTTGCAGCACCTCGACCTGCAGCTTGAGACGCTCGCGCGCGAATTCGGCGCCGCTGTCGATGCCGGCCGAGATTTCCAGGCGCAGCAATTCGTGCAGCAGGCGTTCGCGATTGGCTTCCAGCTGGCGCGCGTGGCCGCTGCGGTCGCCTTCGAGCGCGCCAAGGGCGGCCTCGAAGCGCGCATGCAGCACCGGTTCGTAGCCGCCTTCGAGCGGCAGCAGCGCGTCCCAGCGCCCGCGCCAGTCGGAAGGATTGGTGTGGGCGTCGGGATTGACGATGGCGTTTTCCAGCGCCTGGATCAGGCGTAGCTTGTCGCGCACGGCGCCGGCCAGTGCCAGACCGGCGGCGCGGCGCGCCACGTCGGCATGGTGCTGCACCGCCGCCAGCGCGGCGTGGTAGCGCTTCTCGATGCGGGCCTCGTGGGCGCGCGGCACCGGCCCGATCGCCGCCCACTCGGCCGCCGCCTCGCGCAGCAGCTTGCCGGCGGTGGCGGGAGTCGCATCCGGCGCGGCGGCTTCGAGACGCGCGCACAGCGCCTCCTTGGCGGTTTCATGGGCGCGCCGTTCGGCGTCCGCCGCATGGGCGTGCTCCTTGCGCTTGGCGAACAGCGCGTCGCAGGCGGCGCGGAAGCGTTGCCACAGCGCCTGCTCGGCCTTGCGCTCGAGCGGCAGCGCGCGCGCATGCTCCTGCCAGCGCGCCTGCAGTTCGCGCAGCGCGTCGACGGCGTGACGGTCGTGCGGGTCGAGGGCCAGCGCTTCTTCGATCAGCTGCTCGCGCACGCTCATCTCGCCCTTGCGCTGTTCTTCCAGCGGACGCTGGAGCGTGCTCAGCGCGTCGGAGAACAGCGCGTCGAGGCGCTTCTTGTCCTTGCGGTCGATCGCGCCCAGGTGGCTCCAGGCGGTGCGCAGGCGCTGCACGGTGCCGGACACGTGTTTCCAGTCGGCCTCGCCCGACTCCAGGCGCGCGATCTCGGCCTGGGCTTCCTCGACCAGGGCCTGGCCGCGCGCGGCGTTGGCGTGGCGCTCGTCGGCCAGGTGGCGGAAGTGGGCGGCGGCCGGCGCATAGGCCGCCGTGCAGGCGGCATCGAAGCGCTCCCACAGCGAGCGCGGCGCGGGCCCCGACAGGCTGTCGAGCGCCTTCCAGCGTTCGCGCATGCTGCCGACCTTCTTGGCCAATTCCCCCATGGCCAGGTTCTGGGTGGACAGGACCTCGACCTGCTTGATGAGTTCTTCGCGCGAGACGTTGCCGCCCCAGCGCGCCCAGTCGGACAGGCGCTTGAGCTCGGCGCGCACGTGGTTCAGGCGCTCGAGCTGGGCTGGCGTGAGGCGCATGCCCTTGTCCTTGCTTTCCTTGAGCGACTTGTCGAGTTCGGCGGCGGTGCCGAGGGAACCCTGCTGCAGCGCCGCTTCCATCGCGTCGAGCCGGTCCAGGAAGTGCTGGTCGGCGCCCTTGTTCTGGGCCTTGGGGGCTCTCGGCGCGGCGGGCGCGGCCGCGGCCGGCCTGGCCGGCTCCTGCTTCGGCTTGGGCGCCTCTTGCGGCAGGCTGGCCAGCAGCTCGTCGAAGCGCCCCTGCAGTTGTGCGCCCGATCCGTTGGCGGGCAATGCCGGCAGGCGCTGCCATTCCTTGCGGAGGAGTTCGGCCTTCAGCTCCGCCACCGGCTGGGCCTGCCATTGCGCGAGCGCAGCCTCGCGCGCGGCCAGCGCGGCGCGGTCCTGTTCGATGGTGGCCAGGCTGGCGGCCAGGCGCGCCTGCTCGGTGGCGACTTCCGCCACCAGCGCCCGCGGCAGCGAGGCGTGGCCCGGCGCGACCAGTGCGGCGGCCTGCTCGCGCGACAAGGCGTCGAGGCGTTCGGCAAAGGCGGCGGCCTCGAGGACGCCCGGCTCGAGCTGGCGCAGCGCGGCCAGGCGGTCGATCATGGCGCGTTGCAACTGCACCTGGTCTTCCAGGCGCTTGCCGAGCTCGGCGCGGACGGCATCGAACTCCGGCGCCAGTTCCGGCGCGGTGATGACCGCCCATTTGCGGTCGAGCTCGGCAACGTGGTTCGGGGTCAGCAGCTCGTCGCCGAGCAGCGCCCTGGCATGCGCCAGGGCTTCCTGGCCGCGGCGCAGTTCGGCGTCATGGTGGCGGATCGCATCCAGGCGCGACTGCATCAGCTTGGCGACGCGGCGATCGGTATTGCGCATCGCCGCATGCACGCGTTCGAGCTGCGGCCGGCTGTGGACCAGCTCGGCGGCGGTAAGGCGCAGTTCGGAGAATTCGGAGGAAAGGATGAAGGCGACGGCGGTTTCCTCGTCGCCGTTCAGGTGCTTGAGCTGTTCGGCCTGCTGCTCGCGCGGGGTCGGCGCCCCGGCATCCGCGCCCTTCGGCCCGCCAGACGGCGCGGACGGGCTCGTCGTCGCCGGCACGCTGCCCGGTTTCTCACCGGAAGCGCCGGCCGGCTTGTCGCCACCCTGCCGCTTGAAAAGGAATTCGAACATGATGAAATCGCACTTCCAAAACCCCCATCATAGCAAAGAACCATGGTGGCGCTTGCCGCGCGCTTCAGTGCGCGGCATAGTGCGGCAGGAACGACACCGCGCCTTGCTTGACCGGATTCCTGACCATGGCGCCGGCCGCGACCTGCCCGGGGCCATAGCCAGGATTCTCATTCTGCCAGGCATCCTGGGCCAGCATCTGGTTGGCGATCGCAAACCAGACTTCGCTCGGCACATGGACGCGCGCCAGCGGGAACAGCTCGCGCTCCTCGCGCTCCAGGCGCTCGAGTAGCAGGTTGCAGCAGCGTTCCAGCGCGGCGCCGAAGCCTGCGTCATGCACGGCTGCCGCCGCATGGGCGTCGGCGCGCGCCTCGATAGCGGCTAGGGTCAGGGCATCGAGTTCCGCCAGGAGTCCGGCAACTG
Organism: Massilia sp. LC238; assembly: GCF_000735635.1. Classification (NCBI taxonomy): domain Bacteria; kingdom Pseudomonadati; phylum Pseudomonadota; class Betaproteobacteria; order Burkholderiales; family Oxalobacteraceae; genus Massilia; species Massilia sp. LC238. The sequence continues at coordinate 49,465 of NZ_JNNN01000019.1, read as the reverse complement.
CGTCGTCAGCCGCGCGGGCGCGGCGCAGGGCCGGGACCACGAACTTGTCGAGCTTGCGCCAGTAGCAGTTGTCGAAGGCGACCCGCAAGGCATCGCAGGCCAGCTTGACCTCGCGCGGCGTCGGCATGGCATGCTGCCAGGCGCCCGGTTGCCAACGTTCCAGCAGGGACTGCAGGCCGATGCGCGCGCTGGCTTGCTCGATGGACAGGGTAACCAGCGTGTAGGTGGACGTCAGCATCTTGTCTCCTCTCAGGATAGCTTCGCCAAGGCGAGGCCTGGCGCGGGCCGCGAGTCTTGGCTGGGGAAGCTTTTTTTGTCGGGGTGGGCGGCAGCTTTTATTGTTATGGCCGGCCTCTGGGAACTCGTAGTGTAGAGAGATGCCCCTGCTCGGGTTTGAGGTGGCGCAAGCCCGGACCGGTGGACATTGGAGACTTTTTAGTTGTTGCGATGTCAAAGCACGATTACGACAACCCGACGGTTCCGGAAGCCTCGAAGGCTGCAGCCAGGCGCATGCCGAAGGTTTCCGGCACGGCATGGATCACCCGCACCCTGGGGCATCCATGCCAGCGCGCGCAGCGCTGTACGGCGCCCGCCACGTCCTCGACCAGGCGCTCGCTGAGGCGCACGCCCGGTTCCAGGTGAACGCTGCGCAGTTCGAATTCGCCGGCCTTGCGGTGGGCCTTGGCGTCGACCCGGCCGACCAGCGCGCCGCGGCGCAGGATCGGCAGCGTGAAGTAGCCGTAGCGCCGCTTTTGCGCCGGGGTATAGCATTCGAGCCTGTAGTCGAAGCCGAACAGTTCGAGCGCGCGGTGGCGGTCCCAGACGATCGGATCGAACGGCGACAGCAGCGTCGTCAGGCGCGGCGCCAGCCTGCCCTCCTCCGCCTGGCGCGCAAGCATCGCATGTTCGGGATGGATGTAGACCGGGTCACGCCAGCCCTCGACCCGTGCGTGCAGCAGCAGGCCCTGCTCCGCCAGCGCCGCCGGGTCCGGGTGCGGACGCCGGGTGCGGTGATAATCGGGAATCCACGCGGCCCTGGCCAGCCCGAGGGCGCGCACTGCCTGCAGCACGAAGCTGCGGCGCACGTCCTCCAGCGGCGGCAGGTGGCCGTCGTGCCAGCTCGGGTGCACGCGTTCGGCCAGGTCGTAGATGCGCTGGAAGTTGTGGCGGCGTGCGATCATCAAGTGGCCCGCGGTGAACAGCACTTCCAGCGTGCGCTTTTCGGGCTTCCATTCCCACCAGCCGCCTCCTTTCCCGTCGCTGCGCTCGAAGTCGGACGAGCGCACCGGACCTTTTTCACGCACGTGCGCCAGCAGGGCCGCGACCTCGTCGGCGCGCTCGCGCATCCAGTTGGCGGAATACTTCCAGCCCATGGCTTGCGGGTCGAGCATGCGGTGGCGGTACAGGCCGTAATCCTCGATCGGCAGGAAGCAGGCCTCGTGCGCCCAGTATTCGAACAGGCGGCCCTCGGCCAGCAGTTCGTCGAGCCAGCCCGGGTCGTAGTCGCCCAGGCGGCTCCACAGCACCAGGTAAGGACTGCGCGCGACCACGCTGATGGTATCGATCTGGAGCATGCCCATGCGCCGGATCGCCGCCAGCACGTCAAGCTTTGCCGCACGGCGGCCGCGCGGCGCCAGCATGTCCTGCGCGGCCAGGTGCAGGGCTCGGGCGCCGCTTAAAGAAAGTTCGAAATCCGGCTTGATCGCGCTCATGTCCTTATTTTAATAGCAAACCAATACTACTGTAAAAAAACACAGTCTTTTCTTGGGCAACGCGAGGAGTCTGCGCTATAGTGAGCGCCGACCCGACTTTCCATAATCACCATGCGGCTGCTTCATACTTCCGACTGGCACCTGGGCCAGACCCTGCACACCTTCGACCGGACCTACGAGCATGCGTGCTTCCTCGACTGGTTGGTTGCGACGCTCGCGGCGGAGGAGATCGACGTGCTGCTCATCGCCGGCGACATCTTCGACAACGCCAATCCGTCGGCAGCCGCCCACCGCCAGCTGTACCGTTTCCTGCAGCAGGCGCGCAGCAGGGTGCCGCACCTGCAGGTCGTGGTCATCGCCGGCAACCACGATTCGCCGGGGCGGCTCGAAGCGCCCACGCCGCTGCTGGAAGCGCACGGCACCATCGTGGTGGGCAACGTTGCACGCGCGCCGGACGGCAGCGTCGACCTCGAGCGCCTGCTGGTGCCCCTGCGCCGGCGCGACGGGACGGTGGCGGCATGGTGCCTGGCCGTTCCCTTCCTGCGCCCGGGCGACGTGCCGCGCGCGGCGGCCGAGGATGCATCGACGGCGCTGGATCCCTACCTGCACGGCACCGCCTTGCTCTACCGGCAAGCCTTCGCGCTGGCGCAGTCGCGCTGCACGGGGAATGAAGCGATCGTCGCCATGGGCCACTGCCACATGGTGGACGGCCAGTCGTCCCAGGATTCCGAGCGCCGCATCGTGATCGGCGGCACCGAGGCGCTGCCGGCCTCGATGTTCGATCCGGCGGTCGCCTACGTGGCGCTGGGCCACCTGCACCTGGCGCAGCGCGTCGGCGGCCACGAGCACCGGCGCTATTGCGGCAGCCCGCTGCCGCTGTCCTTCTCCGAGGTCGGCTACCAGCACCAGGTGCTGCGCATCGAGCTCGACGGCCCAGCCGCGAAGTCGGTGACGCCGCTGCCCGTGCCGCGCGCGGTGCAATTGCTGCGCGTACCGAGCCAGCCGGCGCCGATCGACGAGGTGCTGGCCGCGCTCGACGCGCTCGAACTTCCCGAGGCGCCGCCGCACCAGCAGCCCTTCCTCGAGGTGCGCGTGCTGCTCGAAGGTCCGGAGCCGGGCCTGCGCGCGCGGGTCGAAGCGGCGCTCAGCGGCAAGCCGGTGCGCCTGGCCAAGATCGAACCGACGCGCCGCCACGCCGCGCCGGACAGCGTCGAAGAAGCCCTCAGCCTCGACCAGCTGGCCCAGCTGCAGCCGGACGACATCTTCCGGCGCCTGTGGACACAGCGCTACGGAGACGAAGCCCCTCCCGAGCAGCTGGCCGCCTTCGCCGAGCTCACCACGGCCCTGGGTGGAGACGCGGCATGAGGATCCTGCGCATCAGCGGCAAGAACCTGGCTTCGCTGGCCGGCGAATTCCTGGTCGACTTCGAAATCGAGCCGCTCGCCTCGAGCGGCCTGTTCGCCATCAGCGGCCCCACCGGCGCGGGAAAAAGCACCCTGCTCGACGCCCTGTGCCTGGCGCTGTACGACGCCACGCCGCGCCTGCTCAAGCGCGCCGGCAGCCAACTGCCGGACGTCGGCGGCGACACCGTCTCGGCGCTCGACCCGCGCACCCTGCTGCGGCGCGGCGCCGCCGAAGCCTGGGCCGAGGTCGACTTCGCCGGCAACGACGACATCCGCTACCGCGCCCGCTGGAGCGTGCGCCGCGCCTACGGCAAGCCGAGCGGCGCGCTGCAGCCGTCCAAGATGACCCTGCACCGCCTGCCCGAGCTCGATCCGCTGGGCGGCACCAAGACCGAAGTGGCGGCTGAAATCGTCCAGCGCATCGGTCTGTCCTTCGAACAGTTCACGCGCGCCGTGCTGCTGGCGCAGAACGAATTCTCGGCCTTCCTCAAGACCGACGAGAACGAACGCGGCGAGCTGCTGGAAACCCTCACCGGCACCACGATCTACAGCGACATTTCCCGGCGCGCCTTCGAGCGCTACCGAGCCGAGCAGGAACGCACCCGGACCCTGTCCGCGAAGCTGGCCAACCAGGCCCCGATGGCGCCCGACGAACGCGACAAGCTCGAAGCCGAGCGCGTGAATGCCGAGCTGGCGCTGGAAGCGGTCGATGCGCGCCGCGCGGCCCTCGAAGGCGAACTGCGCTGGCACCAGGAAGCCGCCAAGCTGGAGCGCAGCGAAGCCCAGGCCGTGGAAAGCCTGGCGACGGCGCAGGCCGCGCAGCAGGAGGCGGCCGGGCGGCGCCAGCGCCTCGCCACCCTCGATGCGGTGCAGCCGGCCCGGCCGCAGGTCGCGGAAGTCCAGCGCCTGCAGGAAGAACACAAGGCGGCGGCCGAATCGACCGGCAAGCTGGAAAGTGCGCTTGCGACGGCGCTGGATGCACGCCGCCAGGCGGTGCTGGACGTCGACGCCGCCCTGTCTGCCCTTGATGCCGCCGAGAGCGCCTTGCGTGCCGCGGCGCCCCAGCTCGACACTGCCAAGGCGCTCGATGCCGCGATTGCCGCCCTTGCGCCCGCGCACGGCCAGGCGTCCAACGCACTGGAAGCGGCCCGTGCCGAGGCGCGCCAGGCGCGCAGCGTGCACGCTGCCAAGGCCGCCGAACACGAGACCGCGAAAGGCCAGCGCGAGCGCGCCGCCGGCTGGCTGGCGCTGCACGCACGGCTGGAACCGATGGCGGCCCAGTGGCCGCGCTGGGACAAGCTGCTGGCCCAGGCCGCGCAATCGGTCGCGCTCGATGCCGGCGCCGCAACCGCGCTGGAGACGGTGAGCCGTCAGGCCCAGCAAGCCGGCGCGCACGAACAGGCCGCCGTCCAGGCGCTGACGGGCGCCACCCAGCGCCTCGATGCCCTCGACACGGCGCGGCGCGAAGCGATGGCGGTCCTCGAGGCCGTCGATCCGCAGGCGCTGGACAGCGAACGCCAGGCCCTGGATGCGCGCCGCGAACGCCTCGCCGCTGCCGAAAAAGCCTGGACGGCGCTGGTCACGACACGGCAGGAATATGCCGACACCGCGGGCGAACTCGACCGGGTGGATACGGCCCGCGCCGCCGCCGGCCGCCTGCTCGAGGAAGCACGCGGCGCCGGCCCCGTCCTCACGGCGGCGCTGCAGCAGGCCGAGAAATCGCTGGCGGCGGCGGAGCTGGCCTGCGCCGCCAACGTGGAGCAATTGCGCGCGAGCTTGCACGACGAGGCGCCCTGCCCGGTCTGCGGTTCGCACCAGCATCCCTACCGCGACGATGGCCGCGAGGACATGCTGCACGCCATGCTGGCGAACCTGCGCGCCGAAGTCGGCAACTGCCGGGCTCGCCTGCGCGACAACGAAGCCGTGCAGGCGGCGCAGGCCGCCACCCTGGCCGCCTCTAGCGACCGGCTCGCCGGACTGCAGCACGAGCGCGGCACCCTGCGCAAGCTGCTCGACGAGCTCGAGGCAGAGTGGGCCGCGCAGCCCCTCGCGGCCGAGGTCCCCGCCGCCGAGGGCCAGGACGATACGTTGCGCCGGGCCTGGTTCGCCGACGCCCGCGAGGCGTCGCGCGCCGCCGCGGCGGCGCTGGACGGCCGCGTCGCCGCCCTGCGCCGCGCCGCACAGGCGCGCGACGCCGCCCAGGCCGCCTACGACAAGGCGCAGCAGGAACATGCCGGCCTGCGCCAGGCCCTCGATAGCGCCCGCGAGGCCGGCGCACGCCTGCAGGCCGAGCTGCGGGCCGCGGCGGTCCAGCGCGACGCCGTCGCCGCCCAGCTGGCAGGATTGCTGGCCGAGCTCGACCCGGTCCTGTCGCATGCCTGCGGCGACGGCTGGCAGGAGGCCTGGCGCCGCCAGAGCACCGCCTGGCGCGAAAGCCGCGCCCAGGAGGCCGCGCAATGGCAGCAGCAGACCGAACTGCAGACCCGCAGCAGCGCCGCCCTCGCCACGCTCGAGGCCGAGCTTGCCGGCGCGCTCGATCGCATCGCCCAGGCCGATCGCCACGGCGCCGGGGTGGCCGCCGAGTTCAACCGGATCGACGCCGAACTGAAGGACAAGCGCGCCCAGCGCCTCGCCCTGTGGAGCGGCCGGCCGGTGGCGGAGGTGGAACAGGAACTGCAGGCCGCCGTCGGCGCCGCCCGCAATCACCTGGCTGCACGCCAGGCGGCCGCCACCGAAACCGCGCAGCGCGAAGCCAGCGCCCGCAGCGCGCTGGCCCAGCTGGCCGAGCATATCGCCCATCTGGACGCCGCCGGTGTCAAGGCTGCTGCCGCGCTGGCCGACTGGCTGGAGGACTACCGCAAATCGGCCTTCATCAAGGGCCTCGATCCGATCGAGGACTCGGCCGAACTCGGCCGCCTGCTGGCGGTCGGCGGCACCTGGCTGGCGCAGGAACGTAGCGCACTGGGGGCGCTCGACGCCCAGGTCGCCAGCGCCACCGCCGTGCTGGCGGAGCGCCGCGCCCAGCGCGGGCTGCACGCCGAAGGCGCGCCCGAAAGCGGCCTGAGCCTTGAAACCGTGGCCGCCGCCGTCGAAGCCCTGACAAGCGAGCGCCGCGCGGCCCACGACCTGGCCACCGAACTGCGCATGCGCATCGGCCAGGACGACACCCGGCGCGTGCAGGCGCAGGCGGTGCTGGCCGAGATCGAGCGCCAGCAGCTCGAAGAGCAGCGCTGGGGCAAGCTGTCCGAGCTGATCGGTTCCAGCGACGGCAAGAAGTTCCGCAATTACGCCCAGCAATTCACCCTCGACGTGCTGCTCGGCTACGCCAATGCCCACCTCGGACAACTGGCGCGGCGCTACCGCCTCGAGCGCGTCAGCCACAACGGCGCGCCCTCGCTGGCCCTGATGGTGCGCGACCAGGACATGGGCGGCGAAGTGCGCTCGGTAAACTCCCTATCCGGCGGCGAATCCTTCCTGGTGTCGCTGGCCCTGGCGCTCGGCCTGGCCTCGCTGTCCTCGAACCGGGTGCGGGTCGAGTCGCTCTTCATCGACGAGGGCTTCGGCAGCCTCGACACCGACACCCTGGGCGTGGCGATGGATGCGCTGGACGCGCTGCAATCGCTGGGCCGCAAGGTGGGCGTGATCTCGCACGTGCAGGAGATGACCGAGCGCATCGCCACCAAGGTGCTGGTGCGCCCGGCGGGAGGCGGCAGCAGCGCGGTCGTGGTCGAGTAGCCGGTGCGGGTGTAGAATGCCGCTCTTCCCGAAACTCACACAGACACTCCCATGAAGCCAGCTCGCTTCCTTACTTTCAAGTGCGCCAAGTGCGCCAAACCGGTCAAGGTCACCCTGCAGAAGGTCTCGGCCTGCTCGCACATCCAGCCTTACCTGGGCGTCTGCGAATGCGGCGAGCCCAAGCGCCACGCCACCGGCAGCCCGGACGCGGTCAAGTCCTATCTCGAATCGGCCGACGGCAACTGGCACCACCATCACTGATCGGCCATCGATGAGCGACACGATGGGGCAACTGAACTGGCAGGAAGGCGGCGCCGCGCGCTCGGCGTCCTGGCGCTCGGAAAGCGGCTGGCCGGCGCCGAAGAAGGTGGTCGTCGCCGACGACACCATGAACGCCGACACCGCCTACCGGCTGGCGCTCGAAGGCACCGCCCTGCTGTGGCGCGGCGACTTCCAGAACGCGCGCCAGCTCCTGAGCGCCCTGGTGCGCCGCATCGAGCACAAGAGCGATCGTGCGCGCCGCGCCAAGGCGGGCAAGGCGCCGGCGACACCAAGCGAACAGTTCCACCGCCACCGCCTGCAGCAGCTGCAGCGTGCCCGCACGCTCGCCATGCTCCTGATCCCCTTCGAGGCCGGCCACGTGATTCCGCTGCGCCGCGCACCCGACGTGCGCGAGGCCTGCCTCGAGGCCTACGGTCCGGCGGAGACTCCCTATGTCTCATCGTTGCGCGAGCTGCTGGGCGTGATCGGCGCCCACGAATGGCGCCGCAAGGGCGTGCGCATCCCCGCGCTCGATGCGAACATCCACCCGTGGTACGGCGTGTTTTCGCCGGTGCGCGGGGAATACGTCGAGCTGGTGGCCCAGGCTCCGCTGCCCAAGGCTGCAAAGCTGGCCTTCGACATCGGCGCCGGCACCGGCGTGCTGTCGGCGGTGCTGGCGCGGCGCGGCGTCGAGCGCGTGCTCGCCACCGACATGGATGCGCGGGCACTCGGCTGCGCGCGCGAGAACATCGCCCGGCTCGGCCTGGCCGCCCAGGTCGAGGTGATCCAGGCCGACCTGTTCCCCGAAGGTCGTGCTCCCCTGGTGGTGTGCAATCCGCCCTGGCTGCCCGGCAAGCCCAGCTCGGCCATCGAATATGCGATCTACGATCCCGACAGCCGCATGCTCAAGGGTTTCCTGGGCGGCCTAGCGCAGCACCTGGAACCCGGCGGCGAAGGCTGGCTGATCCTGTCGGACCTGGCCGAGCATCTCGGGCTGCGCACGCGCGAACAATTGCTGGGCTGGATAAGGGATGCCGGGCTCGACGTTGTTGCCCGCCACGACGTCCGCCCGACCCACGGCAAGGCAAGCGACCCCGACGATCCGCTGCACGCGGCCCGCTCGCGCGAAGTGACATCGCTGTGGCGCCTGCGAGCAATCGAAGATTGCACAAGCCGCCGATCCGCGCTATAATCTTTTTCTCAGACGCGGGGTGGAGCAGTCTGGCAGCTCGTCGGGCTCATAACCCGAAGGTCACAGGTTCAAATCCTGTCCCCGCAACCAAATACCGATAAAAGCCCGACTCTTGTAGCCGGGCTTTTGTTTTCTGCGGCAGCAAAAACGACGCAGCGCAGCATCCAGGCAGATGAGAGACAAGAAAGACAACGCGACAATCGACCTGCCGGGCTTCGAGCCGGCCGCACCGCTTGACCCCGTTGTCGAACCGAAGCGCACCGCTCCCCGTGCGCGTCGCGCCTCGCTGAAACAGGAGCAGCTGGAACTGCTCGAAGAAACCGACACCACCGGCCTGCCCGTCTGGCGCCGCGACGAGAACCTCGACCTGACCGGCCTGCCGGTGTGGGCGCCGGCCTCGGCGTAGTCCGCCATATGGCTACACTTGGCCAAACCCTGGCAGGACACCCATGAACACGCAACCCTTCACTTCGCTGCCACTGGCGCCGCGCTTCCTCGCCAACCTTGCCACCCTGGGCTACCACGGGATGACGCCGATCCAGGCCGCCTCGCTGCCGGCGGTGCTGGAAGGACGCGACCTGATCGCCCAGGCCAAGACCGGCAGCGGCAAGACCGCCGCCTTCGGCATCGGCGTACTGCACAAGCTCAACCCGGCCTGGTTCGCGGTGCAGGGCCTGGTGCTGTGCCCGACACGCGAACTGGCCGACCAGGTCGCGAACGAGCTGCGCCGCCTGGCGCGCGGCGTCGGCAACGTCAAGATCCTGACCCTGACCGGCGGCGTCGCCATGCGCCCGCAGATCGCCTCGCTCGAGCACGGCGCCCACATCGTGGTCGGCACCCCGGGGCGCATCCGCGACCACCTGGGCCGCCACACCCTCGACCTGTCGAAAGTCCAGACCCTGGTGCTGGACGAGGCCGACCGCATGACCGACATGGGTTTCTACGACGAGATCGAAGGCATCGTTTCTGCCTGCCCGCAGCGCCGCCAGACCCTGCTGTTCTCGGCCACCTATCCGGACGACATCCGCTTCGCCACCGCCGGCTTCCTGGTCGATCCGCTCGAAGTGGCGGTCGAGAGCCAGCACAGCGCGGAAAAGATCGAACAGCGCTTCTACGAGATCGGCTTCGAAGGCCGCGACGAAGCGGTGGCGCAGCTGCTCAAGCACTACCAGCCGGTTTCCACCCTCGCCTTCTGCAACACCAAGGCCCATTGCCGCGAGCTGGCCGATCACCTGCGCGAGCAGGGCTTCTCGGCACTGGCCTTGTACGGCGAACTGGAACAGTGGGAGCGCGACGAGATCCTGGTGCTGTTCGCCAACCGCAGCTGCTCGGTACTGGTAGCAACCGACGTCGCCGCGCGCGGCCTCGACATCGCCAACCTCGACACCGTGATCAATGCCGACGTCTCGAAGGACCCGGAAGTGCACGTGCACCGCATCGGCCGCACCGGCCGCGGCGGTGAAAGCGGCCTGGCGCTGACCCTGGCCGCGCCGAACGAAAAGAAATGGGTGCGCCTGATCGAGGAATACCAGGACGCGCCGGCCGAATGGCACAAGCTCGACGAGCTGGGCGAACACCCCGAAGCTGCCGCGCCGGCCCCGATGCTGACCCTGCACATCGCCGGCGGCAAGAAGGCCAAGCTGCGCCCGGGCGACATCCTCGGCGCGCTCACCGGCGACGCCGGATTGACCAAGGAACAGGTCGGCAAGATCAACGTCGGCGAGTTCGCCAGCTACGTGGCGCTCGACCGCCATGCCGCCCACGCGGCAGTCGCCAAGCTGAACGACCGCCAGGCGCCGGGTCCGGAATTCGGCGTGATCAAGGGCCGCTACTTCAAGATGCGCTTCCTCGACGTATAAGGCTTTACGGCAGAGTTGTAACGAAGTTGTAACAGCCGCGCACGGTTGGCTCAGCAGCGCCACCGGCGCGGCAAATCTGGCATTATTTGTCAAAATACAAATACCGCGCCGGGACACATTCCGGACAGCTTCCTGCGTGTCAGGGCGCGGCTCGACGCCATGATGACCAGCACTCCCGTAACCCAGCAACAGCAGACCGACGGCCGGACCGTGCGCGAAGTCGTCGAGTTCAACCATGAACTCGTCAACGAAGTCTGGTGCCGGCGCATCTTCCGCCAGATCCTGCAGTCGCTCGAACTGCAATACGCGATGCAGATGCCGCACCGCCCCATCAGCCCCGACACGGTGCTGGTGCTCGACTCCGGCGACCCGATGCTCCTGCCCTCGCCGGACGTGGGCAGTGCCTGGTCGGAGGCGGGCGACATGCACGACCTGGCCGCCGTGGTCCATTACGCCATCACCCGGGAATATCCGCCCGCGGCGCCGCTACAGGGGCGGCTGTCCGGCAACAGCGGGGACCAGTACAGCGACAGCTTCGTGACCGCCGTCGACCGCTGCCTGTCGCCCGATCCGCAACAGCGCCCCCACAGCATCGAACAATTGCGCAACCTGCTCGGCATCGTGCCGCTCGGTCCGCCCGTTCCCGCGCAGGCGCTGTCCCCGGTGCCGCCGGAGCCGACGGTGTCCTTCCTCAGCGAACCCGCGCCCGTCAGCGAAAGCAGCGGACTGAAGCGCTGGCTGCTGCTGGTTGCCGCGGCCACCGTCCTGCTGGCTGCCCTCGGCGCCCTGTTCGCCCTGCTGCACGGGGCCGACTCGCGCGACACCGTCACGCTGGCCCTGCCGGGCGACGGCGACACGGCAGCCGCGGCGCCTGAAACACCTGCCCCGGCATTGGCGGGAGCGGACGCCGGCCTGTCCGATCCGCCCATCCTCGCCGCAAGCGATCCTGCCGCACTTCCCACCCCGGCGGCGCCGGCCACCGAGACCCCAGCGGCGACTGGCCAGCCGGCCACGGCGCGCCCGGTAGCAGCCGCGGCAGGCGCTACCTATAAACTGGTGATCAAACCCTGGGCCATGGTGCAGGTCGACGGCGTCGACCACGGCGCCAGTCCGCCGCTCAAGCGCCTGACGCTGGCGCCCGGCCAGCACACGATCCGCATCGTCAACCCGAATTTCCCCGAGCACACCGTGATGGTCAACGCCGTCAAGGGCGCATCGGCGACCATCGAACTGGATTTTACTGAAGAGGAGGTGGAGTGAACCTGCGCATCCCGAACCATGGCTTGCGTGCCTGCCTGCTCGGCGCCGTGATGCTGCTCGGCGGCTGCGCCGAATTGAATTCGCAGCTCAATTCCATCATGGGCAAGAACGATCCGCCGCGCACCCGCGCGCGCGTGGACGACCGCTCCCACCCGCGCGCCGAGCGTGCCGAGCGCAACGAGCGCCCGGCCCCGCGTCCGGAGCGCCCGGCCTCGAACCGCGACGACGCCGCCCTGCGCGAAGGCATCGCCCTGTACCACGACGGCGACTTCAACGGCGCGATCAAGCGCTTGAGCTCGAACGACATGAACAGCGGCTCGGTGCGCAACCGCGTCAGCGCGCTCAAGTACACCGCGTTCAGCTATTGCGTGACCAACCGCCCCACCCCATGCCGCCAGGCCTTCGAACGGGCGCTGCGGCTGGATGCGTCCTTCGACCTCAGCCCCGGCGAACAGGGCCACCCGCTGTGGGGGCCGCAATTCGCCAAGGCCAGGCAGAACGTACGCTGATCACAGCTTCACGTTGATAGTCGCGGGATACACCGGCGCGCGGCGGCGCTTCGATGCCTGTTCGTAGGCATAGGCCATCCCGATCAGGGACGCTTCGCTCCACGCCCCGCCGACAAACGAGATCCCCACCGGCAGGCCGCGCGTAAAGCCGGCCGGCACCGTGATGTGCGGATAGCCCGCCACCGCGGCCGGGCTCGAGAAGCTGCCGCCGTAGTGGTCGCCGTTGACGTAGTCGGTGAGCCAGGCCGGACCGCCAGTCGGCGCCACCAGGGCGTCGAGCTTGTGCTCCTTCATCACCTGGTCGATGCCTTCGTCGCGCGAATAGCGCAGGTCGTTGGCCAGGGCTTCGCGGTATTCGCGCGCGTCCAGCCCCGGCTTGGCCTGGGCCGCGACCAGGTGTTCCTGCTTGAAGTACGGCATCTCGCGCGCCGCGTTCTTGTCGTTGAACGCGATCACGTCGGCCATGTTCTTGACCGGCGCGTGCGGCGCGTAATTCTTGAGCCAAGCCTCCAGGCCCGGCGCGAATTCGTACAGCAGCACCTGCAGCTCGCTCTCGTTGTACTTGTCGACGTTCGGCACTTTCACGTCGACCAGGGTGGCGCCTTGCGACCTCAAGACCGCCAGTTCCTTCTCGATGATCGCGTCGACCGCGTCATTGCTGCCGAAGAAGTTCCGCGCCACGCCGATGCGCTTACCCTTCAGGCCGTCAAGGCGCAGGGCCGCCGCATAGTCGGCCACGCGGTTCTTGCTGTCGGCGGTCGCCTTGTCGTCGGGATCGGAGCCGGCCATGGCGGCCAGCATCAGGGCCGCGTCCGCCACGCTGCGGGTCATCGGGCCGGCCGTGTCCTGCGAATGGGCGATCGGGATGATGCCGCTACGGCTGAGCAGGCCCAGGGTCGGCTTGATGCCGACGATGCCGCAGGACGAGGACGGCGAGACGATCGAGCCGTCGGTCTCGGTGCCGACGGTCAGGGTGGCCAGGCTGGCGGCGGCGGCGGCGCCCGAGCCCGAGCTGGAGCCGCTGGTATTGCGGTCGAGCGCGTAGGGATTCTTGGTCTGCCCGCCTCGGCCGCTCCAGCCGCTCACCGACTTGGTGGAGCGCATGTTGGCCCATTCGGACAGGTTGGTCTTGCCGATGATGACGGCGCCGGCATTGCGCAGCAGCGTGACGATGTGCGCGTCCTTCACCGCGCGCACGCCGTCGAGGGCGAGCGAACCGGCGCTGGTGCTCATGCGGTCGGCAGTGGCGATGTTGTCCTTCAACAGGACCGGGATACCGTGCAGCGGACCGCGCAGCCGGCCGCCAGCGCGTTCGCGGTCCATCTCGGCCGCGATCCTGAGGGCATCCGGATTGGTTTCGATCACCGAATTCAGGCGCGGGCCGGCCTTGTCGACGGCGGCGATGCGCGCCAGGTATTGCTGCACCAGGGAGCTTGACGTGAGCTTGCCGGTCGCCATCTGGGCCTGCTGTTCGTGCATGCCGGCATCCAGGATGCCCGCTGCCGCCCCGCCCGGTGCCTTGGTCGCGGCGAGCGCCGGTGCGCTTGCCGCGGTGGCGCCCGCCGCCATGCCTGCGCTTACTCCGAGCCGAACGAAATCCCTGCGTTTCATACACGTCTCCATGTCAAATAATGCATGAGCATAGCAGTAAAAATTACTCATGTGACACGTCGCCGGTGATATCACCCTGCCGCGTACGGGCGAAAAAAAACGCTGCCGAAGCAGCGTTTTTCCTTGGGCGTTCGACGCTTAGTTACGAACGACTTTCTTGTACTCGTTGGTACGGGTGTCGATTTCGATGACGTCATCGGTGCTGACGAACAGCGGCACCATCACGGTGTGCTGCTTGGCTTCGATGGCATTCTCGATCTTGGCTTCCTTCAGGACGTTGCCCGAGGTGTTGCCCTTGACGGCCGGCTCCGAGTACACGACCAGGCGTGCGATGGTGGTCGGCAGTTCGACCGAGATGGCCTTGCCGTCGTAGAACACGGCTTCGCATTCCATACCGTCTTTCAGGTAGTTGATGGCGTCGCCCATGTTCTCTTCTTCGATTTCGTACTGGTTGTACTCTTCGTCCATGAAGACGTACAGCGGGTCGGCGAAGTACGAGTAGGTCACCGGCTTCTTGTCCAGCACGACCACGTCGAACTTGTCGTCGCCGCGGAACACGTTTTCCAGCGGGGCGTTGGTCAGAAGATTCTTCATCTTCCACTTGTAGGTGAAGCCCGTGCGGCTCGAACCGTTCACGTCCGAACGCAGCACGATGAATGGCTTGTCTTCGACCATAATGATGTTGCCAACACGGATTTCTTTAGCGAATTTCATAGTAGTTTTACGTAAAAAGTAAGTTGCATTAAATCAGCGGTGGCTATGAGCGAAGAAAGCTTGGGAGCCTACGTTTGATCCTGTGGTATTCGTTACAAACTAACCGCGCATTATACCGGATTTTGCGCAGCGAGCCTCAGTTCACGGGCGAATTGGAGCAGCTTCGTCGTCAAATCGCCATGGGCGAGCACTTCCCTCCGCCATTCTTCTGCACGAATGGCAATGCGGGGCAATTCGCCTTGCAAGTCCTGCCACGCGACCGGCATCGGATCGATATCGATCGCGCCATTCCATCCGAGCGAAAAGCGTTCGAGCGCCGGCAACGTGCCCGCATAGCGGGCGAGGAAGGCGCGCAGTTTTTTGTGATGCAGGTTCTCGTCCTGCGGATAGATGTGCCAGACAAAAGGCCGCCCTGCCCACTGGGCGCGGACAAAAGAATCTTCGCCGCGCACGAAATTCAGGTCGCAGGCCCACAGCAGCCGGTCGTAGTCGGGCTGGGGCACAAAAGGCAGCACCCGCACGGTGAGCGCGCCGGCCGTCGCGCTGTCGCCGGCACGCGCGCCGCTCCCCATGCATGCCTGGACCGCCTCGGCGGCAACACCTTCCGGCACCAGGCAAGTCACCGGCCGGGAGCCTTCCGACCAGGCGCGCAGCAGCTCGGCGACCGGCGCATGCGGATAGCAGAACAGCGAGACCTTCAGGGCTTGCATCTCGGCCGCACTCAGGCCGAGGCCGCCGAGGAAGGCCGCCATCGCGGCAGGGTCGGCCTGGAAGGCCAAGCGTTCCTCGTCGAGCCCGGCTTCGTGCAGCACGCCGCCGGTCTTCGCGGTAAAACCCGGGAAGAAGAAATGCTTGGTCAGTTTCAGGCGCGGATGCATGGACGGCAGGCGGTGGCAGCCCTCCACCCACTCTTCCGCCGTCAGGCCTTCGAGGTTGAACCACACCGGTCGCGGCGTGCGCTGCGCCATGGCCGCGACGTAGCCGGGCGGAATGTCGACCGCAAAGAATTCGATCACGATGTCCGCGACCTCTTCCGGCGCGAAGCTGCCCTCCTGGTCGCGCCAGTGACGAACGAGCACGCCCTGCACCGTCTGCGCGGCGGCGGCGACGTCGACCTCCGGGCAGATGCGGCGGAAACTGTGGAGATCGTCGACCCAGAGGCTGACGTGGACGCCGTGTTCGCGCCACAGCTGGCGCGCCAGGCGCCAGCAAATGCCGATGTCGCCGTAGTTGTCGACGACCTTGCAGAACAGGGCGAGGGTAAGAGCTGGAGTGAATGGCATGTCGATACGCGAAAGCGTTGGACAAAATGAAAAACCGGAGCACCTCTCCGCGCAAGCGCGTTGGTCTACTCCGGTTTTATGCTGGCGTCCCCACGGGGATTCGAACCCCGGTACTCACCGTGAAAGGGTGATGTCCTAGGCCTCTAGACGATGGGGACCTTGAACTGTACTTGCTGCTGTTTACTACGAATTGCACCACACCGCGGTGTCAATCTTGCTGCCAAATTCTTGGCGTCCCCACGGGGATTCGAACCCCGGTACTCACCGTGAAAGGGTGATGTCCTAGGCCTCTAGACGATGGGGACCCGGACTGTCAGAACTGTTGTTTTTCCTACGTGGTGGAGGTAAGCGGGATCGAACCGCTGACCTCTTGCATGCCATGCAAGCGCTCTCCCAGCTGAGCTATACCCCCTACGGGAAAACAACATTCTAACATACTGCTACTACATCTACTACTGCGTGCCGCTGGTTGCACGCTGGCGTCCCCACGGGGATTCGAACCCCGGTACTCACCGTGAAAGGGTGATGTCCTAGGCCTCTAGACGATGGGGACCTTGAACTACCGTACTACTTTACTACCGCGACCTGATTACTGCCGCACTCCAGAGTGGTGGAGGTAAGCGGGATCGAACCGCTGACCTCTTGCATGCCATGCAAGCGCTCTCCCAGCTGAGCTATACCCCCTCTTTTCACACTATCGCAAACTACTTCGTACTGCCTGTTTGCTACCGTGTGCTGCTGAAGTGCGAGCATTATAGCGGAGCGCCTTGCATTTCGCAAATACCCATTTCGAGAAAATGCGCGCTCCGCAAAAAAACAATTTAGAGGTACTTTGCGATACGGGTTAACACCACGTCGCGGCCGAACAGTTCCAGCACCGCATCGATGGCCGGCGTCTGCAGCTGACCGGTGACGATCAGGCGCAGCGGCATGGCGATCTGCGGCATCTTCAGGCCGTGTGCGCCCAGCACCTCCTTGAACATGGCGGCGATCGCAGCCTTGTTCCATTCCACATCCTTGCAGCGCTCCGCGAAAGCGGCCAGCGCCGGGCGCACCGCATCGGTCAGGTGCTGGGCCAGCAGCGCGGCATCGGGCTGCGGTTCGCGGTAGAACAACATGGCGGTATCGGCCAGCTCGTTGATGGTATTGGTGCGGTCCTTCACCAGCGCGATCACGGTCGGCAGCGCCGGTGCGTTCTCGAATTGCGCGCCCTGCTGCTGCAGCACCGGGCGAGCCAGGCCGGCCAGGCGCTCGTTGTTGGCCTGCTTGATGTAATGGTTGTTCAGCCAGGCCAGCTTCTCCGGGTTGAACTGGGCCGCCGACGCGGTCAGGTGCTCGAGGTTGAACCACTCGGTGAACTGCTCCATCGAGAAGATCTCGTCGTCGCCGTGGCTCCAGCCCAGGCGCGCCAGGTAGTTGAGCATCGCTTCCGGCAGGTAGCCCTGCTCCGGATACTGCATGACGCTGACCGCGCCGTGGCGCTTGGACAGCTTCTGGCCGTCCGCGCCCAGGATCATCGGCAGGTGGCCGTACTGCGGCAGCTCGGCGCCGAGCGCGCGCAGGATGTTGATCTGGCGCGGCGTGTTGTTCACGTGGTCGTCGCCGCGCAGCACGTGGGTGATCTTCATGTCCCAGTCATCCACCGACACGCAGAAGTTGTAGGTCGGGGTGCCGTCCGGGCGCGCGATGATCAGGTCGTCGAGCTCCTTGTTGGCGATCGTGATCGGGCCCTTGACCACGTCGTTCCAGGTGACTTCGCCATCCAGCGGATTCTTGAAGCGCACCACCGGCTTGACGCCTTCAGGGACCGGCGGCAGGGTCTTGCCCGGCTCCGGACGCCAGGTGCCGTCGTAGCGCGGCTTCTCGCCGGCTGCGCGCATGCGCTCGCGCATCGCCTCGACTTCTTCCGGCGAGCAGTAGCACAGGTAGGCAGTGCCCTGCTCCAGCATCGAGGCCACCACCTCGCGGTAGCGGTCCATGCGCTGCATCTGGTAGAACGGGCCTTCGTCGTGCGACAGGCCGAGCCACTGCATGCCGTCCAGGATCGCCTGCACGGCTTCCGGCGTCGAGCGTTCGAGGTCGGTGTCTTCGATGCGCAGGATGAAGGTGCCGCCGAAGTGGCGTGCATAGGCCCAGGAATACAGCGCGGTGCGGGCGCCGCCCAGGTGGAGGTAGCCGGTCGGGCTAGGTGCAAAACGGGTGCGGACGGTCATGTCTGGATGCAAGAAAGGTAAAGGAGTTATTTTACCCCGCCGTCCTTGGCTCACGCACCCATGCGCGCACCCGCCCTGCTTCAGGCCTGCGTGGACGGCTGCAGCAGCGGCCGCGGCGCCGCCAGGGCGCGCCGTACCGCCTCGGCCAGCTGGCGCGCGGCGCGCCGGACCTGGGCCGGCGTATGCCGGGCCATCAGTTGCAG
The DNA here is from genome assembly GCF_000735635.1 of Massilia sp. LC238. Classification (NCBI taxonomy): domain Bacteria; kingdom Pseudomonadati; phylum Pseudomonadota; class Betaproteobacteria; order Burkholderiales; family Oxalobacteraceae; genus Massilia; species Massilia sp. LC238. The sequence goes on along the minus strand of NZ_JNNN01000019.1, from coordinate 31,510 downwards.
GCGCAGGCGCGCCGCGCCGAGGGGCACGCCTGGGAATTCCATCGGATTGACGAACACCTGCCGGCGCGCCAGCAGCATGCCGGCGATCCGCGTGGCGGATTCGGGGCCCAGCAACAGCGGGACGATCGGCGATGGGTTGCCCAGGCAGCGCAAGCCCTCCTCCTGCAACAGGGCGCGCAGCTCGACCGCGTTGCGCATCAGGTCGGCGCGCAGGCGCTCGCCTTCCTCGCCGGTCGCGATGCGCAGGCACTCCAGCACGGTGGCGGCCTGCACCGGCGACAGCGCATTCGAGAACATGTGCGGCCCCGCGAACAGCTGCAGCTGGCGCCGCACGCTGGGTTCAAGGCAGGCCACGAAGCCGCCGTTCGAAGCGAAGGTCTTGGAAAAGGCACCCATCACGATGTCGATCTTGCCCAGCATCCCCTGGGCGCCGACTACGCCGCTACCGCCCGGCCCCACGGCCCCGAGGTCGTGCGCCACGTCCACCAGCAGGGTGGCGCCGTACTCGCGGCACAGGTACTGCATCAGCGGCAGGTCGGGACTGTCCGCATCCATGCTGAACAGGCCTTCGGTAATGACCAGGATCGCACCGTTGGCATCCACCGCCCGCAGGCTGGCCAGCAGTTCGCGCAGGTGGTCGCAGTCGTTGTGGCGGAACGCTGCGACGTTGCGGGTGGCCGCGTGCGCGCCCTGGCGCAGCGAGGCATGGGCCAGGGCGTCGATCAGCACGTGGTCGCTGCCGTGCACCAGGGCGGTCACGGCGCCGAAGGCCGCGCCCCAGCCGGTCGGGAACAGCACGACATGGCTGCAGTCCAGCAGCTGGCCGATCGCCTCCTCCAGCGCACCCGAATAGCGGCTGTTGCCGAGCAGGATGGCCGAGCCGGCGCTGTGCGGCCCGCATTCGGCCATCACGCGCATGGCCGCGTCGATGACGGCCGGGTGCGCGGACAGCGACAGGTAATCTTGCGAAGCGAAGTTGATGCCCTGGCGGCGCTCGACGGTGGCCAGCGGCGCCGGCGGGCCGTCCAGGGTGCGGCCATAGGGCCAGACGCCGTGGCGGGCGCGCAGCGCGCACCAGTCGTCGAGCGGCGCGGCGCGGCGCAGCAGGTCGCGTCCGCGCGGCTGGCGGAACAGGGCGACGTTGCCGCCCAGCGCGCCCGACGCGGCCAGCGCGTCGAGGTCGTGGGCGGGATCAAAGGGAATCGGTTCATTCAGCACGGCATCCTCCGGTACAAGAGATGAGCAGACAAGCGACATGGACGGGAATTCAGGCCGGGACGAGGGGCGCGGCCTCGACCTGGCGCGCCAGCATCGCCGCCACCTCGGCGGGCGGCAGCGGGCGGGCGAAGTAATAACCCTGGGCGCAATCGCATCCCATCGCGCACAGGTCGGCCAACTGCTCGGGCGTCTCGACCGCCTCGGCGATCACGTTCAGGCCGAGGCGGTGCGCCATCGACACGATGGCCTCGGCGATCGCGAACGAGCGCCCGCAGGACCTGCCCGCACCCGCCCCGGCCGCGCCCAGGCGGCGCACGAACAGGCCGTCCATCTTGAGGATGTCGATCGGCAGCTCGGACAGGTAGTTCAGGCTCGAGTAGCCGGTGCCGAAGTCGTCGATCGAGACCAGCACGCCGGCCTGGCGCAGCCCGCTCATCAGGGCGCAGTTGCCGGCCAGGTCTTCGATCAGCATGCCCTCGGTGATCTCGAGGTCGAGGCAGCGCGCCGGCATCCCGGTTTCATGCAGGATCGCCAGCACCCGCGCCGGCAGCCCTGGCTCCTTGAGCTGGCGCGCCGACAGGTTGACCGCGGTCTTGATCTCGGGGAGGCCGCTGGCGCGCCAGGCGCGGTTCTGCAGGCAGGCGGTGCGCAGCGCCCAGTCGCCGATCGGGACGATCATGCTGGTCTCCTCGGCCAGCGGAATGAAGCGGCCGGGGTCGACCCGCCCGTACACCGGATGCTGCCAGCGCAGCAGGGCCTCGACGCCGACCACGCACCGGGAGGCCAGGTCGATCTGCGGCTGGTATTCCAGGAACAGCTGGCCTTGCGCGAGGGCGTCGCGCAGGCCGTTCTTGAGGGCCAGGCGCTCGCTCTGCGGCTGCACCGTGTCGCCGGAATACACCCGGACGCTGTGCTCGCCCCCGCGCTTGGCGCCGCGCATCGCGATGTCGGCGCGCTTGAGCAGGGCGTCGAGGTCGCAGTCGGCTGCCGGATACAGGGCCACGCCCACCGCCAGCGTGACGAAGCATTCGCGTCCCGCCACGCTCAGGGGCAGGCCGAAGCGGTCGAGGACCTTTTCGGCCACCACCTGGGCGTCGGACTCGAAGCTCAGGTCTTCCAGCAGCGCGATGAATTCGTCGCCGCCCCAGCGCGCCACCGTGTCGGAATCGCGCAGGCAGCGTCGGATCGCGGCGCCGGCCTGGGCCAGGAGCTCGTCGCCGGCCTCGTAGCCGAATTCGTCGTTGATCTCCTTGAAGCCGTTGATGTTCAGGAGCAGCAGCGCCACCAGGCGGCGGTTGCGGTTGGCGCGGTCCATGGCGTGGCGCAGGCGGTCGCGCAGCAGGTTCCGGTTGAGCAGCCCGGTGAGCTGGTCGCACTGGGCGCCACCCTGCAGGCGTCCGGCGCTCACCCGCGGGCCGCTGCCGGGGCCCTCCGCCCCGGCCTGCTCGACCGCCAGCTTGGGCAGCACCGGCAGGCGCTCGTCGTCGTCATGGCACTGGACCCGGTTGCGCCCCAGGGACTTGGCCACGTACAGCGCCTCGTCGGCGCGCGCGATGGCCTGGGCCACGACCTCGCCGAGACGGTATTCGACCACCCCGACCGATACCGTCAAGCTGATCTCGCTGCCGCCGGTTTCCTGCCCGCTGCAGCGCAGGCCGGCGATCACGCGCCGCACCCGCTCGGCCAGCACCAGCGCGTCCGGCGCCGGGGTCTCGGGCAGCATCAGGAGGAACTCCTCGCCGCCGTAGCGCCCGAAGGCGTCGGTGCCGCGCACCTGTCCCTGCACCGCCTCGGCGAAGCGGCGCAGCACCAGGTCGCCGGCCGCATGCCCATAGGTGTCGTTGATGCGCTTGAAGAAGTCGATGTCGAACAGGCACAGGCAGAACGGGCGGCCATTGCGGTCGGCGCGCTCCTTTTCGCGGTCGATCAGGCCGAGCAGGAAGCGGCGGTTGTGGCTGCCCGTGAGCTCGTCGCGGATCGCAAGTTCATTGATGGTGGCCAGGGCGCGCTGCAGCTTGACGAAGCCCTCGGTCTTGGTCAGTTCGAACAGCAGCACGAACACCAGCACCACCACGTACAGGCCGAGGTTGCAGATCAGGTGCAGCAGCGGCATGTCGAGGCTCGGGGTGTGCAGCGCCGCCAGGCCGAAGGCGCTCACGCCCCAGATCGCGGCGGCGGCGGCGCAGCTCACCATCAGCCAGAACACGCCGCTGGCCACCCCGCCCAGGAACATGGCCACCACCGGCGCGGTGATCAGCCAACTGGCCGTGGGCGCATGGATGCCGCCCAGGTGCCAGGTCAGCCAGGTGAAATTGAAGAACAGCGCGCACAGGAACAGTTCGCGCGCCAGCGCGATGCTGCCGGTCAGGCGCAACACCGGGGGCGCCATCAGCATCACCAGGCAGCAGGCCAGGATCTCGGCGGCCGCCAGCCGCAGGCCCAGCATCCAGTAGGCCAGCGCGTACAGCGGACCGGCGGTGGCCGCCATCAGGGCCGCGTTGACCACGTTCTCGGCACGCGCGAGCGCGGTCGCATCCTGCCGCAGCCTGCCCGGTACGAACAGGTGCGCCGCGTCCAGGTAACGCCCGCGCCACCGCTGTCTGCTGTTATCGCTCATCAAGCATCCCATGCACCACGCTCCAAACTCCGAGTGTAGGCAGGAAGATTCCTGTGAGCTTTATTTTCGAACAGAAAGTTGCTGGAAAGATGTTCGGTGCCGAACGGGGTTCGCCATTTCCGACTCCGCCGGCGCAGCGCGCCGGCCGGCGTCCGGTGTCAATCCCGCCGCAAGGCGATCGTGCGCCCGGCCCGCGCGCGCAGCTGGCCGCAGCCGCCGTCGACGTCCTGCCCGGCCGAATCGCGCAGCTTGGTCAGCACGCCGCGCGCGTGCAGGCCGGCCGCGAGCGCGCGGGCGCGTTCCCAGCTCGGCCTTTGGTACGCCAGGTCGGGCACCATGTTATAGGGAATCATGTTGAGGATGGCGTACTTGCCGCGCAGGAGGGACACGATGCCGTCCATCTCGTCCGCGCCGTCGTTCACGCCTGCCAAGAGCGTCCACTGGTACTGGATCGGATAGCCGCTCAGGCGCGCATAGCGCTCGCCATGCTCGACCAGTGCCGAGGGAGTCAGGCGCGGCGCGCGCGGCAGCAGCTCGGCGCGCAGCAGCGGCTTGGTGGTGTGCAGCGACAGCGCCAGCGCCGGTTTCACGCGCGCGTCATGCAGGCGCTCGAAGGCGCGCGGATCACCCACGGTGGAAAACACCAGGTTCTTGTGCGCGATGCCGGCCTCGATGCCGAGCAGCTCGATCGCTTCCAGCACATTGTCGAGGTTGTGGGCCGGCTCGCCCATGCCCATGAAGACGACCTTCTTCACCGGCCGGCGGCGGCGCGCCAGCACCACCTGGGCCACGATCTCGCCGCTCGTCACCTGGCGCAGCAGGCCTTCGCGGCCGGTCATGCAAAACGTACAGCCGACTGCGCAGCCGACCTGGCTCGAGAAGCACACACCGTCGCGCGGCAGCAGCACCGACTCGACCATCTGGCCATCGCCCAAGCCCACCAGCAGGCGTTCGGAACCATCCTCGCCCGGGTGGCTGGAGACCAGCCGCACCAGGCCGGCCAGTTCGGCATCCAGCGCGGGCAAGGCCTCGCGTACGGATTTAGGAAGGAAGTCGGAGGCGGGACGCCGTCCGCGCTCGTGCGCGGCGCCCTGCACCCAGTCGCGCAGCACGCGCTCCTGGTGCAGCGGCAGCGCGCCCAGCAGGGCCAGGCGCTCGCGGATGCTAGAAACGCGCATCGTTTTTTACCAGATGGTAAAAAAATCAGTCGTTCTTGACGACGATGCTCGGGAACTTGCTGGTCATGTCCTTCGCCTTCTCGGCGACCTTGACGGCGACCTTGCGCGCGATCTCCTTGTATACGCTCGCGACCGGGCCTTCCGGATCAGCCACCACGGTCGGGCGGCCGGAATCGGTCTGCTCGCGGATCGACAGGTTCAGCGGCAGCTTGCCGAGGAAGTCGACGCCGAAGTCGCGGCACATCTTCTCGCCGCCGCCCGCCCCGAAGATTTCTTCATGGTGACCGCAGTTGGAGCAGATGTGGGTGCTCATGTTCTCGACCACGCCGATGATCGGGATGCCGACCTTCTCGAACATCTTGAGGCCCTTGCGCGCGTCCAGCAGGGCGATGTCCTGCGGGGTGGTGACGATGACGGCGCCCGTCACCGGCACCTTCTGCGACAGGGTCAGCTGGATGTCGCCGGTGCCCGGGGGCATGTCGACGATCAGGTAGTCGAGATCGCGCCAGTTGGTCTGCTCCAGCAGCTGCTGCAGCGCGCCGGTGACCATCGGGCCGCGCCAGACCATCGGCTCGTCCGGATCGATCATGAAGCCGATCGAGGACACCTGCACGCCGTGGTTCTCGAGCGGTTCCATGGTCTTGCCATCCGTGCTTTCGGGGCGGGCGTTAATGCCCAACATCATCGGCTGCGACGGACCGTAAATATCCGCGTCCAGGATGCCGACGCTGGCGCCCTCAAGCGACAGTGCCAGGGCCAGGTTGACGGCGGTGGTCGACTTGCCCACGCCGCCCTTGCCCGAGGCGACCGCGATGATGTTCTTCACGTTCGGCATGACCTTCAGGCCGCGCTGGACCGCGTGCGACAGGATCTTGGTATAGACCCTGGCCGTCACGTTGCCGACGCCGGGCAGCGCCTTCACGCCAGCCACGACGCTGTCGCGGATGCCGGCGACCTGGCTGGCCGCCGGATAACCCAGCTCGACGTCGAAGGAGACGTCCGCGCCGCTGAGTTTGATGTTCTTGATGGATTTGGAAGAAACGAAATCCTTCCCGGTATTCGGATCGATGACTGCCGACAATGCTGCCTTGACATCGTTCTCAGTGATGCTCATGTGTTTCTCCAGGTTATAGGGGCGAAGTGTAGCGCAAAATGCCGCTCGCTTCTTGTTGCTTTGGCAAACCCGGCGCCGGCCGCTGCGCAGGTGCCGCCTTCCGCTGGTAAAATGCTTCTTTCCATATAACCAAAGCGCTTCGACCACCATGACCCGCAAGCTGTTCGTCACCACTGCCCTGCCCTACGCCAACGCTGCCTTCCATATCGGCCACATGATGGAATACATCCAGGCCGACATCTGGGTCCGGTTCCAGCGAATGCAGCGCGATAATGGTATCCAGCGCCAGGTGCATTTCGTCTGCGCCGACGACACCCACGGCACCCCGATCATGATCGCTGCCGAAAAAGAAGGCATCACGCCGCAGGAATTCGTGGCCAAGATCGCCGCCGGCCGCCCGCAGTACCTGAACGGCTTCCACATCGCCTTCGACAACTGGTACTCGACCGATTCGCCGGAAAACGTCGAACTCTCGCAGGGCATCTACCGCAAGCTGCGCGACGCCGGCCTGATCGTCACCAAGACCGTCGACCGCTTCTACGACCCGGTCAAGGGCATGTTCCTGGCCGACCGCAACATCAAGGGCGAGTGCCCGGTCTGCCACGCCAAGGACCAGTACGGCGACAACTGCGAAGTCTGCGGCGCCGCCTACCAGCCGACCGAACTGATCAATCCGTTCTCGGTCTTCACCGGCTCGACCCCGATCCTCAAGCCCTCGGAACAGTACTTCTTCAAGCTGTCCGACCCGCGCTGCTTCGCCTTCCTGAAGGAATGGCTGAACACCCCGGGCCGCCTGCAGCCGGAAATGGTCAACAAGGTCTCGGAATGGCTGGGCGAGTCCGGCGAAAAGCTGGCCGACTGGGACATCTCGCGTGACGCGCCCTATTTCGGCATCCCGATTCCTGACGCGCCGGGCAAGTTTTTCTATGTGTGGCTGGACGCGCCGGTCGGCTACCTGGCCTCGCTGAAGAACTACTTCAGCAAACAGGGCATCGACTACGACGCTTTCCTGAACGACCCGGCCGCCGAGCAGGTCCACTTCATCGGCAAGGACATCGTGTCCTTCCACCTGCTGTTCTGGCCGGCGATGCTGAACTTCTCGCAGCACCCGATCATCGACAAGCTGAAGGTCGCGGTGCACGGCCACCTCACGGTCAACAACGAAAAGATGTCGAAGTCGCGCGGCACCGGCATCTCTCCGCTGCGCTACCTGGAGCTGGGCATGAACCCGGAATGGCTGCGCTACTACCTGGCGTTCAAGTTGAATGCGAAAGTCGAAGACCTCGACTTCAACGGCGACGACTTCGTGGCCCGCGTGAACAGCGACCTGATCGGTAAATACATCAACATCGCCAGCCGCTGCGCCGGCTTCATCGCCAAGAAATTCGACGGCAAGCTGGCCGACAGCCTGTCCGATAACGCCAAGGGCTGGATCTGCAAGGCCCTGATGATCGACGGCGCCGAGCGCCAGGCCAGCATCGCGGCCGCGTTCGAAGCGCGCGAGTACGGCCGCGCGATGCGCGAGATCATGGAGATCACCGACATCGTCAATCAGTACGTGGACGAGAACAAGCCCTGGCTGCTGGCCAAGGATGAGTCGAAGCTTGCTGAACTGCACGACGTCTGCACCACCGCGCTGATCCTGTTCCGCCAGCTCACCATCATGCTGTCGCCGGTGCTGCCGCAGGTGGCCGCGCGCGTCACCGAGTTCCTGGGCGATAGCGAGCTGAGCTGGCTCGACACCCACGGCGCGGCCGTCTACGAAACCATGCTGGGCCGCACGATCGGCGCCTACAGCCACCTGATGCAGCGCGTCGATGCGAAGATGGTCGAGAACCTGTTCGACAAGCCGGCCGCACCGGCAGCCGCTCCTGCAGCAGCTGCCGCTCCAGCCGCGGAAGCCGCCGCCCCGAGCACGCAAGCCGCGCCGGCCGGCGACATCGAGGAACTGGCGCCGGAAATCTCGATCGACGATTTCCTGAAGGTCGACCTGCGCGTGGCGAAGATCGTCAACTGCGAACACGTCGAAGGCGCCGGCAAGCTGCTGCGCCTGACGCTGGACGTGGGCGAAGGCCGCTACCGCAACGTGTTCTCGGGCATCAAGTCGGCCTACAAGCCGGAAGACCTGATCGGCAAGCTGACCGTGATGGTCGCCAACCTGGCGCCGCGCAAGATGAAGTTCGGCGTGTCGGAGGGCATGGTGCTGTGCGCGTCCGCTGCCGACGAAAAGGCCAATCCGGGCCTGTACCTGCTCGATCCGATGCCGGGCGCGCAGCCGGGCATGCGTATTCGCTAAGCCACACCCGCGCCGGGTTCCCGACACGAGGGAGCCCGGCATTCCCGCCCTCTTCCCCACCGCCAAAATCAACGCCCACGCCCATCCGCGGCGTTATAATGACGTGTTATTTTTCTGAAACTCGTGCTTCCACCGGCCCTTGCCGGCAGGCCTTCTTCAGACCATACAAGATAGGTAGATAATAAGATGACCGAATTCACTCCTCTCCGCCATATCCCGCAAGCCAACGTGTTCCGCAAGGGCGACGTGTTCGTCCTGTTCGGCGAGCTGTTCGGCCGCGGCTATGTGAACGGCCTGATCGACGAGGCGCGCGCTGCCGGCATGAGCATCGTCGGCATCACCGTCGGCCGCCGCGACGAGTCCGGCGCCCTGCGCGCGCTCACCGCGGAAGAACACGCCGAGGCGGAAGAGAAGCTCGGCGGCAAGATCGTCAACGTGCCGCTGATGGCCGGTTTCGACATGGACGCCCCGGAAGGCGAGCAGAACCCGACCGAACTGCTGGCGGACGTCAAGCTCAAGACCTGGCAGGACGACAAGCTGGACTGGGACAAGATCGAGCGCTGCCGCGAAGCCGGCGTGCGCCGCTTCACCACCAGCGCCGCCCAGGCGATGGCTGAGATCGACAAGCTGATCCCGGAAGGCGCCAACGTCTTCTTCGCCCACACCATGGCCGGCGGCATCCCGAAGATCAAGGCCTTCCTGGCCATCGCCAACCGCATCTACAAGGGCCGCGGCGAGCGCTTCGAATCCTCGCGCGCCCTGCTCGACAGCGACCTGGGCAAGCTGATCCTGATGAACTTCGACGAAGTCACCGCCAACACGCTCAAGTACCTGATCGATGCGTCAAGCACGATCCGCGAGCGCGTCACCAAGGCCGGCGGCGAAGTGCGCTATACCGCCTACGGCTACCACGGCACCGAGATCCTGATCGGCGGCGAGTATACCTGGCAGACCTACACCAACTACACCCAGGGCTACGCCAAGATGCGCCTGGAGTCGATCGCCCAGGCGGCCTGGAACCATGGCATCTACGCCACCGTGTTCAACTGCCCGGAAATCCGCACCAACTCCTCGGACATCTTCGTGGGCGTCGAGCTGTCGCTGTTCCCGCTGCTGGTCGCGCTGAAGAAGGAAGGCGGCGGAGCATGGGCCGACCAGCAATGGCAAATCTGCCAGGACCTGCTGGGCGACGGCATCTCGCTGCAGTCGCTGCTCGACACCATCGAGCACTACAACAACGACGCGACCAGCGCCCACTTCCGCAACTTCGAAGCCTGGCCGATGGACAACACCCCGGAACTGGCCGAAGTCATGATCGGCACCTCGGAAGCCATCACCAACCTGCACAAGGACAAGAAGGCGCTGATCACCGACCACCTGTCGAGCCTTGTATTGGAAGGCGCCGGCCCGCTGATGTTCCATGGCGCATCGGAAAAGATCGCCCCGGTGCTGTGGCTCAACCACGACATCATCGCCCGCCAGCTGAACGAACTGCACAAGTAAACTTGACGCGAACGGGCCGGGGCTGAAGAATCTGCCCCGTCTGTTTGCTACTTCATTCTGGAAATCATGTTCTTCAAGAAACAACACTCGCTGTACGAATCCGAGCACACCAAGTTCATCAAGGAACTGAAAGCCAAGACCCCGGGCATGGAAGAGCGCCAGGTGGAAGGCCGCGCCCTGCTGTGGGACAAGGCCCCGCTGTCGCTGGACGAACAGGAGCGCATCAACGCGTCGCGCCTGCGCCAGCAAGCCTACCCGTACCAGTCCAAGGTCTGAGGCTGAGGTAAGCCCCATGCTGCCCGAGCAGGCCGCGCCAAACGCGGCCGATCCCCCGCAGGATGGGGCTCCTCCGACTATCCACGACGAGCACCTGAACGCAGCGGCCGATGCGGCCGAGGCGGCCATCGCTCGCCTGTACGGCGAGCCTTTGACGCGCCTGCCCAACGACCTGTACATTCCGCCGGACGCGCTCGAGGTCTTCCTCGACGCCTTCGAAGGTCCGCTCGACCTGCTGCTGTACCTGATCCGCAAGCAGAACTTCAACATCCTCGACATCCCGATGGCGCAGGTGACCCTGCAATACCTGGAATACGTCGAGCAGATTCGCCAGCGCAACCTGGAACTGGCCGCCGAGTACCTGCTCATGGCGGCGATGCTGATCGAGATCAAGTCGAGGATGCTGCTCCCCAAGAGGCACGAGGACCTGGTCGAGGACGTCGGCGACCCGCGCGCCGAACTGGTGCGCCGCCTGCTGGACTACGAGCAGATCAAGGCGGCGGCGGTGGCGCTCGGCGCCCTGCCCCAGGAAGGCCGCGACTTCGTGCGCCCGCAGCTGTTCGTCGAACAGGGCCTGGCCCCCAGCCTGCCCGACGTCGATCCTTGGGACCTGCAGCGCGCCTGGCTGGATGTGATGCGCCGCGCCAAACTGACCCAGCACCACCGGATCAGCCGCCAGGAGCTCTCGGTGCGCGAGCACATGTCCGCCATCCTGCGCACCCTGCGGTCGCAGCGCTTCGTCGAATTTTCCGAATTGTTCGCCGGCCAGCACACGATTCCGATCGTGGTTGTACACTTTGTCGCCATGCTCGAACTGGCGAAGGAAACCTTGATCGAGATCACGCAGGCCGAACCCTTTGCGCCGATCTATGTGCGCCTGGCCTATTCCCCGGCTTGAAGAGCCGGTTACTTTATTCCTATTCCGTTACCCCCATGAAAATCATTTCCTCCATCGACGAACTGCGCGACCAGCTGCGCGGCCAGCTGCGCACCGCCTTTGTGCCGACGATGGGCAACCTGCATGAAGGCCATTTGTCGCTGATGCGCCTGGCGCGCCGGCACGGCGACCCGGTGGTGGCGTCCATCTTCGTCAACCGTCTGCAGTTCGGCCCGAACGAGGATTTCGACAAGTACCCGCGTACCTTCCAGGACGACGTGGCCAAGCTGGAAAAGGAAGGCGTCTACGTGCTGTTCGCGCCGACCGAGAAGGACATGTACCCGGAACCGCAGGAATACCGCGTGCGTCCGCCCGAGGGCCTGGGCAATACGCTGGAAGGCGAGTTCCGCCCCGGTTTCTTCGACGGCGTCTGCACCGTGGTGACCAAGCTGTTCTCCTGCGTGCAGCCGCGCGTGGCCGTGTTCGGCAAGAAGGATTACCAGCAGCTGATGATCGTCCGTAACATGGCGCGCCAGTTCGCCTTGCCGACCGAGATCATCGGCGCCGAGACCTTCCGTGCCGAGGACGGCCTGGCCCTGTCCTCGCGCAACGGCTACCTCTCGAGCGAGGAGCGGCGCGAGGCCCCGGCGCTGTACCAGCAGCTCAATGCCGTCGCCGAGGCGATGCGCGCGGGCAGCCGCGACGTCGCCGCCGTCGAGCGCCAGGCCATGGATTTCCTGGCCGCGCGCGGCTGGAAGCCGGACTATGTCTCGATCCGCAAGCGCATCGACCTGCAGGCGCCCGGCATGGCCGACCTGGAAGCGGGCGCGCCGCTGGTCGTGCTGGCCGCAGCCAAGCTCGGCAACACGCGCCTGATCGACAACCTGGAAATCTAGAAGTAACAAACAGCTATCTTTGCTTGCTAAATTGCAATACCAGTCGGACTAGCCTTATACTTGACGTGCGCGGAAACCAGCCGGTTTTCGCGCGGCATGAAGGAATCTCGCAAGGAAAGTTGCCGTGAACGAAACCTCCACTCCCATCGACCGCAAGGGCCCGCCGCGGCAGTCGGACGCGCTCAGCCGCATCGGCAGCACCGCCGAGCCGCATGAAATGCGCGATCCTTTCGATATCGGCGAGGCCTTGACCGCGCTGTCCCTGTCCGGCGAGCCGATCACGGTGTTCCCGGCAGGCTGGATCGAGCCGCTGCTGGCGCGCATCGAATCAGTCGACCCGGAGCTGCCGCATTTCGTGATCGACTTCACCGGCAGCGAGCGCCCGCCGGCCGGCAAGGCCACCCTGGTCGCTTCGCTGGGCGGCAATGCCAAGCTGCAGTTCGAACTCGACCAGTCCTGGAAACCGGCGCCCGCCAACAAGCTGCACGTCCAGGCCGAATTCCCGCCCTCCTGCCTGGTACTGAACCGCCGCGCCGCGCGCCGGGTCGAGACGCCGGTGGGCGTCCATTACCTGGCGAGCTTCCGCATCAAGGGCGCCGAGATGGAACTGCCCCTGTACGACTTCTCGCAAGGCGGCGTGGGGCTGCGTGCGACGCCCGAGCAATGCTTCGGGCTGCACGTGGGGAAGAAGCTGGAAGGCGTGCGCCTGCAACTGGGGCCGAGCCTGGCGATCACCGCCGACCTCGAAGTGCGCCTGCTGCGGCCCTTCCGCACCTTCCTGCTGGGGGAGCAGGTGCAGATCGGTTGCAGCTTCGCGAGCATCTCGATGCAGATGCAGCAGACCCTGGAACGCTTCGTGACCACCGGGACGCCGGAGCGGCGGGCGGTTGCGCGCTGAGCGCAAGCGGTTTGCTACGAAATTGGGTTCCGGCCTTCGCCGGAACGACGTACTAAAGTCGCGTGCCTCAACAACGTTCTGTTAGCTCGGAGACCGTCGTTCCGGCGAAGGCCGGGACCCAAGTCGACGTTCGCTTTTAGGCGGCCACCGACTGCGCCCAGGCCAGCGCCGACAGGTGCGCCTTGTTGACTTCCAGCGGGGAGATGTCGAGCGACTCCGCCAGCCCCGCCACCAGCTTCGAATTGAGTTCGCAAGCCTCGGCCAGGGCCAGGTAAGGCCCATATCTGCCTTCGCGCGACACCAGCGCCCTGACCACTTCCTCGGGCAGCGGCACCGTCTCCAGCACCTCCTGCATCGGCAGGCCCAGCAGCCGGTCCAGCAGCGAGAACATGCCGGCCACGAACAGGTGCTCGCCCTCGCCGCGCAGCGCCTTTTGTCCGAGCAGCTCGGCCAGGCGGCCGCGCACCACTGCGGTCTCCATCAGCACCGGCGAATAACCGCTCGAACTGGCCGTCGCAAGCAGCAGCACCAGCCAGCGGTACAGCGGCGCATAGCCCATCAGGGCTATCGCCTGGCGCAGCGACTCTACCCTGCGCGCAGCCCCGAAGCCCGCGGAATTGATGTAGCTGAGCAACTTGTAGGTGAGCGCCGGATCGCGCTTCAGGATGTTCTCGAGCTTGGGCAGGTCCTCGTTGTTCTGCACCAGCTGCATCAGCTGCAGGATGGTGCTCTGGGTCGGGTTCATGCCCTTGACCGGGTTGCCCGGCCGCGGGGTCAGGTGCAGCTTGCCGACAAAGGCATCCAGGCCGAGGGTGGCGCAGGCGTCGAAGTCGGCCCAGGTGGCCACCGGACGGCCCACCATGCGCACCGCGGCATGCCTGGCGGCGGCATAGGTGCGGGCCTGGGTGGCGACGTCGCTGCCGGCGAACTGCACCTCGACGTAGGAGGCATAGGGCGCCAAGTTCCGGCCCAGCAGCTTGAGGTCGGCGCCGCGGATCGACACCCCTACCCCGCCCACGCGCACTGCCTGCACCGCCGCGCGCACGTCAGGGTCGGTCAGCTTGCGGATATTCAGGGTCAGGACGGTGCGCTCCGGCGGCAGCGCGTGCAGCGCATCGAGGGAGAGCATCTCCGGCACGGCATCGAGGAACAGGACCTTGTCGCGCAGCAGCCAGCCGTGCTCGGCATGGTTGACGTGCTCGGCGACGAAGGCGACCAGGTCTTCCAGTTCCTGGTCGCTCGGGACCTTGCCGTCGTGATGCTGCCACGACAGCTCGTAGCCGATGACGCGCTGCCTGGGGTCGAGCAGCGGTTCGCGGACGATGAAGTTAGTTTGATGCATGTGGCGCGTGATGAAACGTGTGACGGTGCGCGGGCGGCCCCGTGGCCCGCGCGCCTTAGAAACCGAGGCTGTCGAGCAGGTCGTCGACCTGGCCCTGGTCGGCAACCACTTCGCTCTTGCCTTCCGGCTTGATCTGCGGGCCGTTGAGCAAGCCATTGTCGATCTCGCGCCGAATCTCGCTCGGCGCGAAGTCGATCAGCACCTGCACCAGCTGCTTCTCGAGGTTCTGGGCGATACCCGTGATGCGGCCGATCACCTGGCCGGTCAGGTCCTGGAAGTCCTGGGCCATCATGATGTCCATCAGCTGGGCACGCGTCGCGCAGGCCCCGGCACGGGACTCGTCGAGGCCGGCGATGGTGCGCTGCGCCAGCGCGCGCCAGTCCTGTTCCGAAGCACCCTGGTCCAGCAAGGCCTGCCAGGCGCCGGCGAGCTCGCCGGAGCGGGTCTCGATCGCATCCTGCACCGGGCCGGCGGCGTCGGTGGCGTCCAGCACGCGCTTGGCAGCCTGTTCGGACAGGCGCGCCACGTAGTCGAGGCGGTCGCGCGCATCGGGGATATCGCTCGCCGCCTTCTCGATCAGCTTGTCGAGCCCGAGGCCGCGCAGGCTTTCGTGCAGCGCGCGCGTCATGTGCCCGATCCGGCTCAGGACCTCCTCATGGGAGGTCTCGACCTGCGCCACGGTCTGCTCGCTCATGTCAGCCCGCCTTGTCCATCTTTTCGAAGATCTTGTTGAGCTTCTCGTCCAGCGTGGCGGCCGTGAACGGCTTGACCACGTAGCCGCTGGCGCCTGCCTGCGCGGCCGCGATGATGTTTTCCTTCTTGGCTTCGGCGGTCACCATCAGCACCGGCAGCTTGGCCAGCGCGGGATCGGCACGGATGTTCTGCAGCATGGTCAGGCCGTCCATGTTCGGCATGTTCCAGTCCGACACCACGAAGTCGAAGGGTTCGCTGCGCAGCTTGGCCAGCGCCATCACGCCGTCTTCTGCTTCGTCGACATTGGCATAACCCAGTTCCTTCAACAGATTCCGGACGATGCGGCGCATCGTCGAGAAATCGTCAACAACCAGAAAACGCAACTTTGGATCAGCCATGAATTACTCCGTTTTGAATCTTTTGCTTTGGTTTAGTAGGTGAGCGCTGAACAAAACCGCGCGACCGTGGGATCAGCCTCAAGAATAGCATTTTTGTTGCCGTACGGCGATAAAATGGCATCAATACAAGCGCATCCGGATCAAACACGCAACGCCCGGCTGCCCTGCGAGGCCAGGTGCTCGAGCACCATGCCCGGCAAGGCCTGCAAACTGCCTACTTCGTGGGCAGCGCCGAGCGCGATCGCTTCGCGCGGCATGCCGAACACGACGCAGCTTGCCTCGTCCTGGGCAAAATTGTGCGCGCCCGCAGTGCGCATGTCCAGCATGCCGGCGGCCCCGTCCTTGCCCATGCCGGTCAGGATAACACCGACAGCGTTCTTGCCCGCCGCCTGCGCGGCGCTGCGGAACAGCACGTCCACCGAGGGACGGTGCCGGTTGACCGGCGGGCTCTGCTCGATCTTCGTCATGTAGTTGGCGCCGGAACGGGTGAGCAGGAGGTGCGAATGGCCCGGCGCGATGTAGGCGTGGCCGGGCAGCACCCGCTCGTTGCCCTGCGATTCGCTCACACTGATCTTGCACAGCGAATCGAGGCGTTTGGCGAAGGAGCTGGTGAAGCCTTCCGGCATGTGCTGGGCGATCAGGATGCCCGGGCAGTCCGAGGGCATCTGCATCAGGAATTCGCGGATCGCCTCGGTGCCGCCGGTGGAGGCGCCGATGATGATCAGCTTTTCCGACGAGATCAGGGGGCTGCGCAGGGCCGACAGCTGCGGCGCCGGGCTGCTGCCCGGGACCATGCGCTTGATGCGCGCGCGGCTTGCCGCGCGAATCTTGTCGGCGATGAGTTCGGTGTATTCGCGCATTCCGGTCTGGATCGACAGCTTCGGCTTGGTCACGAAGTCGACCGCGCCCAGTTCCAGCGCGCGCATCGTGATCTCCGAGCCGCGCTCGGTCAGCGAGGACACCATCAGCACCGGCATCGGGCGCAGGCGCATCAGCTTTTCCAGGAAATCGAGGCCGTCCATCTTCGGCATCTCGACGTCGAGGGTCAGCACGTCCGGGTTGTGGCGCTTGATCAGCTCGCGCGCGACCAGGGGGTCGGGGGCCGTGGCCACGACTTCCATGTCGGGCTGGGAGTTGACGATTTCGCTCATCACGCTGCGGATCAGCGCCGAGTCGTCGACGATCAACACCTTGATTGTCATGTGTCGTCCTTTCAGGTCTTGTTCTTCCCTGGTCAAAACAGGTCGATGTCGCCGCCGACCGGTTCGACCTTGAGTCGTTTGGCGTAATCGAGCTCGCGTTTTGCCAGCGTATCGTTCTGGGTCTGCATCAGCTTCTTCACCAGCACCTTGCCGGTCTTGGGGAAGAAGTACACCTTGCGCGGATAGACGTCGTTCAGGTCCGAGGCCAGCACCGGGATGCGTTCGGTCTTCAGGAAGTCCACCACGAAGGAGGCATTGCGTTCGCCCACGTTCATGGCGGTGAAGCCGCGCAGCACGGCGCCGCCGCCGAACACCTTGGCTTCCAGGTTCTCGCGGCGCGCGCCCGCCTTGAGCAGGTCGTTGATCAGGATCTCCATGGCGAAGCTCCCGTAGCGCATCGAGGCCGACACCGGGCTGCCGGCGTCGCCGCCGTCGGGCAGCATGAAATGGTTCATGCCGCCCAGGCCGGTGATGCGGTCGCGGATGCAGGCCGACACGCAGGAACCGAGCACGGTCACGATCAGCATGTTCTTGCCGGTGTAGTAGTACTCGCCCGGCAGGATCTTGGCGGCGTCGCAGTCGAAGGTGCGGTCGTAGTAGACGTTGGTGGCGAACTGGTTGTTCATGTCGGTGTTTTAGAACGGGTGGCGGCGCGCGGCCTGATCGAGTTCGTACACCGTCTTGCCGCGCAGGCGCAGCGAATCCGACACGTACAGGAAGTTTTCGGAATGCCCGGCGAACAGCAGGGCATGGGGCTTCATCAGGGGCACGAAGCGCGCCAGGATCTTGCGCTGGGTGTCCTTGTCGAAGTAGATCATCACGTTGCGGCAGAAGATCGCGTCGAACTGCCCTTCCACCGGCCATTCGTTCGCCAGCAGGTTCAGCTGGCGGAAACTCACCAGCTGGCGCAGTTCCGGACGCACCCGCGCCATGCCCTCGTTGGCGCCCTTCCCCTTCAGGAAGAAGCGCTTCAAGCGCTCCGCGCCCACCTTGTCGACGCGCTCCATCGGATAGACCCCGGTGGCGCCGACCGCCAGCACATTGGTGTCGATATCGGTCGCGACGATCTGTACCGGCGGGCTCAAGCTGTTGAAGGCCTCGCAGGCGATCATCGCGATCGAATACGGTTCCTCGCCGGTGGACGCGGCCGAACACCAGATGGTGAGCGGCTTGCCGTCGCGGCGCTGCAGCCCGGCCAGGTGCTCGGCCAGCAGCGGGAAGTGGTGGGCTTCGCGGAAGAACGAGGTCAGGTTGGTGGTCAGCGCATTGGTGAAGGCTTCCCATTCGGTCGCCATCCGGCCTGCTTCCAGGTCGTCGAGGTAGCGCACGAAGGACTGGATGCCGGTGGCGCGCAGGCGCCGCGCCAGGCGGCTGTAGACCATCTCCTGCTTGCTGTCGGCCAGGGATATCCCGGCGCGCTGGTAGATCAGCGCGCGGACCCGCTCGAAATCACTGCGCGTGAAATCGAATTCCTTGGCCGTATCGGTTCGTTGCTGCGGCACGTTATTGCCTCTTCGTTGCTATCAGTGTTGCTTGTGCCGGCTGTTGTAGGGTAGGCGTTTTCCCGCCCACCATACAAAATCACGCTGCCAGCTTGTCCATCAGGCCCATCTCGCTGGACGACATCAGCTTGTCGATGTCGACCAGGATCAGCATGCGCTCGTCCACCGTGCCCAGGCCGATCATGTAGTCCGAATTGAAGGCGGTACCCATTTCCGGCGCCGGCTTGATCTGGTCCGGGGTGAGCGTGGTCACGTCCGACACGCTGTCCACCACCATGCCCATGATGCGCCCGCCGATGTTCAGGATGATCACGACGGTGAACTGGTCGTACACCGGGGTGCCCAGCTTGAACTTGATGCGCATGTCCACCACCGGGATGATGATGCCACGCAGGTTGATGACGCCCTTGATGAATTCCGGTGCGTTGGCGATGCGGGTCACCGCTTCGTAGCCGCGGATCTCCTGCACCTTGAGGATATCGATGCCGTATTCCTCGGAGCCCAGGGTGAAGGCCAGGAACTCGCTGCCGGCGCCTTCGATGGCGCCGTCGGCCGGTTTGTTGTTCTGTACAGTAGACATGTTCACGTCCTCTTGGGGTTAATGTTTTGTAAAAAGCTTCACGATACGACGGTGTCGCCCAGCAGCTGGCGCGAGGAGCGCACCAGCGCGGCTACGTCGAGGATCAGGGCGACGCCGCCGTCGCCCAGGATGGTGGCGCCCGAGATGCCGGCCACCTTGCGGTAATTCGCTTCCAGGTTCTTCACCACCACCTGCTGCTGGCCTACCAGTTCGTCCACGAACAGCGCGGCCTTCTTGCCCTCGGTCTCGAGGATCACCACGATCCCCTCGGAGGGGTCGGTGATGCGCGGCTGGATCTCGAACATCTGGTACAGCGGGATCAGGGGCAGGTATTCGCCGCGCACCTTCAGCACGCGGCCGCGTCCCGCGATCTCGCGGATGTCGGCAAGCGCCGGCTGCAGCGACTCGACGACAAAGGACAGAGGCAGGATGTAGACCTCTTCGCCGCTGCGGATCGACATGCCGTCCAGGATGGCCAGCGTCAGGGGCAGCGAGATCGAGATCGTGGTGCCGAAGCCGCGCGCAGAGCGGATGTCGACGCTGCCGCCCATCGAGGCGATGTTGCGCTTGACGACGTCCATGCCGACGCCGCGGCCCGACACGTCGGTCACCTGCTCGGCGGTCGAGAAGCCCGGCGCGAAGATCAGCTGCCAGACTTCCTCGTCGCTCATGTTCTCGCTCACCGAAAGCCCGTTCTGGCTGGCTTTGGCGAGGATCCGTTCGCGGTTCAGGCCGGCGCCGTCGTCCGAGACTTCGATGACGATATTGCCGCCCTGGTGGCCGGCCGACAGGAACAGGCGCCCCGCCTCCGACTTGCCGCTGGCAACACGTGCGGCCGGCATCTCGATGCCGTGGTCGATCGAGTTGCGCACCAGGTGGGTCAGCGGATCGACGATGCGCTCGATCAGGCCCTTGTCGAGCTCCGTGGCGGCGCCGTTGGTGATGAAGTCGACCTTCTTGCCAAGCTTGCTGGCCAGGTCGCGCACCATGCGCGGGAAGCGCGAAAACACGAAGTCCATCGGCATCATGCGGATCGACATCACCGCTTCCTGCAGCTCGCGGGTGTTGCGGCCCAGCTGGCTGATGGAATTGAGCAGGCGCTCGTGGGTCATCGGATCCAGCCCGCCGCTCCTTTGCTCGAGCATGGCGTTGGTGATCACCAGTTCGCCGATCAGGTTGATCAGCTGGTCGACCTTCTCGACCGACACCCGGATCGAGGACGATTCCGCGTGCGGGTCCTTCTTGGCGGCGGCCTTCTTTTCAAGCGCCAGCTCGCTTGCCGTTTCGGACAGCTCGAGCGGTTCCGGGCCCTTCGGCGCGGCAGCCGGCTTCGGTTCACCCGTGATGCCGGCCGCGGCGCGGATCTGTTCGATCGGCTGGAAGAAGCCGTAGCCGCGCTCGTCGTCCGACAGCTCGTCGCCGCCGCTTGCCGCGGCCGCGCCCTCGTCGTCGGCGTCGAAGAAGCCGTAGCCCTGCTGGTCCTCGATGCGCTTGCGCTCGGCGGCCTCGATGGCGCGCTGTTCGGGCGTCAAGGCCGGGGCCTCGAAGATCTTCAGGTCTTCCGGATTGAGCACGAAGGAGCAGATCGCGATGATGTCATCCAGGCTCTCGTGCGTGGTGATGATGATAGCGCTGCGCCCGCCCTCCAGCGGCGTCACCTTGGCGCGCCCCATCAGGCCCAGCTCGTCGACCAGGGCGCTGATGTCGCGCTGCTCGACCGGGGGCAGCTCGATCTTGTAGCGGTGCGCTCCCTCAGTCGGCTGGTGTACCTTCGCCTCGGCGGTGAGATACGACGGCGCCACCACGGGTGCGTGCGGCACCAGGCCTTCGGCCAGGTCGTGCAGCACCATGCGCACGTTGGCGACCGCTTCCTGGTCGACGGCTGCGCCGTGGCGGTGGCCGTCGAGCTGCATCTTGAGGCTGTCCTTGGCCGCCAGGAAGGCGTCCACGTGGTTCGAGGTCAGCGCCATCTCGCCCTTGCGGATGCGGTCCAGCAGCGACTCGAGCACGTGCGTGACCTCGCTCATGTCGGACAGGCCGAAGGTCGAGGCGCCGCCCTTGACGGAATGGGCGGTGCGGAAGATCGCGTTCAGGTCTTCCGGGTCGGGCGCGGCCACGTCGACTGCCAGCAGCAGCCGCTCCATTTCGGCGAGCAGTTCCTCTGCCTCGTCGAAAAAGACCTGGTAGAACTGGCTGATGTCGATCGTCATGGTGCTGTTTCCTCGATTACCGGGCGCATCATCGGTTCAACCGATGACTTTTTTCACGACCTCGATGAGGCGCTGCGGATCGAAAGGCTTGACCAGCCAGCCGTTGGCGCCGGCGGCGCGACCCTTGGCCTTCATCTCGTCGGACGACTCGGTGGTCAGCATCAGGATCGGGGGCTTGGCGTAGGTCGGCAGCGTGCGCAGGGTCTTGATCAGCGCCAGGCCGTCCATGCGCGGCATGTTCTGGTCGGTCAGGACCAGGTCCACGCTCTGCAGCTTTGCCTTGTCGAGGCCATCCTGGCCGTCCACGGCTTCCACCACGTTGTAGCCAGCCGCCTTCAGGCTGAAGGCCACCATCTGGCGCAGCGAACTGGAATCGTCGACCGCGAGAATCGTTTTTGCCATGTTTTGCTCCTGCTGTTTTATCCGGTATGTTCCGGTTGAATGTTAAGTGGCGAAGTGTCGTGTTGTTCAGTACCGGCGGCGCACTCAGAAGAGTTCGATGTCCCCGCTCTCGAGGTGCTGCTGGTCGACCGACTTGCGCAGCATGCTGCGCAGCTCGAGCGACTGGATCGCCAGCGCCATGCTGACCTTGCCCAGGCGTTCGACGATCTCGTCGCTGTCGGTTTCCGGTGCGATCTCGGCGCCATGCTCGCTGAGCGTGCCGAGGAAATCGCGCAGGCCGGTCACGCGCCGCAGCGTGCGGTCGATCAGCTGGCTGGTCATGTCCTGGAACTGCATGCTGGTGATGGCCGAGTTCACGTGCTGGCCGATCTCGCCGGACATGTCCGCCAGGTTCGCGCTGTCTTCGGCGCTCGGCGTCTCGCCGGCCAGCAGGCGGTTGATCGCTTCCTGGCGCGCCCCGACCGCCGTGTGGATGGCCATGAAGCTGCTGGTCAGCTTGTCGATGGCTTCTTCCAGCAGCAGCTCGGTCTGCAGCAGGTCGGTCTCGACCTCGGTCAGGTGGCGGCGTCCGTGGATGGCCACACCGGACAGCAGGCGCTTGACGTGTGATCCGAGAATCTTTTTTCTTTTCATTCGAGTCTCCTGCTGGACTACTTGCCTGCGGCCGGCATACCGGCGTTCGCCGCGACCGCTTCGGCCGCCGCCGCGGGCTGCTGCGCCGGCACCTCGAGCGAGGCGGCGTCGCGCTGCACGGCTTCCTCGGTCTTCTTGTTCATGACGATGATGCTGATGCGCCGGTTGATCGGGTTGAACGGGTCCTTGCGATCGAGGTTGGCGGCCGAGGCCAGCCCGACCACGCGCAGCACCTTGTCGTCGCCCAGGCCGCCGCGCACCAGTTCGCGGCGCGAGGCGTTGGCGCGGTCGGCCGACAGCTCCCAGTTGCTGTAGCCGGCATGGCTGAAATACGGGGTGGCGTCGGTATGGCCCGACAGGCCGATCTTGTTCGGCACCTCGTTGAGCACCATGCCGATGATATTCAGGATCTCTTTCGTGTACGGCTGCAGCTCGGCCTTGGCCAGCTCGAACATCGGGCGGTTCTGCTCGTCCACGATCTGGATGCGCAGGCCTTCGCTGGTGAGGTCGAGCAGCAGCTGGTTCTTGTACTTCTTGAGCAGCGGATTGACCTCGATGACCGATTCGATCTTCATTTTGAGGGACTGCAGGCGCTCGGCCTCGGCGCGCGCGATCTGGGCCTTGGCCGCCTCCAGGTTGTAGGTCTTCGAGGTCGGGTCGATGTCGCCCTTCTTGACCTGGCCGTTGCGGCGGGACAGGTCGGTGCCGCCGCCCTTGATCACCGACGAGGAGTCGCCGGCGCCCGAGCCGCCCGCCATCGCCACCTTGAGCGGCGTCTTGAAGTATTCTGAGATGCCTTCCAGGTCGCCCTTGGCGGTCGAGCCGAGCAGCCACATGAGCAGGAAGAAGGCCATCATCGCGGTCACGAAGTCGGCGTAGGCGATCTTCCAGGCGCCGCCATGGTGGCCGCCCTGGACCTTCTTGATGCGCTTGACGACGATGGGACGCATGTTGTCGTCAGCCATGGTCCCCTCCTCGTCTCGATTCCTGCAGTTGATCTGAAAGCAGCATCACGCTCTACTTCTTCTTCTTGATGTGCTCTTCGAGTTCGGCGAAGCTCGGACGCTCGGTCGAGTACAGCACCTTGCGGCCGAATTCGACGGCCAGCGCCGGCGCATAGCCGTTCAGGCTCGCCAGCAGCGTGACCTTCACGCACTGGAACATCTTGGTCGATTCTTCCAGCTTCTGCTCCAGCACGCTGGCCAGCGGGGTGACGAAGGCGTAGGCCAGCAGGATGCCGAGGAAGGTGCCGACCAGCGCCTTGGCGATCAGGATGCCCAGCTCGGCCGGTGGCAGGCCCACCGATTCCATGGTGTGGACCACCCCCATCACCGCCGCCACGATACCGAAGGCCGGCAGGCCGTCGCCGACCTTGGCGATCACGTGGGCCGGGATCGCGCCCTCGTGGTGGTGGGTCTCGATCTCGTTGTCCATCAGGTTTTCGATCTGCATCGCGTCCATGTTCCCCGACACCATCAGGCGCAGGTAGTCGGTCATGAATTCGACGATGTGGTGGTCGGCCAGCACCGCCGGGTACTTCGAGAACAGCGGCGAGGCTTCCGGCGCCTCGATGTCGCCTTCGATCGACATCAGGCCTTCCTTGCGCACCTTCGACAGCACGTCGAACTGCAGCGCCATCAGCTCCATGTACATGTCCTTGGTGTACTGCGAGCCCTTGAACACACCCGGGAGGGCTTTCATGGTCGCCTTGACCGACTTCATGGTGTTACCGACGAAGAAGGCGCCCAGGGCGGCGCCGCCGATCATCAGCAGTTCGATCGGCTGCCACAGCGAGGCCAGGTGGCCGCCGGCCAGGGCGAAGCCGCCGAAGACGCAGAGGCAGACGACGATGTAACCAAGAATGACTAACAAGGGAATTCCGCTCCAGAAATGCCGGGAATGTTTCGTCCGGGCGACTCAATAATAGTGATTTCAGGCAAAGTTGACGCAGGGAACCACTCTAGCGGGAGAATGGCTCACCGGCAAGCAGAAAGGCCGGTTTTGTCGTCTAAAAGTGCCAGATATGAAGGGCCGGGCCGCCCTCTGTGGGATAGACGATACGGTTAGGTAGACGATCGTCAATGATGAATTCGTAGCTGAGAAGCAGCGAACCGGGCCGCATTTCGCGCGCGGCCTTGCGCCACAGGGCGGGCATCGCGGCCGGCGACAGGTAGGCGAACACCAGGTCGAATTCGCCGAAATTGAGGGCATCGTAGTCGCCGCGGATGAAACGGGCGCGGCTACGCGCCAGGCGCGCGCGCAGCCGGCTCACCAGCCAGGGCAGCGGCGCCAGCTCGATGCCAATGGCCTCGACCGCCGGGCCGCGGCGCGCCAGGTCCAGCACCAGGCCACCCAGGCCGCTGCCGATGTCGATCACGCGCACCGGCTGCTTGTCCGGCAGGAGTCCGGCCACCGCCTCCCAGACGCGCCGGTTGGACGGGTAATACGGCACCTGGGTACGGTAGGTGGACCAATAGAGCAGGAGCAGGAACAGGAAGACGGCCAGGAAGACCAGCGGCGGGATCGCCAGTTGAACGGCGCCGAACAGCGCGACCGGGAACAGCAGCTGGATCGCGTGCCACCAGCTCGCCAGGCCGCGCCACCAGCTCAGGCCTGCGGCGGCCAGTCCCTGGATCACGGCCACGGAGAGGTAGGACATGGGGATGCCGGCAGTGGCCAGCAACCAGGTAAGTGCCAGGGTCAGCGGGAAAGCGGCGACCTGCAACAGCAGTGCCGCCACCGCGGGCTTCATGTAGGGTGGGCGGCTCTGCCGCCCACGCGGTGATAGCTGGTAGCAAGATCATGCGGCGCGATAAACTGGCCGATAACGATCGCCGCGTGGGCGGGAAACCCGCCCACCCTACGAAGAACCATGTTATTCGCCCTGCTTGGCCGCAGCAGCGGCCGCGTCCTTGGCATCCTTGGCCTTGCGCGTCTTGCCGGCGCGCGAAGGCATGTGGCACAGGCCGCACAGGTAGCCGGCGTTCAGGTCGAGGGCATTGACGACGAACTTGCCCTGGCATTTCTGGCACGGGGCCAGCACCAGCATGCCGCTCTGGAAGAAGCGCACCAGGGTCCAGGCGCGGGTGAGCGACAGCAGCGGCTCTTCGCCCGGCTCGGGCGGCATCTGTTCGAGGTAGAGTTGGTAAGCCTTCATCACCGCCTGGACGCCGCTGGCGCCGGCATGTTCGACCAGGAAGTTATGGATGTTGATGAACAGCGAGGAATGGATGTTGGGCTGCCAGGTCAGGAACCAGTCGGTCGAGAACGGCAACATGCCCTTGGGCGGAGAGACGCCCTTCAGTTCCTTATACAGCTTGAGCAGGCGCTCGCGCGACAGCGAGACTTCGGTTTCGAGCAGCTGGAGGCGCGCCCCCAGGTTGATCAGTTCGATCGCAAGCTGGATTTCCTGCGCTTCCGATACGACACTCTTCTTGCTCATTGCCACTCCCGCCCGTGTAACTTGCCATGCAGCCCCGACGGGACCGCGTCAGCGGGATTTTATACGATCTCTTCAACTGGCTGGCCAGCCATCAGGATGGCGGCGTGCGACTGGGCCAGGCTGCGCTCCTTGGTGTGGCTGGTCAGCATCGACAGGATGGCGGTGTCGTCGAAGCGGAAACGGGCCAGCATCATGTTGCCGCTTGCCAGCTTCAGGATCTGGGCATTGCTCATGCCTTCGATCAGCTCGGCGATGTCGGCGGAGATGCCGAGACGGAAAATGGCGGTGACTTTGTCGGCGCGGATCATCTGCTGGGCCAGCATCAGGTAGCTCAGGTTGGCGTCGCGGATTTCAGCCATCATGTCGTTCATCGTCATTTTTCTATCTCTCCGTATCCGTTGATCGGCGACTCAGTTGCTACTGAGGTGTTGCCGTTGAGATAGATTCTGACTGTGAGGAAACTTTTTCGGTATTGGACGAACTCTGTATTTTTCGTCCGCGAAATGACGGCATGACCCGTAGGAGTTTGTCTGACAAACCCTGCTGGATCACTCTGGCGCCCCTATGAAAACGGGGGCTGGGGGAGCTGCGGAAAATCCGCCGAATTGTGCGCGCTCGAGACTGCTTCTGTCGTGCGCTTGATACGGTTTACGTCAAGCTTTCGGAGAACTTTAGGGTTTTCGCAAAATATTTTTTCAAATCTTGCTGCCCTTCTCCACTTCATTAACGGAGCGCCTAGTGAGAACTTGAGGGTTTGTCGAAAATATTTTTCAAAACCCTTTACCGCGCTTCTGGTACGGGTAACGGCAGCGGTTTGGAGAACTTTAGGGTTCTTGAGAAAATTTTTTGAAAATTTTTTTGTGCGCCAAAAAGTTATCGGCAAGCCAACAAAGGCAGGCGGCAGGCCGGGGAACTTGCTACACTGCGAGACTAACAAAAGCTTCAAGCCTCAACTAATCCAAGGCAAGCATGGAATCTTTACGCATCTGGGACATCAGCCCGACGATATCGAACGGCATTCCCGTCTGGCCAGGCGACACCCCGTTCGAGGCCGCCCCGACCTGGGCGATCAAGGATGGCTGCCCGGTGCGCGTCAGCCGCATGACCATGACCACCCATCTCGGCGCGCATACCGACGCCCCCAGCCACTATGACCCGGCCGGCAAGTCGATCGACCAGGTCGACCTGCTGCCCTACATCGGCGCCTGCCGCGTGATCCACTGCACCGGCGTGAGCACGGTCGAGCCGACCCACCTCGAGGGCAAGCTGGATGGCGTCCCGCCGCGCGTGCTGCTGCGTACCTACGCCAGGGCGCCCCGGCAGGCCTGGGACCCGGCCTTCCCCGCCATCAGCCCGGCCGCGATCGCCTTGCTGGCCAGCCGCGGCGCGATCCTGGTCGGCACCGACGCCCCCTCGCTCGACCCGCAGGATTCGAAGACCCTGGACGCCCACCATGCGGTGCGCGCCGGCGGGATGGCGATCCTGGAGGGCATCGTGCTGGACGAGGTCCCCGAGGGCGACTATGAGCTGGTCGCCCTGCCCCTGAAATTCGCCGGCATGGACGCCAGCCCGGTGCGCGCCATCCTGCGTCAATTACCCATGAAGGAAGCTGCATGACCGCTGTAACGACACGCGCCGACTGCGTCACGAGCGACCAACGCGACCCGCTGCGCACCCTGCGCGAGCGCTTCGACCTGCCCGACGGCATCATCTACCTGGACGGGAATTCGCTCGGCGCCCGCCCGAAGGCCGCCCTGGCGCGCGCCCAGGAAGTCGTCAGCCGCGAATGGGGCCAGGACCTGATCAAGAGCTGGAACACGGCCGGCTGGTTCGACCTGCCCAAGCGCCTCGGCAATCGCCTGGCGCCGCTGATTGGCGCCAACGAGGGCGAAGTCGTGGTCACCGACACCACCTCGCTCAACCTGTTCAAGGCGCTGGCCGCGGCCCTGAAGCTGCAGGCTGAAGGAGCGGGAGCCGGACGCCGCACCATCGTTACCGAACGCAGCAACTTCCCCACCGACATCTACATGGCCGAAGGCCTGACCCAGTGGCTGGATCGCGGCTACCGCGTGCGCCTGGTCGATTCGGTGGACGAGATCCCGGCGGCGGTGGACGCCGACTGCGCGGTGCTGATGCTCACCCACGTCAACTACCGCACCGGCTACCTGCACGACATGGCGGAGCTGACCCGCCACGCGCACGCCGCCGGCGCGCTCGCCGTCTGGGACCTGGCCCACTCGGCCGGCGCGGTGCCGGTCGACCTGCATGCGGCCAAAGCCGACTTCGCGGTCGGCTGCACCTACAAATACCTGAACGGCGGTCCCGGGGCCCCGGCCTTCATCTGGGTGCCGCAGCGCCACCAGGCGGCGTTTGCCCATCCGCTCACGGGCTGGTGGAGCCATGCGAAGCCCTTCGCCATGTCGCACGGCTTTGCGGCTTGCGAAGGTATCGGGCGCGCGCTGTGCGGCACCCAGCCGGTGCTGTCGCTGGCGCTGGTCGAGTGCGGGCTGGAGGTGTTCGAGGAGACCACCATGGCGGCCATCCGCGAGAAGTCCTTGGGGCTGACCGACCTCTTCATCGAGCTGGTCGAATCGACCTGCGGCGACCATCCGCTCGGCCTGGTGACGCCGCGCGAACACGCGCGGCGCGGCAGCCAGGCCAGCTTTACCCATCCGCACGGCTACGCGGTGATGGCGGCATTGATTGCCCGCGGCGTGATCGGCGACTACCGCGAGCCCGAGATCATGCGCTTCGGCTTCACCCCGCTCTACACCAGCTTCGCCGACGTCTGGGATGCGGTGGCGATCCTGAAGGACATCCTCGACCGCGAAGCCTACGATACCCGGGCCGAACGCAGCGCAGTGACCTGAGGCCGACATGGACGACAAAGCGAATACCAAGCCGGCCGAGTGGCACGGCGCCAAGCTCGATTTCAAGGAATCGATGAGCTACGGCGACTACCTGGGCCTCGACCAGATCCTGGCCGCCCAGCATCCGCTCTCGCCGAACCACAACGAGATGCTGTTCATCATCCAGCACCAGACCAGCGAGCTGTGGATCAAGCTGATGCTGCACGAGCTGCAGGCGGTGCGCCGCCACATTCGCGAGGACAACCTGCCGCCGGCCTTCAAGATGCTGGCGCGCGTGGCCCGCATCATGGACCAGCTGGTGCATGCCTGGGACGTGCTGGCGACCATGACCCCGCCCGAATACACGGCGATCCGCCCCTACCTTGGCGCGTCCTCGGGCTTCCAGTCCTTCCAGTACCGCGAGCTCGAATTCATCCTCGGGAACAAGAACCCGAACCTCTTGGGCGTGCACGAGAAGTCGCCCGAGGCGCATGCCATCCTGGAACGCGAGCTGCACGCGCCTTCGGTCTACGACGAGGCGGTGATGCTGCTGGCGCGCAGCGGCTTCACCATCGCCCCTGAGCGCCTGGCCGCCGACTGGACCCGGCCGACCGTGGGCGACGAGAGCGTGAAAGCGGCCTGGCTGGCGGTTTACCAGGACACCGAACACCACTGGGCGCTGTACGAACTGGCCGAGAAGCTGGTCGACCTGGAGACCGCCTTCCGCTTCTGGCGCTTCCGCCATGTGAGCACGGTCGAGCGCATCATCGGCTTCAAGACCGGCACCGGCGGCACCTCGGGCGCCAGTTACCTGCGCAAGATGCTCGACGTGGTGCTGTTCCCTGAATTGTTTGCCCTCCGAACCGCACTTTGAGCCAGGCGGGCCGAGCGGTGTATGATCGCATTGTTTCCATAATCTAAAGAAACAATGCAATCCGCGCCGCCTGCGCTCGCGCAGCCCTTTTCCGTCTATCTCGACCTGACCCGCTTCCTCGCCGCGGTCATGGTGGTGCTCGCCCATGTCGAGTACTTCAGGGTCATCCCGAAGGGCGCCTGGGGCCTGGTGCCGGAGATGGGGCGCGAGGCGGTGATCGTGTTCTTCGTCCTGTCCGGCTTCGTGATCGCGGCGACGACGGCGCAGCGCCGGCCGTCCGCGCGCGCGTACGCAGTGGCGCGCCTGTCGCGCCTGTATTCGGTGGCGCTGCCGGTCCTGCTGCTGGGACTGGCCTGTGCATTGGCCGTGCGCGCCTTCACCGACCTGGTCCCGCCCCATGGCTACGCGCTCGACAAGTTGTACGTGTACGTACCATTCCACCTGCTCTTTCTCGGCCAGCACTGGACCCTGGGCGAAGTGCCTCCCTACATGGAGCCCTACTGGTCGCTCAACTACGAGGCCTGGTACTACCTGCTGTTCGGGCTGGCCTGCTACCTGCAGGGCCGCCGCCGCATCGCCCTTGTGGGACTGGCGCTGCTTGTCATGGGCTACAAGCTGTGGCTGCTGCTGCCGGTATGGCTGGCCGGCGCCTGGCTGTACCGGCGCAGCCATGGTCCCTGGCTCGGCCGCAATGCGGCCCGGGCCGGATGGCTGGCCAGCCTGGCGCTGCTCGCCACCTGGGTAGGCCTGCGCCTGGAAGAGCCGCTGCGCATGGCCGGCATCGCCTGGTGGCCCTTCTCCGGGCTGCCACTTGGCAGTGCCGACCGCTTCCTCGGCGACTATGTGGTCTGCGCCATCGTCCTGCTCAACTTCGCCTGCGCGCGCGATGCCGGCTTCACGGCGCTTGAGCGCATCGCACCGGCGGTGCGGCTGCTGGCCTCGTACACCTTCACGCTCTACCTGTCGCATGCGATCGTCATCGGGCTGTGGCTGGCGGCCTACCCGCACGAGCGCAGCTCTGGTGCGGCCCTGCTGGGCCTCGGCGCAGCGATCGTGGCGACGACCTTCGCCCTCGGCGCGCTCACCGAACACCGCCGCCACCTGTTCCAGGCCCTGTTCGCGCGGCTGCTGGCGCCGCGCAGGCCCTTGGTCGCGGCCGAAAAAACCGGAGCCTGAAACCGGCCTGCCGCTTTCGACGTACAATCGCCGTTCATCTTTTCCTAATGGCGGAGGCGCGATGAAGTGCGACGTACTGATCCTGGCGGGCCTGTGGAATTCCGGTCCCGAGCATTGGCAGAGCCAGTGGCAGGAGCGCTATCCCGCCTGGATCAAGGCCCAGCACCGCGACTGGAACTGCCCGGAGCGCGACGAATGGGTGGCCGAGCTGGACGCCGCCATCGCCGCCTGCAAAGGCGCGCCGATCCTGGTCGCGCACAGCCTCGGCTGCATGCTGGTGGCGCATTGGGCGGCCAGCCGTTCGCCGCTGAAGGTGGCCGGCGCCTTCCTGGTGGCCCCGAGCGACGTCGAGGCGCCGAGCTATCCGGCACCGAGCAACGGCTTCGCGCCGATTCCGTTTGCTCCCCTGCCCTTTCCCAGCATGGTGCTCGCGAGCGACAACGATCCCTACCTCAGCTTGGCACGCGCCACCGCCTTCGCCCACGCCTGGGGCAGCCGCCTAGTGCACATCGGCGAGGCCGGCCACGTGAACGCGGATTCCGGCCACGGTCCCTGGCCCGAGGGCGAGCGCCTGCTGCAGGAGTTCTGCGACCAGATCGGCCATACGACGTGAGCTTTCTGGCCACAGCATGAAGACCTACCACGGCAGCTGCCACTGCGGCAGCGTACGCTTCGAAGCCGACATCGACCTGGGTGCCGGCACCAGCAAGTGCAACTGCACGATCTGCAGCAAGATGCGCTTCTGGGCGGCGCAGGTGCCTTCCTCGGCATTCCGGCTGCTCGCCGGTAGCGATACCTTGCGCGAATACCGCTACCACACGCGCCGCGATGCGCATTACTTCTGCAGGCACTGCGGCATCAACACCTTCTCGACCGGCGACTCGCCGGCGCTGGGCGCCTTCCACGCGGTGGTGCTGGCCAGCCTGGACGACCTGCCGGTCGAGGAACTGCTGGCTGCCCCGGTACGCTACCTGGACGGCCGCAACGACAACTGGGTGGCGCCGCCCGCCGACACCCGCCACCTTTGAATGACCCGTAGGGTGGGCGGCTCCACCCTGAGCCCCGATCAGCCGCCGGCTGGTCCGCCGCCCACGCGTTCAAGCCAGGCCGGCGGACCAGCGAGGCAGCTTGGTACGCGGACGCCTGTTGAACGCGTGGGCGGCACAAGAGCCGCAGGATCATGTCGGTTCGAGTGGAGCCGCCCACCCTGTTAGGGCAAAGTTGTAATGTCCGGATCTAGCAAAGTTGAAATGTCCGCTTTTTGCTAGATGACTCATGCTGTCGACTCCGAATCGTTTGGAGTCCAGTGTGAGCAAATCCGGGAGCATTACGAT